>NZ_JBLJDO010000004.1:0-207740 GCF_059410345.1 Sulfurivermis sp. | reverse complement strand
TTCGGCGTGACCCCTTCGGCGTTCGGCGTGACCCCTTCGGCGTTCGGCGTGACCCCTTCGGCGTTCGGCGTGACCCCTTCGGCGTTCGGCGTGACCCCTTCGGCGTTCGGCGTGACCCCTTCGGCGTGACCCCTTCGGCGCGCCGTTGCTGCTGCTCGCCCGCCAGGGCGAAAAGGAACGTGCCGGCGCCTACCTGCGCACCCTCGTCACCCACTTCCCGACGGCCGACGAGGCACGCGTTGCCCGCGGTTTATTGGAGTTGGGATAAACGACAGGATTTGTGTTCTGTGCCTAGGTCCGCGCGGTGAGAGCGGTAACGGTGGTGAGGTACTGTTTCACCTCAGCGGCGATGGGATGATCGGCGTAATGCTGCGCCAGTAATTGCAGTATCGGCAGGGCCTTCTGTTCCTGATTCATCCCTTCACTCAGGGCGCGCGCCACCAGCAGGTAGAGACGCGGAATGTCGGCATGACCCGGATAGCGCTTGTGGAAACCGTTGCCCAGCGCCACCACAGACTTGTAATCGCCGATGCTGAACATGGTCTGCGCCAGCGGATAGACCTGATCCGGGCTGTCCAGTCTGAATTCCGGCTCGGCCTTGATGCAGTCACGCCACACCTGCACCGCCTTGGCGCGGTCCGTCCCCTTCAACAGCATGCCGATATATTCGGCGCCGTGACCGGTGAGGCGCTTGACGTCGCCGGTCAGTGCCAGCAGGCGGTGAAAGCGATCGCGCAGTACCCGATCGGTGCGGTTCTGCAGCACGCGTGCGCGCAGCACCGTCACCGCCTGCTCCAGCCGCCCCTCCTGAATCATCGCCTCCACATCGCCCAACAGCGGATGTTCCCGCGCCTGCGCCGGGTCGGTGGCGGCCAGAGCCTCCACGTCCACATCCACCGCCAGGCCGAGGCGATGATGGTACTGGAACAACACATAACCCATGAGGGTGAACATCACCAGGGTAAAGTAGCCGTTGAGCAGAACGCCCGCCGGAATGATCACCCCGAACACCGTGTCCATGAAATCCTCGGCAAGGCGCGCCGCCTCTTCCGGGTCGACCGCGCTCGCATCCATTTGCTGCAGGGCGATGAAATCGCGGCCCAGGGACGTGGCCAACCATTCGAGCACCACGTTGGGGCCGCTGGAGAGGATGCCGAGCAGGAAGAACAGGGCGAGATAGGGCAGTCCGATACGGCTGATCATGCCAAACAGCACCGTCGGGTTCACCGCCGCCGCGATGCTGTGTTCCACTGCCAGGGCCATGATGCTGGCCGGCAGACACAGCATCACCACGGTGTAGTACGCCATGGCGGCAACAGGACCGAGCATGGAGCCGATGACGCCGAGGGGAACGAACAGGATCACGAAGACGGCAAACTGCTTCAGCGCCAGGTCGAGTCCCTGCCCGCTCAAGGCCTGCATCACGGCGGGCGCCTCATCATGACCGCGGGCGCGATGGGACAGCAGGGTATAGGCATATTTGTAGAACGCCAGCAGCAATACCAACTGCACCAGCAGCGCCGTAAGGGAGCGGTAACCGACCAGGGCACTGAGGAGGGTGACCACCACCAGCAGCACCAGCGGCTGGGTCTGGAATGGCGTAGTGAAGAAACTGGGCAGGCGTGTCCAGAATGGCGGCACCAAATCCTCGCCCCCCACCTCCACCGCCGGACTACGGCACAGGGGGCAGGACGGCGGGCCGCCGGGATTCTCTTTGGAAAGGCAGGAAGAGCAGAAATTGATCCGGCAATGCTCACAGGCCCAGCGCGCGGTGCGCTGGGGGTGATACTTGCACATTACCTTGGCCATGCTGCCGCATTTCCTTTCGCTACGGGTCGAGATGGCGCCAGGCCCGGTCTGGCATGCGCCGAAATCAATCGGCTCCTACGGCATCGGCTGTATCAATACCGGTGCTTGGCACCCGCCGGGATCTTTTCGTCCTCGGATACTTCCAGCGACAGGCCTTCCAGACCCGAAGTAAGCTCTTCCGGCGTTTCGATGTCGCCCAGCTTGATCATCAGACGCACTTCGTTGGCCGAGTCGGCGTTACGCAGCGCCTCTTCCATGGTGATGTGGCCACCACGATACAGCTCGTACAGCGCCTGGTCGAAGGTGCGCATGCCCGACTGCGCACCCTTCTTCATCTGCTCCTTGAGCAAGTGCACCTCGCCCTTCAGGATCAGATCGGCGACGAATGGCGTGTTCATCATCACTTCCACAGCCACGCGGCGGCCCTGGCCGTCGGCGCGCGGAATCAGACGTTGCGCCACCACCGCCTTGAGGTTGAGGGACAGGTCCATCAGCAACTGCGAGCGGCGGTCTTCCGGGAAGAAGTTGATGATGCGGTCCATCGCCTGGTTGGCGTTGTTGGCATGCAGGGTGGCCAGGCAGAGGTGGCCGGTTTCGGCGAAGGCGATGGCGTGCTCCATGGTCTCGCGGTGGCGAATTTCGCCGATCAGAATCACGTCCGGTGCCTGGCGCAGGGTGTTGACCAGGGCGTCCTCGAAGCTGTCGGTGTCGATGCCCACCTCGCGCTGGGTGACGATGCAGCCGGCGTGCTGATGCACATACTCGATGGGGTCTTCGATGGTAATGATGTGGCCGTGGCTGTTCTTGTTGCGGTAGTCGACCATCGCCGCCAGCGAGGTGGACTTACCGGAGCCGGTACCACCGACGAACAGCACGATGCCGCGCTTGGTCATGGCGATGTCGGCCAGGATGGGGGGCAGATTGAGATCGGTGAACGTCGGTATCTTGGTTTCGATCTTACGCAGCACCATGCCCACCTGATTGCGCTGCTGGAACACGTTGACGCGGAAACGCCCGATGCCGGAACGCGACAGGGCAAAGTTGCATTCGCGCGTACGCTCGAAGGTCTCGCGCTGTTCGTCATTCATGATGCTGTAGACGATCTGCTTGGCCTGGTCCGGTGTCAGGCTGGCCTTGGCCACCGGCGCGATCTGGCCATTGACCTTCATGCTGGGCGGGATACCGGCCGTGATGAACAGGTCGGAACCGTTCTTGTGCACCATCAATTTGAGCAGTTGATCGAAGTCCATGCCTGCGTCCTCTGATTACTTGAAGGCTTCCTTATTGGCGGCGCGCAGGCGCGCTTCCTGCTTGCTGACCAGGCCGCGCTGCACCAGATCGGTCAGGCACTGGTCGAGCGTCTGCATGCCGAACTGCTGACCGGTCTGGATGGCAGAATACATCTGCGCCACCTTGTCCTCGCGGATCAGGTTGCGGATGGCGGGGGTGCCGATCATGATTTCGTGCGCCGCCACACGGCCGCCGCCCACCTTCTTCAACAGCGTCTGCGAGATGACCGCGCGCAGCGACTCCGACAGCATGGAACGCACCATGTCCTTTTCCGCTGCCGGGAACACGTCGATGATACGGTCGATGGTCTTGGCCGCGGAACTGGTATGCAGGGTGCCGAACACCAGGTGGCCGGTCTCGGCGGCGGTCAGCGCCAGGCGGATGGTTTCCAGGTCGCGCAACTCACCCACCAGGATGATGTCCGGGTCTTCACGCAGCGCCGAGCGCAGGGCCTCGTTGAAGCCGAGGGTATCGCGGTGCACCTCGCGCTGGTTGACCAGGCACTTTTTCGATTCGTGCACGAATTCGATCGGGTCTTCGATGGTGAGGATGTGGCCGTATTCGATGTTGTTCTTGTAGTCGACCATGGCTGCCAGGGTGGTCGATTTACCCGAACCGGTGGGGCCGGTGACCAGCACGATGCCGCGCGGGTTGTCGGATATCTCCTTGAAGATGGGCGGGCAGTTCAGTTCTTCCAGGCTGAGGATCTTGGAGGGAATGGTACGGAACACCGCGCCGGCGCCACGATTCTGGTTGAAGGCGTTGACGCGGAAGCGGGCAAGGCCCTTGATCTCGAACGAGAAGTCGGTTTCGAGGAATTCCTCGAAGTCCTTGCGCTGCTTGTCGTTCATGATGTCGTACACCATGCCGTGCACCGTCTTGTGCTCCAGCGGCGGCACGTTGATGCGGCGTACGTCGCCATCGACGCGGATCATCGGCGGCAGACCGGCGGAGAGATGCAGGTCTGACGCGCCGTTCTTGACCCCGAAGGCGAGAAGTTCGGTAATATCCATATTGTTCCCCCACCAGAAATATCGTCGTTATTCGCCCGCTTGCGGTGTGGTTCGGGCGCCGGATGCGACTAAAGTATAACGCCCGCGCATGACACACAACCTTGACAATCTTTCTGCCCGGCTGGCCGCCGTACACGACGCCATCCGCACCGCCGCCGCACGCCACGACCGCGCCGCCGGCGCGGTCACGCTGCTGGCGGTGAGCAAGACCCAGCCGGCGGATGTGGTCCGTGCGGCCGCCGCCGCCGGCCAGCGCCGCTTTGGCGAAAACTATCTCCAGGAGGCGCTGGTCAAGATGGCCGCCCTCGCCGACCTCGACCTGGAGTGGCACTTCATCGGCCCGTTGCAAAGCAACAAGACGCGGCCGGTGGCGGAACATTTTGCCTGGGTACACAGTGTCGACCGCCTCAAGCTGGCCGAACGGCTGTCCGCCCAAAGACCGGCGGGCTTGCCGCCGCTCAACGTCTGCCTGCAGGTGAACATCAGCGCCGAGGCGAGCAAGTCCGGTTGCCGTCTGGAAGAGTTGCCGGCCCTGGCGCGGGCGGTGGCCGCCCTGCCGGGACTGCGACTGCGTGGCCTGATGGCCATCCCGGCCCCCGCCACGGGGCTGGAGCAGCAGCGCCTACCCTTTCGCCGCCTGCGCCAGGCGCTGGAACAGCTCAATGCCAGCGGTCTGGCTCTGGACACCCTTTCCATGGGCATGAGTGACGACCTGGAGGCCGCCATCGCCGAGGGGGCCACCCTGGTACGGATCGGCAGCGCCATCTTCGGCGCGCGGCCGGCAAAACGGTAATCTGCTCCCGTCACAGACGGGTAGCAGGTGTTCTCCTTAGGGAAGGTCTGAATAAGTCCATCCTGGACTTCTCAGCCCACGCGAATCGAAAAGTATGATTTTCGATTCGCTTCATTTTCCAACGACTTATCGTCGTTGGAAAATGGCGGCACATCCCTGTGCCGCGGAAGCTCTGAACTTATTCAGAGCTTCCTTAGCCTCTGCGGTGCAAGGGTTTCGACGGTATACTCTGTGGCCTTTCGGCCCAGGCACGGATTCTTCGACCATGAAAGACGCGAATATCGGATTCATCGGCGGCGGCAATATGGCGCGCAGCCTCATCGGCGGCCTGGTGGCCGACGGCGTGGCGCCGCATCGGCTGTGGGTGGCGGAACCCGATGCGGAGCGGCGCGCGGCCCTCGCGGCCCAGTTCGGGGTACACATCACCGCCGACAACACCGAGCTCGCGGCGGCCATGGACGCCCTGGTGCTGGCAGTCAAACCCCAGCAGATGCAGGCGGTCTGCGCTGCCATCGCCCCGCGGGTGCAACAACGCAAGCCGCTGGTCATTTCCATCGCCGCCGGTCTGCGCCTGGAGGCCCTGCAACGCTGGCTGGGGGGCGAGCTGGCCCTGGTGCGCACCATGCCCAACACCCCGGCCCTGGTGCAGAGCGGCGCCACCGCCCTGTTTGCCACCCCGCGGGTAAACAAGGTGCAGCGCGAACTGGCCGAGGGCATCATGCGCGCCGTGGGACTGACCCTGTGGCTGGAAGATGAAGGCCAGATGGATGCCGTTACGGCCCTGTCCGGCAGCGGCCCGGCCTATTTCTTCCTGGTCATGGAGGCCATGCAGCAGGCCGGCGTCCAGCTCGGGCTGACGGCCGACATGGCCCGCCTGCTCACCCTGCAGACTGCCTTCGGCGCCGCCAAGATGGCACTGGAGTCGCGCGA
Source organism: Sulfurivermis sp. (assembly GCF_059410345.1). Classification (NCBI taxonomy): domain Bacteria; kingdom Pseudomonadati; phylum Pseudomonadota; class Gammaproteobacteria; order Thiohalomonadales; family Thiohalomonadaceae; genus Sulfurivermis; species Sulfurivermis sp. The sequence continues at coordinate 201,905 of NZ_JBLJDO010000004.1, read as the reverse complement.
GGACGCCGCCGTGTTGCGCCGCCAGGTCACCTCCCCCGGCGGCACCACCGAACGTGCCATCGGCATCCTGCAACAAGGGGGGCTGGAGGGACTGTTTGCCCAGGCACTCAGCGGCGCCCGTGACCGCTCCCAGGAACTGGCGACCCTGCTGGGAGGTGCGCAATGAACGGCTATCTCTCCTCGCCGCTGACCTTTCTGATCTCCACCGTGGTCAGCCTGTACATCCTGGCGGTGATGCTGCGCTTTCTGCTGCAGCTCACCCGGGCCGACTTCTACAACCCGCTGAGCCAGTTCATCGTCAAGATCACCACCCCGGCCCTGCGTCCCCTGCGCCGCATCATTCCCGGCTGGGCCGGCGTGGATATCGCCTCCGTGGTACTGATGCTGCTGCTGCAAATGCTGTCGGTCTGGCTGATCTTCATGCTCGGTGGCCGCGGCATCGACCCGCTCAACCTGGTCATCATTGCCGTGGCGCAGTTGGTGGACCTGGCCTTCAGCGTGTTCATCTTCGCCATCCTGATCCAGGCCATCCTCAGCTGGATCACCCCCGGCACCTACAACCCGGTGACCTCGGTACTGTTCAGCCTCACCGAGCCGGTGCTGCGGCCGGTACGCCGCCTCATCCCGCCGGTCAGCGGCTTCGACCTGTCGCCCCTGGTGGCCATCCTCGGCCTGCAGGTGATCCGCATGCTGGTGATGCCGCTGTTCGGCATGCTGACCGGGGCCGGACCGCTGGCGCAATGAGCTGGTACCGCTGGCAGGGGACGGCTCTGCTGCTCACCGTCCGCCTGCAACCGCGCGCCAGCCGGGACGAGATCGTCGGCCCCCACGGCGATGCCCTGAAGATCCGCATCACCGCCCCGCCGGTGGAAGGCCAGGCCAATGCCCATTTGGTCAAATTCCTCGCCGACGCCTTCGACGTGTCCCGCAGCCAGGTCACCCTGGTCAGCGGCGACAGCGCCCGCAGCAAACAGCTGCGCATCGATACCCCCCACCGCCTCCCCCCCGAAGCTATGATTCAACCTGCAATTTGAGCCACTACTCATTGTCATTGCTAGAATTTTCGATATATTGGTCATACGATAAGTGTCTCCAAGCGCCCAGCTAGGACAAGCGACCGTCTTCCGGGCGGACAATAAGGACAGAAGACCACCATGGCGAACCAACGCTTCGACCGACAAATGCAGGCCTATGGCCAGTGGAAAACCGCGCTGCTCGCCGGTATCGAGCGCTATCAGCGCTGGCTGGACGGCAACAAGATGGGCGAGGCCGAAGATGAGCTGCGCATCTACGAGGTCCTGGAGGCGCTGCGCGCCGACCGCCTGACCATCGCCTTCGTGGCGGAGTTCGCCCGCGGCAAGACCGAGCTCATCAACGCCATCTTCTTCTCCGAATACGATCGTCGCCTGCTGCCCTCCGAGGCCGGCCGCACCACCATGTGCCCCACCGAACTGTTCTGGGACAGCAACAGCGACAAGGCCTATGTGCGCCTGTTGCCCATCGAGACGCGTCTTAGCGACACCTCCATCGCCGAATACAAGCTGGAACCCATCAACTGGACCCACATCGAGCTGGACCTGTCCTCGCCCGACAACATGGCCGAGGCCTTCCAGGAGATCGTCAAGGTCAAGCAGGCCACCCTGGACGAGGCGCGCAAGCTGGGGCTGTACAGCGACGCCGATGCGCACATGCACATGAAAAACGGCAAGCTGCCGGACAAGATCGACATCCCCCTGTGGCGCCATGCCCTGATCAGCTTCCCACACCCGCTGCTCAAGCAGGGGCTGGTGATCCTCGACACGCCGGGCCTCAACGCCCTCGGTTCCGAACCGGAACTGACCCTCAACATGCTGCCCAACGCCCAGGCCGTGGTATTCGTGCTGGCCGCCGACACCGGCGTCACCAAGTCCGACCTGGAGATGTGGCAGCACAACGTGAAGCCGCTGCGCAGCGGTCACAAGAAGGGCCTGTTCGTGGTATTGAACAAGGTCGACACCCTGTGGGATGAACTGAAGAGCCCGGCCCATATCGAAAAGACCGTGAAGGATCAGTGTCAGCGCGCCGCCCAGACCCTGGGCATCGAGGCCGATCAAATTTACCCAGCTTCGGCGCAGAAGGGGCTGCTGGCCAAGATCCGTCACGACAAGGATCTGCTGGCACGCAGCAATATCCTGGCGCTGGAAAACATCCTCGCCGGCGAAGTGCTGCCCTACAAGCAAAGCCTGGTGCGCGAGCACATCCTCAGCAGCATCGGCGCCATGGTGAAGGAGTCGCACGACATCCTCGCCACCCGTCTGGCCTCGGCGCGCAAGCAGCTGGATGAGTTGAAGGGACTGTCCGGCAAGAACAACGAAGTCATCGAACTGCTGATGAAGAAGACGCGCGATGAGCAGGTGGCCTACTACAAGAATGTGGAAAGCTTCCAGGCCAACAAGCGCATCATCCAGGAGCAGTCGAAAAAGCTGAGCGACACCATCAATCTCGCCTCGCTGGATCAGCTGGTGGCAGACACGCGCAAGACCATGTCCGACAGCTGGACCACCCACGGTCTCAAGGCCGGCATGAAGACCTTCTTCGACGGCATCAACTCACGCCTGTCGGAGGTGTCGGAATTTGCCGATCAGCTCAACCGCCTGGTGATTACCATCTACCGCACCTTCCACCAGGAGCACGGCATCGCCGAAATCAAGCCGGCACTGTATTCGCTCACCAAGTACAAGCAGGAATTCCAGCAGCTGTATCAGGAAGCCGAGGCGTTTCGCACCAGCCCGGTGACGACGATGACCGAGCAGCACTACGTCATCAAGAAATTCTTCATCTCCCTGGTCAGCCACGCGCGCAACATCTTCTTCAAGGCACAGCGCGATGCCGAAGCCTGGAGCAAGGCGGTGATGTCGCCCCTGGTCAAGCAAATCAAGGAACACAAGGAGACCATGGAGCAGCGCCTGGAGAATCTGCGCAAGATCAACGATTCGCGCGACACACTGCAATCGCGTATCGAGGAGCTGGAAAAATCCAATGCCTCGCTGCTGAAGCAGTACGCCGAGGTGCGCAGCATCCTCAACACCATCAATCAGCCGCTGGAACTGGTTGAGGAAACCGAGCCGGCCGCCAAGGCCAGTTGAGCCGGACTCACGCTGAACCTCCAGTAACAGCTGTTACTCTCGCCAGACAAGCCTGGCGAGAGCTCACCCAGGTTTTTCGGGTTATATCAGCGCCGCTTCCACCAGCATGTAGATCCCGAATCCCATTACCAGGGCACCGGCCGTGCGCCGCACCCACATCAGGCGCAGCCAGGCGGCGAGCTTGCCGGCAACCAGCCCCATGGTGAGCAGGTTGGGCAGGGTGCCGACACCGAAGGCCAGCATGAGCAGGGCGCCGTCCAGCGGGCTGCCGGACGAGATCGACCAAATCAGGGTGCTGTAGACCAGACCACAGGGCAGCCAGCCCCACACCAGGCCCAGCGCCAAGGCGTTGAGCGGCGAGCGCACCGGGATGAAACGGCGGCCGATGGGCTCCAGAAAACGCCACACCAAATGACCGGCGCGCTCCACCTTGGCCAGGCCGAACCACCAGCCCCCCAGATACAGCCCCATGGCCACCAGGAACAGGCCGGCCAGCACCAGCATACCGACGCGGATTTCATGCAATGCGCCCATGTTGGCGGCCAGCATGCCGACACCGCCCATCAATGCGCCGGCAACCGCATAGCTGAGCAAGCGGCCGCCGTTATAGCCGAACAGGTAGGGCAGAAATTGCGTGGCGCGGCCGCGTACTGTCTCCGGCAGACCGAAGGAGAGGGCGCCGACGATACCGCCGCACATGCCGACGCAATGTACGCCGCCGAACAGTCCGACAAAGAAGGCGGCGATATAGGAAATCTCGGCATGCATGGGCGGTGCGTCCGGCAACAGAAGGTTCAGGCGTGTATCATAGCCTCTTCATCATTCCTGCCCCAACACCATGCCAGCGGAAAATAAACCCACTCTGCTCAAATCCAAGATGTTCTGGGTGGGCGTGCTGTACTTTGCCGAGGGTTTTCCGCTCGGCGTGTTCTTCGACGTGTTCCCGGTACACTTTCGCCAACAGGGCGTGAACCTGTCCGAAATCGGGTTTCTCAGCCTGCTCGGCCTGGCCTGGACCCTCAAATTCCTCTGGGCGCCGGCCGTGGATCACTACCGCCACCACCGCCGCTGGATGGCCTTGGTGGACCTCGGCATGGGTACGGTGATGCTGGCCATGGCGATCCACGCCGGCTTCGGCCCCTGGACCTGGATTGCCATCGGCGTATTCACGCTGCTGTCCGCCACCAACGACATCGCCATCGACGGCTACACCATCGAGCTGCTGGACAAGCGCGAACTGGGCCTGGCCAATGGCCTGCGCATCGGCTTCTACCGCGTCGGCATGCTGGCAGCCGGCTTCGTGCTGATCCTGAGCGACTACATCGGCTGGACCGGAACCTATATCGCTGCGGCCTTGTTGTTCGTTCTGCTCGCCTTCGCCTGCCTGCGCGCCCCCAAGGAGCGGGTGGTGGAACGGGTGCATGGTCTGACCCTGCGCGCCGAACTGCGCGGCCTGTTGGTTCACCCCCTGCCCTTCGCCGGCGCGCTGCTGTTCCTGCTCGGCACGCTGTGGCTCATCGATCGCACCACGCGCTGGTCGCAATACCATGAGCAGTTCTGGCTTTACGCCTTCGGCGCGGCGACACTGCTCTGGCTCATTAGCCTGGTACGTCACCAGCGCAACGGCAACGGCAGCGCCCGCGCCCTCACCGAGGGACCGATGTTCGGCACCCTGCTGGCGATGCTGGCCCGGCCCCACATGCTGCCGATCATCGGCTTCATCCTGATCTTCAAGCTGGGCGACGCCGCCATGGGCTTCATGGTCAAGCCGTTCTGGGTGGACGCGGGCTTCTCCGCCAGCCAGATCGGCCTGGTATCGGTGAACCTGGGGCTGATCCTGTCCATCGCCGGTGGCGTTGCCGGTGGCTGGTTCACCGATCGCGTCGGCATTTTTCGCGCCCTGTGGGTGCTGGGCCTGTGCCAGGCGTTCTCCAACCTCGGTTATGCCTGGGCCGCCTCGGTCATCCCCCTGGGTACCGATACCGCGCTGATTCCGCTGCAGCATCAGATGTTGATGTATACCGCCAGCGGACTGGAGTCCTTCACCGGCGGCCTTGGCACCGCCGCCTTCCTCGCCTTCCTCATGGCCATCGTCGACAAACGCCACTCCGCCACCGAGTACGCCCTGCTGTCCTCGGTGTTTGCCCTGAGCCGCTCGGTGGCCGGCTGGGCCGGCGGCTTCGGCGCGGAAACCATGGGCTATGCCGACTACTTCCTGCTCACCTTCTTCCTCGGCTTCCCTGCCTTCCTGCTATTGCCCTGGGTGGCGCGCATGCTCACCTATGCGGCGGCAAAAAATTGCGGTAAGGCAAGTTAACGCGCGATCGTCACTAATCGAAGTATTTTCCCTGGCATTCTCCCCGCAGCGGACTAACATTCGCTACAAACGCAAGCGAGGAATCCGCCATGCCCCTGCTGACCGGACGCGATCACTGCCTGCAACATCCAGCCCATACCCTGCGCACCTATGGCGCCGGCGTGTTTATAGCCGCGCTGCTCCAGCAGAGGACCAGCCTGCTGCAACTGCTCACCGAACATTTCACTGCACACGGCTATCCCATGCCCGGTGAGCTGGGCCGCGCCTACCGTCTGGCCGCCCTGCTGGAATTGCGTATGGCCCGCTTCTACGCTGCGCTGGCCCAGCGTTTCGCCTTCGAACCGGAGGCCGCGGCACTGTTTCGGGATTTGAGTGAGGAAGAGGAGGAACATGCCCGCCTGATGCAGCTGTGCCGTTACACCATCATGCTCGGCACCACCCTCCACTTCGTGCCGCGGCTGCAGGACGCCGAGATCAAAGCCTTATTGCGGCGCCTGCGCCACTTGCGCACCGAGCTGCATACGCTATCGTTGGATCAGGCCCTGCAGCTGACCGAAGAGCTGGAGCGCAGCGAGATCAACGCCATCTTCGACAAGCTGCTGAATCAGGCGCTGGTCGAGGCGACGGAACCCTTTGCCGACGCACTGCACCATGCCGGCAATCATGCAAGCTCGGTACCGGCACGCATCGCGCGCCTGCGCCGGCAACTCGCCGCCTGAACCGGTTTCACTACGTCCCCTGGTGGACGTCCCCTGAAGGCCCCTCAGGCCTTCCAGCCCCCGCCCGCCGGCCAGCGGAGCGGGGGCTGATTCTTTTCAGGGTCTACAACGGGTAGTCGTAATCGATGGTGAGGGGCGCGTGATCGGAAAAGCGCTGGGTCTTATAGATCTCGGCAGCACGCACCTTGTCGCGCAGGCCCGGCGTGATCACCTGATAGTCGATGCGCCAACCCACATTCTTGGCCCAGGCCTGACCGCGGTTGGACCACCAGGTATATTGCTCGGCGCGCGGGTCGACCACGCGGAAGGCATCGACGAAATCCCACGGCCCGAACACCTGATCCAGCCAGGCACGCTCCTCGGGCAGACAGCCGGAGTTCTTCTGGTTGCCCTTCCAGTTCTTGATGTCGATCTCCTTGTGCACGATATTGAGGTCGCCGCAGATGACCCACTCACGCGGCTGCTGCCGCATCTGCTGCAGGCGCTGCCCGAAACGATCCAGAAAACTGAACTTCACCTGCTGCCGCTCCTCACCCGATGAACCGGACGGCAGATACAGGGACACGATACTGAGTGTGCCAAAATCGGCCTGGATATAGCGCCCCTCCGCGTCCATGTCCTCGAAGCCGGCCCCCAGCGCCGTGAGCACCCGATCCGGTTTGCGCCGGCTGTAAATGGCAACACCGCTGTACCCCTTCTTCTGCGCATCGACGAAGTGGGCGTGATAGCCCTGCGGGTAATGCGCCGCCACATCGAGTTGATGCTCCTGGGCCTTGGTCTCCTGCACGCAGACCACATCGGGCTGCTGCGCCGTCATCCACTCGAAAAATCCCTTGCTGCTGGCGGAGCGGATACCGTTCAGGTTGGCGGTAATGATGCGCATGTAACCTCTCTATGAAAAAGTCGAAAGCGAAGACGCCGGCGAAAATACGTCACAGTGGCTGGCGTAGATCGCACCCACAGTCACAGGCAGCAACACCAGCAGGCCCAGGCCAAAGGGGATGACAGCGATCAAGGCCAGCACGATGTAAACCACTCCGAACAACAACAGCGGCAGGATGTTGGCAAGGCAGGCATTGAAACTCTTCTTCATCGCGTCCACCGGCTTGACCGCGCCAAACATCACCAGCGGCACAGCGTAGAAAAACGCCATGGACAGCAACAACCCCAGCACGGACAGCAACAGCAGCGCCAGCAATATACCCACACCCACACCTGCCGCCATCGCGTCGTGGCCATTGCCCTGCATCATGCCGGCCATGCCCATGCTACTGCCGATGAGTATCAGGGTGATGAGCATGAACAGGATATTGGCACCGAGCATCACGGCACCCAGCACCAGTACCGCATTGCGGGTCTCGTCTTCCTTGAAGGCGATGAACAGGTGGCTGATGTCCATTTCACGCTGCTCCGCCGCCTCGTGCGCCGCATACAGCACACCACCAAGCAGGCCGGGCATGATCAACGCAAACAACAGCGATCCTAGCACCGGCACCAAATTGAGCACGATGGCGATGACGAACAGCAGGATCATGAATACGATCCACATGCCAGGATTGCGCATGAAGATTGCCCAGCCGGCGCCATACCAAGCCAACCCCTTGTCGAAATTTACGCTCTGCGTCTGCATACCTGCCTCCCTGGAGTGTGGTCGTTGCTGCGGCGAAGCATAGCAACCCGCCCTGACAATGACAGCCCGCGCCGCCTATCCTCCAGTTCAGCACGATCCGCACCAGCCCTTGGGGGGAGACACGACCGGGGCCAAACGGGTTAAAATACGCGCCCCCTACCCGTCCGGTGAGCGTCATGCAGGATTACAAGCGCGAATTCATTCAGTTTGCCATCGACAATCAGGTGCTGCGCTTCGGCCAGTTCACCCTCAAGTCAGGCCGCATCAGCCCCTATTTCTTCAACGCCGGCCTGTTCAACACCGGCATGCAATTGGCCCGTCTCGGCCGCTATTACGCCGCCGCGATCCAGGATTCCGGCATCGCCTTCGACACCCTGTTCGGCCCCGCCTACAAGGGCATCCCGCTGGCCAGTGCCGCCGCCATCGCCCTGGCCGAGCACCACGGCCGCAACGTGCCCTGGTGCTTCAACCGTAAGGAGGCCAAGGACCACGGCGAAGGCGGCAATATCGTCGGTGCGCCGCTCCAGGGCCGCATCCTGATCATCGACGACGTGATCACCGCCGGCACCGCCATCCGTGAATCCATGGAGATCATCGACAAGGCCGGCGCCCAGGCTGCGGGCGTGGTCATCGCCCTGGATCGCCAGGAGCGCGGCAAAGGCGAACTGTCGGCCATTCAGGAGGTGGAACAGAACTTCGGCATGCAGGTGGTCAGCATCATCACCCTGGCCGACCTGATGCAGTTCCTGGAAGGCGATGCGGCCCTCGGCCAGCACCTGGACGCGGTGCGCGCCTACCGCGCCGAATACGGGGTGAAATAACGCGTGGAATGCCGCCCCGGCTGCGGCGCCTGCTGCATCGCACCGTCCATTTCCTCGCCCATCCCCGGCATGCCCGGCGGCAAACCCGCCGGGGTGCGTTGCACCCAGTTGGACAGTGACAACCGCTGTCACCTGTTCGGCTCGCCGCTGCGGCCCGCTGTGTGTGGCGGCTTTCCGCCCCACCCCGACGCCTGCGGCGACAGCACTGCAGCAGCACTGTACCTGCTCACCGAGCTGGAGCGCCTCACAGCCCGCTAGGAGCCGCTCCGCCGCGACCGGAAGTGCAACCGGTCCGCAAATGAACGCAAATAGACGCGAATATTCGTGGCGGCACACTGGACAACCCGCTCACTCGGAAGGCGGGTCGGTGCAGCAACCCCACGGCCTTGGGTTGCTGCTTAAATCTGCGCCTATTCGCGTTCATTTGCGGACTCGACGGTGTTCCGCCGTTTAACCAAGCAACAGCTTCAACCCCACCAGCACCGTCACCCCCTCAAACACCCGCTTGATCCAGCGGTTACCCTTGGCGATGGCCAGGTGGGCGCCGATGTAACCGCCCAGCAACGACCCCAGCAGCAAGGCCGGCAGCCAGTCCCAACGCACCTCTCCCAGAGTGCCCAGCACCAGAGCACCGGCGCCGTTCCAGAACACCCCCACCAGCACCAGCGTATAGGCCACGGCCCGCTGGTAGTCGAGGCCGAACCAACGCACCAGCCACAGAGTCACGAACAGGCCGGTGCCGGAGGTGAGCGAACCGTTGAGCACGCCGATGGCGAACAGTCCCAGGCCGCCCAGCCACAGTGCGGTACCGCCGCGGTGGCGCGGCGCGTACTCCTGCCCCAGCTCCCGCTTCAGCGCCGAATACACGCCCAGGCCGATGGTGAGCAGACCCAGGGCCACCTGGGCGCTGCGATCCGGTACGCGCAGGATCAGGCTGGCACCGATGACCACACCGGGCAGGCCGCAGCCAAGAATGAACAGCACGAAGCGCCGCTCCAGGTGCGAGCTGCGCAGATGACGCAGGGTGGCGCCGACCCCCAGCGCGACGCTGGCGATTTTGTGGGTGGCCAGGGCAATGGCAAAGGGCAAGCCGAGGAAGATCAGCACCGGCAGTTGCAGCAACCCCGCGCCGCCGCCGGCGAAGGCGGAAAAGGCGTTGGCGATGAAGGAGATAACGAACAGCAGCAGGTGAGCGGACAGATCCACGACGGAGTTCAAATGACGCTATGGGGGTGTGGCAGTATACTGTAGACATATGTTGCTTGCGGCTACCAGGAGAATTACTACCATGTCTTTCCGTGCTCCGCGCCTGCCGGCGCTGTTCGTTGCCCTGAGCCTGGCGCTGCCCGGCAGCGCCCTGGCGGCCATCAAGTGCTGGACCAACAAGGACGGCGTACGCGAGTGTGGCAACGTGGTCCCGCCGGAGTATGCACAGCAGGAAACACGCACGGTAAACCCGCGCGGCATCACCGTGGAGGTGAAGGAGCGCGCCAAGACGGCGGAGGAGCTGGAACAGGAGCGTGCGGCCAAGGAGGCCGAAGAACGGCGCGTTGCAGAAGAGCAGAAACGCCGACAGGAGCAGGCCGCCTATGATCGCATGCTGCTGTCTACCTTCACCACGGAACAGGAACTGCTGGCTTCGCGCGACCGCGCCAGCGGTGCCATCGATGCCACCATCGAGATCACTGGCGCCACCATCACATCGCTCAATCGCAAACTGGACGAATTGAAACGCCGTGCCGCCGGACTGGAGCGCGCCGGCAACCCGATTCCTGAGGAGCTCAAGGGCGACATGGCCTCGCTGGAAAAGCAGATCGACGACAAGAAGAATTACATCGAAGACAAACAGCAGGAAAAGGAACAACTGCTGCAGAAATATGAGGGCGACCTGCAGCGCTACCGCGAACTCAAGAGCACGCGGCCGCGCTGAAGCGCAATGTGTCGGACCCAACGACCGATCGGCTGATTACGTCTCTTTAAGGAAGGTCTGAACAAGTCCATCCCGGGCTTCTCAACCCACGCGAATCGAAAAATGTTGTTTCCGATTCGCTTCATGTTCCAACGATTTATGGTCGTTGGAACATGGCGGCACATCCCTGTGCCGCGGAAGCCCTGAACTTATCCAGCGCTTCCTTAAAACAGGCCACGCGCCAACAACGGCCACTGCTGCTCCCACAGCTCCAGCGGTGAGCGCTTGAAGCCGCTGCGCACGAATTGCGCCATGCGGCCATGGGCCGCCGCCACCAGCAGGCTCGCCATCGCCGCTGCCGGCGCACCGGCAGGCAGGCGCCCGGCCAGCTCGCCTTCGCGCAACACCTGCTTGAACTGAGTTTCGATGCGGTCGTAAAACTGGCCGACACGCACGCGCAGGCGCTCCGTCTCACCCACCAGCGCGTCACCCACCAGGATGCGGGTGATACCGGGGTTGCGTGCCGAGAAGCCGAGCAACACCGCCATGATCTTTTCGCAACGCGCCACCACATCCTTTTCATCGGCCAGGATACGATTGATCAAACCAAATACCGTGTCCTCCAGAAACTCGATCAACCCCTCGAACATCTTCGCCTTGCTGGGGAAGTGACGATACAGCGCCGCTTCCGATACGCCGACGGCGCGCGCCAGGCTGGCGGTGGTGATGCGCTCACCAGGGCTGGTTTCCAGTTCGTGGGCCAGCGCCTCCAGGATCTGCTGGCGGCGCGACGGTTTGTCGTTACTCATCATCCGTTCCTGATCAGGGTGCCAACGCCGGCGTCGGTGAAGATTTCCAGCAGCAATGCATGTTCAACACGGCCGTCGATGATGTGGCTGGACTTGACGCCGTTCTTCACCGCCTCCAGCGCCATATCGATCTTGGGGATCATGCCACCGCTGATGGTGCCATCGGCGATCAGCTCGTCGACGCGGGTGGCGGTGAGCCCAGTGAGCAGGTTGCCGTCCTTGTCCAGCACGCCGGTGGTGTTGGTGAGCAGGATCAGCTTTTCCGCCTTCAGCGTCTCCGCCAGCTTGCCCGCCACCAGGTCGGCGTTGATGTTGTAGGACTGGCCATCCTCGCCCACACCGACCGGCGCGATCACCGGGATGAAATCCTCGGTATCAAGCAGGGCCACCAGGGCCGGATCGATCGCCGTCACTTCGCCCACTAGGCCGAGGTCGATCAACTCATCCTGCTTGTCGCGGCTCTTCATCAGCAGCTTCTTCGCCTTGATCAGGCCACCGTCCTTGCCGGTAAGGCCGACGGCACGACCGCCATGCTGATTGATCAGATTGACGATCTCTTTGTTCACCAGACCACCGAGTACCATCTCCACCACATCCATGGTTTCGCGGTCGGTGACGCGCATGCCCTGGATGAACTCGCCCTGCTTGCCGATGCGCTTCAACAGATCATTGATCTGCGGGCCGCCACCATGCACCACCACCGGATTCATGCCCACCAGCTTCATCAGCACCACGTCCTGGGCGAAGCCGTGCTTGAGGCGCTCCTCGGTCATGGCGTTGCCGCCATACTTGATGACGATGGTCTTGCCGGCGAAGCGGCGGATATAGGGCAGGGCTTCGGCGAGAACACGCGCGTTGTTCATCGCAGCAGTGATGTCCAGGGTCATGGAAGTTCAGGTTCGGGTCAGGGGGCTGTATGGTTTGTAATTTCCGCCGTCGCCGAACTGCCCGGCAACAGCGGGACTATTTTAATTCTTTCCGCTTTTACCGCCGTTGTTGCTGCCGGTCGGACCCAGCTCTTCCACCTGCACGGCGTCCTGGGACATAAACAGCAACGAGGACGGCATGTCCTCACCTTCCGGCGGCTCATCGACGATGATGCCGTTGTCCTTCTGCATGGCGGCAGCCTTGGCCGCATCCGGTTGTACCGCTTTGGGCTGCAGGGTGCCCAAGTGCTGCTCCAGCGCCGTCAGCACGTCCAGCGACTCCGCCAGACGGACATCGAAGTTGTGCTGGCGCCGGCCGCTCCACATCTCCACCGCCTGCTTCACCACCGCCACCAAGTCACCACGGACGATGCGGCCGGCCACGGCGGTGAAAAGAATGAAGGCCACCAGCAATACCGCCAGACCGACGCCGAATACCGTGAGAAAGGCAGTCTGCTGTACGGCACTCACCGCCGGCATACTCTCCGGTGCCCAATAGATGAGGTTCCAGGCAGTGCCCGCGACAGCCACGGAATAAGTCGCCGGGGTGCCCTGCAGATTGGCGTCACCGGCCGCGCCGAGCAGCAGGTGCTTGCCGTCCACGGACTGACGCAGTTCCACATAGCCGCCATCGGCCGGCACCAATGGCCGCAGCCATTCGCGCAGCACCGCCACATCCAGGGTAACCATCAGGCTGCCAACCATGCCCTGCGGCCCGACCACCGGCCGCAACATATCGATATGTTGCACCTTGGTGCCGTACAGGTGCGCCTCCACCGGCGGCAGCTGGCCGGCTTCGGCCATCCTAGCCAGCTCCAGGCAGGCATAACTCAAGGGGGGAACGGCGGTCTCGTCCAACCGTTCGTCACCGACGGCGATAAAGCGTATGCGCAACACGGAGGGGAACAATTCACGCAAGCGCCGGACCTGTTCGTCCAGCGCGGCCTGGTCACCGGTCGCCAGGGCGGCAACGACGGCCGGCGCCCGCCCGGTGGCGGCGATGACATCGGTATAGCCCTGCAAACGCCCCGCCAAATGGTCCGCTATACGATCCGCACGGCCGTGGGTCAGGGCATCGCGCCGCTCCTGGCCCACCAGGGCGAACTGAAAATAGGTCAGCGCCGCTACCACGATCATCACCGCCATACCGGTGACCAGCAGCGGCATCACCAGCACACGGACGTTCAAGCCACGGGTTGGCTTTTTGGGTTCCTGGGCTACACCGGCAGGTACCGGAACAACGTCCTCGTCGGTGTCTTTGCGGAATTTTTTGAAGAGTGATTTCACGGCGCCTGGTTCCCTGGTATGCCGGCTCAATTATGGCCGGTATGGCCAAAACCGCCACTGCCACGCGCGCTCGCCTCGAAGTCGTCCACCACCTCGAAGGCCGCCTGGACCACGGGGATGAACATCATTTGTGCGATGCGCTCGCCGGCATTGATGGTAAAGGAATCGCTGGAGCGGTTCCAACAGGAGACGAAAATCTGGCCTTGGTAGTCGCTGTCGATGAGACCAACCAGATTCCCCAGCACGATACCCTTTTTATGGCCTAAGCCAGAACGCGGCAGCAGCACCGCGGCCAAGCCCGGGTCGCCGATATGGATGGCAATGCCGGTGGGTATCAGGTGGGACTCGCCCGGCCTCACCTCCAGCGGAGCATCGACGCAGGCGCGCAGGTCGAGTCCAGCGGAACCATCGGTGGCGTAGGCGGGGAGGGGAAACTCGCTGCCGATGCGTGGATCGAGAATTTTAAGTTCAATTTTTCGCATATTCGTCGCCTATCCCTTCTGTTTCTTACCACTGGCAGCATAACGCTCCACCACCAGGGTGACCAGCTGCCGCGCCAGATCGGCCTTGGGCGCCTCGTCCAGGGTTGCGCCACCATCCGCCCAGAATACCTGCAAGGCATTGTCATCGGTCTCAAAACCACGCCCGGCACCAACCCAGTTGGCGGCGATCATATCCAGCCGCTTTTGCGCCAGCTTGCCGCGCGCATAACGCTCCAGGTCATCGGTTTCGGCTGCAAAACCCACCGTGAATACGGCCGGCCGCGCCGCACTGATCGTGGCCAGAATATCCGGGTTACGTGTCAATTCGACGGTGATCGCTGCCTGTTCCTTCTTGATCTTGGTGTGTGCCGCCGCCGCCGGGCGGTAATCGGCCACCGCTGCCGCCGCCACCAACAGATCGAACTGCTCCTGCTCCACCGCCGCCAGCATCTCGGCGGCGCTCTCCACATCGATGCGGCGCACGCCCGGCGGGGTCGGCAAGGCCACCGGCCCGGCCACCAGCACCACCTCGGCCCCGGCCGTCGCCAGGGCCGCGGCCACGGCGAACCCCATCTTGCCGGAACTGCGGTTGCCGATGAACCGTACCGGGTCGATGGCCTCGCGTGTCGGCCCGGCGGTAACCAGGGCACGCACGCCGCTCAGGGGGCCGGAGGCAAACAACTCGCCCGCCAGGCGCGCCAGTTCGGCCGACTCCAGCATCCGCCCCGGCCCCACCTCGCCGCAGGCCTGCTCGCCGCACCCGGGGCCAAACACATGCACACCGCGGGCGATGAGGCGCTGCACATTCTCCTGGGTCACCGGGGCCTGCCACATCTGCTGGTTCATGGCCGGGGCCAGGGCCAGGGGGGCGGCGGTGGCCAGACACAGGGTGGTGAGCAGGTCGTCGGCGCGGCCGGCAACGAGGCGGGCAAGAAAATCGGCGCTGGCGGGCGCCACCAGGATGAGGTCGGCCCAGCGCGCCAGCTCGATATGATCTATGCCGGCCTCCGCGGCGGCATCGAACAGCTCCGTGCGCACCGGATGGCCGGACAGGGCCTGGAAGGTGAGGGGGGTGACAAACTCCGTGGCGCCGCGGGTCATGACCACCCGCACCTCCGCCCCGGCACGGCGCAGCAGTCGCACCAGCTCGGCGGCCTTGTAGGCGGCAATTCCGCCGGTCACGCCGAGGAGTATGTGTCTGTTCACTAACCCGTTCATGGCCGTGAAGTATACAAAAGGCAGGCGGGACAAGATATGAGGGACGCACCCGTTGCACCGCCCACCCCTTGCATCCTGCCCCGGGCCTCGAGTATCTCTGGTGTCTCGCAAGGTTTTACATGGAGGTAAACCATGACCATCAGGGACTGGCCGGCGGCCGAACGGCCACGGGAAAAACTGTTGCAGCGGGGTGCCGAGGCCCTGTCCGACGCCGAATTGCTGGCGATCTTTCTGCGCACCGGGGTGGTGGGCATGAGCGCGGTGGACCTGGCGCGGCAGCTGATCAGCGACTTCGGCGGCCTGCGCCCGCTGCTCGCGGCGGATTGCAAAAATTTCTGCCGCCACAAGGGCCTGGGCGAGGCCAAGTATGTGCAGCTACAGGCCACGCTGGAGCTGGGGCGGCGCCACCTGTACGCCACGCTGCAAAGGGGCGATGCCCTCACCTCGCCGGATGATACCCGCCGCTACCTCAGCGCACGTCTGCGCGGTTACGGCCACGAGGTGTTCGCCGCCCTGTTCCTGGACAACCGTCACCGCGTCATCGCCTTCGAGGAACTGTTCAGTGGTACCATCGACGGCGCCTCGGTGCATCCACGCGAGGTGGTCAAACGCGCGCTGAGCCATAATGCCGCCGCCCTGATCCTGGCCCACAACCACCCCTCCGGCGTGGCGGAGCCGAGCCGGGCCGACGAATCCATCACCCGCCGTCTGCGCGAGGCGCTGGCCCTGGTGGAGATTCGGGTACTGGATCACCTCATCGTCGGCGATGGCGAAATCGTGTCCCTGGCAGAACGGGGTTTGATCTGAGGCACGGTATCTGGTATAAAACGCGGCTCCTCGCCGGGAGGCGGGAAAGAATTCCGTTCGGAGGCAACAAACATGTCCAGAGTATGCAAGGTCACGGGCAAGGGCCCGATGTCCGGTAACAACGTTTCGCACGCCAACAACAAGACGCGCCGTCGCTTCCTGCCCAACCTGCAGAGCCACCGCTTCTGGGTTGAGAGCGAAAACCGCTTCGTCCGCCTGCGTGTTTCCACCAAGGCCATGCGCACCATCGACAAGAAGGGCATCGACGCCGTTCTGGCCGAGCTGCGCGCCGCCGGCGAAAAGGTCTAAGGAGATAAACCATGGCCAAGGGCGCACGTGACAAGATCAAGCTGGTGTCCACCGCGGATACCGGTCATTTCTACACCACCACCAAGAACAAGCGCACCATGCCCGAGAAGATGGAGATCAAGAAGTTCGATCCCGTCGCCCGCAAGCATGTGACGTACAAGGAAGCGAAGATTAAGTAAGCGCTTCCTCGCCTCCGAAACAAGAAGCCCGGCTCATGCCGGGCTTTTTGTTTGGGGGCTGCCCCTCAGCCGGCGGTATGCCAGCCGCCCAGACGGCGGGCAAACTCCTGCAGGGCCGCCACCCCCGAGGCCTCGGCCTCGCGCCGCCACTGCTCCAGGGCCACCAGGGCCTTGTCCTGGCTGCCTGCGGCGTTCTGCCAAATCTCCTGCAAACGCTCACGGAACCGGTATACCGTCGCCAGCGCCTCGCTGCGCGCCAGCACCTGTTGCAGGCGCCACCGGGCCGAACTGTCGTTGAGCGTATCGTCACGCAGCAGCAGGGCACGGGCCTGGCGCAGCCAGCCGCCCGCGCGCCCCAGGCGGCGCCGTTCGGCCCGGCAGGCCGCCTTGATCACCCGGCGGTAACGCCCCAGCACCTGCATGCGATGTACGGCCAGGGCGCGCAGCGTATCCAGCCCCGGCTGGGCGGCCACGCCCAGCAGACGGGCCGGCGCCGGCGCGACCTTGTTCACCCGGGCCAGGCCCAGCCGCTCCAGGGTACGGATATAGAACCAGCCGATGTCGAACTCCCACGGCTGGCTTGAGAGCTTCGCCGAACCGGGGTAGGCGTGGTGATTGTTGTGCAGCTCCTCGCCGCCGATGAGGATGCCCCAGGGCACGATATTGGTGGCCGCATCGGGGCTGGCGTAGGTGCGGTAACCGAAAGAGTGGCCGACGCCGTTGATGATGCCGGCGGCAAACAGCGGGATCCAGATCATCTGCACCGCCCACACGGTAAGGCCGATGGGTCCGAGCAGCAGCACATTCACTCCCAGCATCAGCACGATGCCCGCATAGGGATGGCGGCTATACAGGCGGCGCTCGAGGACATCGTCCGGCGTGCCCTTGCCG
This sequence comes from Sulfurivermis sp., assembly GCF_059410345.1. Taxonomy (NCBI): domain Bacteria; kingdom Pseudomonadati; phylum Pseudomonadota; class Gammaproteobacteria; order Thiohalomonadales; family Thiohalomonadaceae; genus Sulfurivermis; species Sulfurivermis sp. The sequence continues at coordinate 184,476 of NZ_JBLJDO010000004.1, read as the reverse complement.
TAGACGGTCAGGGTGGCCTGGTTGTCAGCCTCGCGCCGGTACAGCTCGGCGCCCTCCAGCAATACCTTTTTCAGGCTGAGCACCTGCGGACTGTGCGGGTCGTCCGTCGTTTCGCATTTGGCGTGGTGCTTGCGGTGCACCGCCACCCACTGACGCGTCACCATGCCGGTGGTCAGCCAGAGCCAGAAACGGAAGAAGTGACTCACCAAGGGGTGCAACGTCAGGGCGCGGTGGGCCTGGTGGCGGTGCAGAAAGATGGTGACGGCCGCGATGGTGATATGGGTCAGCAGCAGCGTATAGACCACGACGCCGAACGTACCCAGGTTCAGCAAACCCGTACTCATACAGGGAAAAACCTCAAGAATGACAAGGACGAACAAGGTGCCGTCACACACATTGGAACGTGCGGCAACCAAAATGTTGCAAGCCTAGTCAGCGTAATTGTTGTGCGCCATATCTCTGGCAATATCCAGGGTTTTTACTGGCCGCGTGGTTTGTACCCGTTTATGGAAAGTGGGTATAGTGTGCCTCCGTCGCTGCCGCTGTGCGGCGGCGCCGCATGACCAGGCAAGGCAGCATGGACGGTCAGAGACATGGAAGAAATTTTCGTCGGACGTCAGCCAATCTATAACCGCAAACTCGAAGTCATCGGCTACGAGTTGCTGTACCGCAGCAGCCTGCACAACCAGGCGCAATTCCTCGATGGCGACCAGGCCACCGGTGAGGTGATCCTCAATGCCTTTCTGGAACTGGGGCTGGAGAATATCTCCGGCCGCTATCCGGCCTTCATCAATCTCAGCCGCAGTTTTCTCGTCGGCGACAAGCCCTTGCCGTTTTCCCACAAGCGCGTGGTGCTCGAGATATTGGAAGACATCGAACCCGATGCCGCTGTGATCGATGCGCTGCGCCGGCTGGCGCAGAACGGTTACATCATTGCGCTGGATGATTTCATCTACCGCCCCGAACTGGAGCCGCTGCTGGATCTCGCCCACATCATCAAGTTCGATGTGCTCGGTGTCGATTCCGCTATATTGAGCGAACGGGTGACACACCTGAAACAACGCAAGGTGCGTCTTCTGGCAGAGAAGGTGGAAAGCCATGAAGATTTCGAACGCTGCAAACAACTCGGCTTCGATTACTTCCAGGGTTACTTTTTCTGCAAACCCAATGTGGTGCGCGGCCGCAGCCGCCCGGTCAATCGCCTGGTGCTGATGAACCTGTTGTCGGAATTGCAGCGCCCCGAAACCGACATCAACAAGCTCGAAAAGCTGGTGGCCCAGGATGCAGCGCTCACCTACCGTCTGCTGCGCTACGTCAACTCACCGTGTGTTGCCATTCGCCGCAAGGTAGAGTCACTGCGCCGCGCGCTGGTGATCATCGGTGCCAACACCATCAAGAACTGGATCACCCTGATCCTGTTCACCCGCCTCGATGACAAGCCGCGTGAACTGATGGTGACCGCCCTGGTGCGCGCGCGCATGTGCGAACTGCTCGGCGCCGCACACCGTCACGACGGCCTGGATCGCTTCTTCACCGTCGGCCTGCTCTCGGCCATGGATGCGTTGATGGATCAGTCGATGGAGGAGGTGCTGGATCAGTTGCCGCTGGTGGAGGAGGTCAAGGCGGCGCTGCGCACGCGCGATGGCCATCTGGGCCACGTGCTCGAACAGGTGCTGCTGTACGAGTGGGGTGCCTGGGATCGATTATGCAACAGCCTCGATAGCATAACCTACCGCCAGGCCTATCTCGATGCGGTGCGCTGGGCTGGCGACAGCCTCACTACGGTGATGAGCAAGGACGCCACCAGCCTGGGCGATGCGCGTGCTGGTTAAGAAGGGTCTGAACTGATTCAGCGCTTCCTTAAGGAAGGTCTGAATAAGTCCATCCTGGACTTCTCAGCCCACGCGAATCGAAAAGTGTGATTTTCGATTCGCTTCATTTTCCAACGACTTATCGTCGTCGGAACATGGCGGCACATCCCTGTGCCGCGGAAGCTCTGAACTTATTCAGAGCTTCCTTAACCGCGATAATCCAGCACCAGATTGCCCACCGCGTCCACCCGGCAACGCCAGCCCGGCGCCAGATAGGTGGTGGACACCCGCTCGGTGATCAATGCCGGCCCGTCGATGACCTGTCCGGCCGCCAAGGTCTCCCGCTGCCACACCGTGGCCTCCTCGCCGATGCCGTAGAGCGCGCTGCGGCCCACGGCCTCTGCCGCCATATGGGGTGTCGCCTGCAAACGCAGCGCCAATGCCGGGGCCGTGAGAACCAGCCGCACATTCACCAGTTCCACCGGCAGGGCGAGGCGATGGCCGAAACGCGCCTGGTGGGCCAGGTGAAAGGCCTCGATGGCGTCGGCGCCGTCGCGCCACGGAATATTCAGCGTGTAGGACTGGCCCCGGTAGCGCAGATCCAGGCTGCGCTGCGCCTGCAGGGTTTCTGCCGCCACCCCCTCCGCCACCAGCGCCTGTTCACCATCGCGCGCCAGTTCGGTGTAGTGCTGCTCCAGCGCACCGGCATCCATGTCCGACAGCAGGCCGGTGACGGTGCGCGACAGCTGGCGGCCGCGCGGTGCGGCGAGCATGCCCAGCGCCGACAGCACACCGGCATGCACCGGAACCAGGGCCTGGCGCATGCCCAGGCTCTCGGCCAGGGCACAGACGTGCAGGCCGCCGGCGCCGCCGAAGGACACGAGGGTCAGCATGCGCGGATCGACGCCGCGCTGCACCGACATCACGCGCAATGCCCGCACCATGTGTTCGTCGGCCAGGCGCACGATACCGGCGGCGGCCTCTTCGGCGCAGAGGCCCAACGCCTCACCCAGCCGCGACAGCGCCGCCTGTGCCGCCTGCGTATCGAGGCGCATGCCGCCGCCAAGAAAGGCCTGTGGCAACAGCCGCCCCAGCACCAGATTGGCATCGGTCACCGTCGCCTGGGTGCCGCCGCGGCCATAACACGCCGGGCCCGGGTCGGCGCCGGCCGACTGCGGCCCCACCTGCAACAGGCCGCCGCCGTCGATCCAGGCCAGCGAACCGCCGCCGGCGCCGATGGTGTGCATGTCCACCTGCGCCACCGCCACCGGCCAGGGACCGATGCGCCCCTCGTTGGTGAGGCGCAATTCGCCATCGATGAGCGCCACATCGGTGGAGGTGCCGCCCATGTCGAAGGTGAGCAGTTGCCCGCGCTCGGCCTGCGCGGCCACGAAGCGCGCCCCCACCAGGCCGCCGGCCGGCCCCGACAACAGCATGCGCACCGCCTGGCGGCCGGCCTGCGCTGCGTCCACCGTCTCGCCGGAGCTTTGCATCACCGCCACCTGTGCCTGCGGCAAGGCGCTCTTCAACCGATGCAGATAGCCTTCCACCAGCGGCCCCACCCAGGCATTGAGCCAGGTGGCGATGCCGCGCTCGTATTCGCGGATCTCCGGCAGCACGGCGGAGGAACGGGAGATGAACAAATCCTGTGTCAGCACCTGCTCGATGGCGCGCTCGAAGCGGTCGTCGCGCCAGGAGTAGAGCAGGTTGATGGCCACGGCGCGCGGCGCCAGCCGCTCAAGGGTGCGGCGCAGGGCGGCGAGGTCATCGTCGGTGAGGTCTTCGACCACGCTGCCGTCCGCCGCCAGGCGGCCACCGGTCTCCACGCACAGTTCGGCCGGCACCGGCGGCGGCAGCGGGGCGGGTTGCAGGTTGTACAGCTCGGCACGTGCCTGACGGCCGAGGGTGAGCAGATCCTTGAGGCCGCGGTTGCCGATGTAGACGGTGCGCACGCCCTTGCCCTCCAGGGCGGCGTTGGTGGCGACCGTGGAGCCGTGCACCAGATGCAGTTCGTGCAGACGACCCAGCAAGCCCAGTTCATGGATCCCCTGCAGGATGGCGCGCTCCGGCGCGTCCGGGGTGGATAGCACCTTGTGGATGCGCAGCGCGCCGTCGTCGTAGAGCACGAAGTCGGTAAAGGTGCCGCCGGTATCGACGCCGAGGAACAGCATGGTGAGGAGAGGTCCGTACAGTGACAACGCGGCCTATTGTACGGCGCCGACGCCGTTTTTGCGCCCGCGGAGAGTCGCGCTCAGATCACGACCACCCGATTGCGGCCTTCTTCCTTGGCCTGGTACAGCGCATCGTCGGCGCGGCGGATCAGGCCGCGCACATCATCGCGTGCCGCCGCCTGGGTCAGCCCCAGGCTGATGGTGAGGCGGATATTCTGCTCATCACACTGCACCAGCTCGTGTTCCACGCCACTGCGCAGACGCTCGGCCACCTTGCGGGCGATGGGCAGCGGCGTGTCTTCCAGCATGATGATGAACTCTTCGCCGCCGAAACGGCCGACGATGTCGAACTCGCGCAACAACTGCTGCAACTTCGCAGCGATGCATTGCAACACCTTGTCGCCGGCGAGATGGCCGTAGGTGTCGTTGATGTGCTTGAAATGATCCACGTCGGCCATGATCAGGCACAGATTGGTGTTGCGTTCGCCCACCGTCGCCAGCGCTGCATCCAGTTCATTCAGCACCGCCTCGCGATTGGCCAGGCCGGTGAGGGCGTCACGCCCCACCTTTTCATGCAGGCGCCAGTGTTCGTGTTGCAGGTTGTCCACGGCTTCACGCAGGGTCGACACGCGCACGGAATGATAGGTTTCGATGGCCAGGGTCATATCGAAGGCCGTGATCTTGCTGATGAAGCGGCACAAGGCCAGGTGATCGGCACCGCCGGGCGCAATGGCGGCGGGGATGGCATCGATCAACAGCTGTTGCAGATGACGGTAGGATGCCTGATACAGGGAGAGGGCAATATTGCGTTGGGCATGTATCTCACCGACGCGCAGACGCTCACCGAAGTAAGTCTCGCTGGTAAAGTCGGCTCCCAGGCTGAGCAGATAACGACGCTGGGTATCTTTCAGATGCACCAGGTTGTCGCGGTTGCCGATGGCCTGCATGATCTCGGGGAACTGCTGCTGGAAAGCGTAGAACCGCTCCACCAACGCGTCGACCTGCGGCGCGATCACCTCCTGCTGCAGGCGCTTTGCCCAGACGTGGTCGGCCTCGCCCAGTTCCAACAGCGCCAGCCGATGCGCGCGCGCCGCGGCATCAAAGCCATAGCGCGCACAAATGACCCCGGTCCCCTCCGTGGTGGCTACGGTTTCTTGTTTCATGGCGTATTGTGGTGTGAACTTACGGCCCGTTTATAGTGTCTTTGGCAGCAAAATGCAGCCGCCTGTGTTTGGCTGGACCGAATAACCGCGCGGAATGATAAACTAATTCTGCGATAAAGCAATAACCGACCAAGAAACCATGGATATGGATACCCTGATCGATGTTCAGCACCTGACCCGTTACTACGGCACCCACCGCGCCGTGCACGACCTCAGCTTCCAGGTCCGGCGCGGCGAGGTGCTCGGCTTCCTCGGCCCCAACGGCGCCGGCAAGTCCACCACCATGCAGATGATCACCGGCAACCTCGCCCCCAGCGAGGGCCGCGTGCTGATCAACGGCATCGACCTGCTCGACGAACCGCTGCGCGCCAAGGCGGCGCTGGGCTACCTGCCGGAACAGCCGCCGCTGTACCGCGAGCTGACGGTGGACGAATACCTCACCTATTGCGCGCGCCTCAACCGCATTCCCGGCCCGCGCGTGCGCGCGGCAGTGGGCAGCGCACGCGAACGCTGCGGCCTGGCCGACGTGGGCCGCCGCCTGATCGGCAATCTGTCCAAGGGCTACCAGCAGCGCGTCGGCATCGCCCAGGCCATCATTCACTCCCCGGCGGTGGTGATTCTCGACGAACCCACCGTGGGCCTCGACCCGATCCAGATCCGCGAGATCCGCGCCCTGATCCGTGAGCTGTCGGCGGAACACAGCGTGATCCTCTCCACCCACATCCTGCCCGAGGTACAGGCCACCTGTGACCGCGTGCAGATCATCAACAAGGGCGAACTGGTGCTCACCGACACCATCGACGGCCTGAGCCGGCGCATGCAGAACGCCGCGCTGCGCGTCGCGCTGCGCTTCCCGCCCGACGTGGACCAGCTGCAGGCCATTGAGGGCGTGCAGGAAGTGGAGCCGCTGGAGGAGGGCCGCTTCCGCCTGCACCATGCGCCGGAGGTGAACCCGGCCGAGGCGGTGGCCGCCGCCGCGGTGCATCATGGCTGGGGGCTACTGGAACTGACGCCGGAGCACGCCTCGCTGGAGGACATCTTCGTGCACTTGACGCGCAACGAACCCATGGAGGAGGCGGCATGATGATCGGACATATCGCCGCGCGCGAATTGCGCACCCTGTTTCTCTCGCCGTTGGCCTGGAGCATCCTCGCCGTGGTGCAGTTCATCCTCGCCTGGCTGTTCCTGTCGCAGCTCGATCAGTACGTGCGCCTGCAACCACAGATCGCACTGATGCAGGCGCCGCCCGGCCTCGCCGAGGTGATCGTCGCGCCGCTGTTCGGCAGCGCCGGCATCGTCATGCTGCTGGTGGTGCCGCTGATCACCATGCGCCTGGTGAGCGACGAGCGCCGCGCGCGCACGCTGCCGCTGCTGTTCTCCGCGCCGGTGTCGATGACCGAGATCATCCTCGGCAAGTATCTCGGCGTGATGGCCTTTCTTTCCATCATGCTCGGCCTCATCGCACTGATGCCGCTGTCGCTACTGCTCGCCGGCAGCCTGGACCTGGGCCAGTTCGCCAGCGCCCTGCTCGGCCTGTTCCTGATGCTGGCCGCCTTCGCCGCGCTGGGCCTGTACATCTCTACCCTCACCGCGCAACCGACGGTGGCGGCGGTGGCCAGCTTCGGCGCGCTGCTGCTGCTGTGGGTAATCAACCTGGCCGGCAACGCAGTGGACGATTCCGGCTCGCGCGGCCTGTTTGCCTGGCTGTCACTGCAACAGCACTACGAGGCGCTGCTGCGCGGCATCTTCGACAGCAGCGACCTGGTGTACTACCTGCTGTTCATCGCCGTATTTCTGGTCTTCTCCGTGCGGCGCCTCGACGCCGACCGGCTGCAACACTGAGTCATCCCCATGGAAGCGAACAAAAAGAACCGCCGCATCCTGCGCCTGCAAGGCGCCACCTTCGCCGTGCTGTTTCTCGCCGGCATGGGCCTCGTCGCCTGGCTCAGCACGCGCTACCATTTCCAGGCCGACTGGACCGCCGCCGGCCGCCATACGCTGGCGCCGGCCAGTGTCGCCCTGCTGGCGGAGCTGAAGGACCCGCTCCAGATCACGGCCTTTGCGCGCCAGAGTGAGCTGGTGGCAACGCGACGCCAGATCAGCGATCTGGTCGGCCGTTATCAGCGCCACAAGGCCGACCTCAACCTGCGCTTCGTCGACCCGGACATGGAGCCGGAACGGGTACGCGCCGAGGGCATCAGCTTCGACGGCGAGATGGTCGTCGAATACCAGGGCCGCAAGCTGCACGTGCAGCAGATCAACGAACAGGCCCTCACCAACACCCTGCACAAGCTCGCGCGCGCCGGCGAGCGCAAGGTGGTGTTCCTGGAGGGACATGGCGAACGCAATCCCGACGGTGGCGCCAATCACGACTACGGCGCCTTCGGCGAGCAGTTGCGCAACAAGGGCTTCTTGATCACGCGGCTCAATCTGACGGCGACGCCGGACATTCCGGCCGATGCCGCGCTACTGGTCATCGCCAGCCCGCAGGTGGACCTGTTCCCCGGCGAGGTGCGCCTGATCCAGAACTACGTGGAGCAGGGCGGCAACCTGCTGTGGCTGGCGGAGCCGGACGGCCGTCGCCAGCTTGATCCACTGGCGGCACAACTGGGCTTGTCGTTCCATCCCGGCACCGTGGTCGATCCCACCACCCAACTGCTCGGCATCGACAACGCCGCCTTCTCGGTGGTGGTGGACTATCCGCCCCATGCGGTCACCCGGGGCCTGGCCAGCGTCACCCTATTCCCCTATGCCACCGCCCTCGATGCCACGCTGGTGGATGAGCCGTGGCAGGCCACTCCGCTGCTGCAAACCGTGCCGCGCAGCTGGGCGGAGACCGGCCCCTTGCAGGGCTCGATCCGTTACGACGCCGGCGCCGACGTGCCGGGTCCGCTCAACGTCGGCATCGCCCTGGAACGGCCGCGGCCGGGCGAGGGCGATGCGGCCGCGGATGAACACGACGCGCCGCAGCAACGCGTGGTGGTGATCGGCGACGGCGACTTCCTCGCCAACAGCTATCTCGGCAACGGCGCCAACCTGGAGCTGGGCGAACGCCTGATCAACTGGCTCAGCCACGACGACACGCTGATGCACATCCCGCCCAAGGCGGCGACCGACACGCGCCTGGAACTGACGCCGCTGCTCTCCGGCCTCATCGGTTTCAGTTTCCTGATCATCATCCCCGGCGGCCTGGTCGTTGCCGGTGTGGTGATCTGGCTCAAGCGCCGCAAACGCTAAACCCGTTTCATTGGGGTCTCGACGTGAACAAACGCAATCTGGTCAATCTGGTGTTGTTACTGGCCGTGGCGGGCCTCGGCCTGCTGGCCTGGCTGGAGCCGGGCAAGGACGCAGCGCCGGCGCCGGTGAAAATCACCGCGCTGGACCCCACGACGGTGCAGCGCATCCGCATCGAGCGACCGAACGATACCGTGGAGATGGTGCGCAGCGAGGCTCGCTGGCGACTGAGCGCGCCCGTCACGGCACCGGCCAACAGCATCCGCGCCGACACCATCGCCAACATCGCCACCATCGAAAGCCTCAGCCAGCAGGCGATCGCCGGCCTTGATCTCGCCGCCTACGGCCTGGCCGAGCCCAAGGCACGGCTGTGGCTCGATGACACGCTCATCGATTTCGGCGGCAGCACGCCGCTGGACAACCGCCGCTACGTGCGTGTCGGCGACACCCTGCACCTGATCCCCGATCTGCGCTACTACCAGCTCATCGGCCACTGGACCGGCTATCTCAGCCTGCGTCTGCTGGACGAGGGCACGGCACTGGAACGCATCGACCTGCCGCAGCTCACCCTGGTGAACCAGGAGGGCAGTTGGCTGCCGGAGCCGAAACCAAACCAGTGGTCCGCCGACGCCGCCACCGCGCTGGCGCAGCGTTGGCTCAACGTACAGGCGCTGGAGGTGCAGGAGCACAAGGACGCGGTGCACGGCGACGAGGTCCACCTGCATCTGAGTGGCCAGGAACAGCCCGTGCGTTTCATCATCGCCGCACGCGAGCCGGACCTGGTGTTGGTGCGGCCCGACCTTGGCCTGGCCTATCATCTCGTCGCCAGCCAGGCCCAGGAGCTGCTGGAGCTGGCGAGTCCGGCTGCCGATCACTAGGCACTGCGGTCGCGCCGTTGCAGCCATGCCCGAACTTCCGGAAGTCGAAACCACCCGCCGCGGCATCGCGCCGCACCTCGCCGGTCACACCGTCGCCGCCGTCGTCGTGCGTCACCCGCAGTTGCGCTGGCCGGTGCCTCGCGGCCTGGCCGGCAAGCTGCACGGCCGTGTGGTGCAGGCCGTGGAACGGCGTGCCAAGTATCTGCTGCTGCGCTTCGAGCATGGCACGCTGATCCTGCACCTGGGCATGTCCGGCAGCCTGCGTCTGGTAGATGCCGCCACACCCGCAGGCAAGCACGATCACTTCGACCTGGTGCTCGCTGGCGGCCAGGCGCTGCGCCTGACCGACCCGCGCCGTTTTGGCGCCGTGCTGTGGACGAAGGACGACCCGGCGCAGCACGAGCTGCTGCGCGACCTCGGCCCCGAACCGTTGGAGGCGGAGTTCGACGCCGACTATCTGTATCGCGCCTCACGCAAACGCAAGACGGCGATCAAACTTTTCATCATGGACAGCAAGACGGTCGTCGGCGTCGGTAACATCTACGCCAGCGAGGCACTGTTCCGCGCCGGCATCCACCCCTCACGCGCCGCCGGCTCGCTGTCGCGCGAGCGCTGCGCGCGCCTGGTCAGCGCCATCCGCGCGGTGTTGCGCGAGGCCATCCAGCAGGGAGGCACCACGCTGCGCGATTTCACCGGCAGCGACGGCAAGCCGGGCTATTTCGCGCAGGAACTGCGCGTCTACGGCCGCGCCGGCGCGCCCTGCACCGCCTGCGGTGCTACCATCAAGCAAACGCGCCAGGGCCAGCGCTCCACCTATTACTGCCCGCGCTGCCAGCGCTGAGCCTTGCGCCAACGCGGCACGAAACCGTGTGCAACACCATAACCGCGTGACTTCCGCATGAACGAGCCCCGCCACAGCGAACCTGTCGTCTGGCACCAGCTCACCCCCGAGCAGGCGGTAGCACAGCTCGGCAGCGACGCCATGCACGGACTCTCCGCCGGGGCGGCGGCGGCGCGGCTGGCACAGCACGGCCCCAACCGCCTGGCCGAGAAGCCCAAGCCGGGACCCGTCGCCCTGTTCCTGGCACAGTTCCGCAATCTGCTCATCGTCGTGCTGTTCGGCGCCGCACTGCTCGCCGCCGCCATCGGCGAACTGCTGGATGCGGCGGTGATCCTCGTGGTGCTGCTGCTCAATGCCCTGCTCGGTTTCTATCAGGAATACCGCGCCGAACAGACCCTCGCTGCGCTGCGCCAGATGCTGTCGCGCCAGGCGCGCGTGCGCCGCGACGGCCACGTGATGGAGATCGCGGCCGAGGCACTGGTACCCGGCGACCTCGTCCTGCTGGAGGCCGGCGATCGCGTCCCCGCCGATGGCCGCGTGGTGCAGGCACACAATGCGGAGGTGGGCGAGGCTGCGCTCACCGGCGAGTCGCTGCCGGTGGGCAAGTCCAGCGCGGCGCTGACCCACGCCGACGTGCCGCTGGCCGAACGCGACAACATGGCCTACATGAACACCGTGATGACACGCGGCCGCATCGAGCTGCTGGTCACCGCCACCGGCATGCAGACGGAGATGGGCCGCCTCACCGGGCTGATGGAGGCGGCAGAGGAGCAGCCGACACCACTGCAGGTGCAGCTCGATCACGTCGGCAAGCGCCTGGCCCTCATCGCCGGCAGCGTGGTGCTGCTGATCTTCATCCTCGGCCTGCTGCGCGAGCAGCCGCTGGTGCAAAGCATCCTCACCGCCATCGCCCTGGCGGTGGCCGCCATTCCCGAGGGTCTGCCGGCGGTGGTGACGGTGACGCTGGCGGTGGGCATGCACCGCATGGCGAAGAAGCGCGCCATCGTCAAACGCCTCGCCGCCGTGGAGACGCTGGGCTGTACCACGGTGATCTGTTCCGACAAGACCGGCACCCTCACCCTCAATCAGATGCGCGCCCGCGCGGTGTATTTCCGTGGCCGCCGCATCGCGCTGGATAAAGATGATTACGCCGACCGTCTCGATGAGCTGCTGCTGCCGGCAGTGCTGTGCAACGACAGCCGCCTGGATCACGGCCGCGTCATTGGCGATCCCACCGAGGGCGCGCTGATCACCCTGGCCAGCGCGCAGGGCCTCGACGTCGAGCGACTGGCACGGCGCTACCCGCGCCTGGCCGAGCTGCCCTTCGACTCGGCACACAAGTTCATGGCCACCTTCCATCTGGAGGGCGATCAGGTCGACATCTGGGTCAAGGGTGCGCCAGACGTGCTGCTGGACTATTGCAGCCGTACGCTGACGGCGGACGGCGACGCGGCGCTGGCGACTGCGGAGCGTGCGGCGCTGGCGACAGAGAACGAGGCGCTGGCCGCAGAAGCAATGCGTGTCCTCGCCGTGGCCAGGGGCCGCCTACCGGCGGCGCGCTTCAACGCCGGCAACGATTTGAAGCAATACATCCGCGACCTCACCTTCGTCGGCCTCATCGGCATCATCGATCCGCCACGGCCCGAGGCACGCGAGGCAATCACGCTGTGTACCTCCGCCGGCATAGACGTGAAGATGATCACCGGCGATCACCGCGTCACTGCCCGCGCCGTGGCGCGCGAGCTAGGTCTCCGCGGTGAGGTGATCACCGGCGCAGAACTGGATCAGTTGCAGGGCGAGGCGCTGGTGACAGCCATCCGCCGCGCCTCCGTGTTTGCGCGCGTGGCGCCGGAACACAAGGTGCAGATCGTGCGCGCATTGCAGGGAGGGGGCGAGGTGGTGGCCATGACCGGCGATGGCGTCAATGACGCGCCGGCGATCAAAAACGCCGACATCGGCGTCGCCATGGGCCGCACCGGCACCGAAGTGACCAAAGAAGCCGCCGACATGGTGCTCACCGACGACAATTTCGCCACCCTGGTCGGCGCGGTGAAGGAAGGACGCACCATCTACGACAATATCGTCAAGTTCGTGCGCTTCCAACTCTCCACCAACATCGGCGCCATCCTCACCGTGTTCAGCGCGCCGCTGGCCGGGCTGCCGATGCCGTTCACACCGCTCCAGATCCTGCTCATCAACATCATCATGGACGGCCCGCCGGCCATGACCCTCGGCCTGGAACCGGCACGCCGCGGCCTGATGCAGGAAACGCCGCGCCCGCGCGATGCGCGCATCCTCACCGTGCGCCGCTTCGGCCGCCTGCTCGCCTACGGCCTCACCATGACCGTCGGCACCCTCGGCGTGCTGTACTGGTCCATTCAGCACCACGCCGTCAGCTACGCCCTCACTCTGGGCTTCACCACCTTCGTGCTGTTCCAGCTGTTCAACGTGTTCAACGCCCGCGCCGAATACGGCAGCGCCTTCAACGGCAATTTCTTCCGCAACGGCAAGCTGTGGCTGGCCCTGGCCGGCGTGCTGTTGATGCAAATCCTGGTGGTACACTGGGCGCCGCTGCAACAGGTGTTCCGCACCACCGACCTCGCCTGGGAGCACTGGCTGCTCGCCGCCGCCGTGGCCTCCTCGATCCTGTTGCTGGACGAGGCGCGCAAGCTGCTGCAACGGTTGTTCGCCTAAGTAAGCTCTGAATAAGTTCAGAGCTTCCGCGGCACAGAGATGTGCCGCCATGTTCCAACGGCCATAAGTCGTTGGAACATGAAGCGAATCGAACATCACATGTTTCGATTCGCGTGGGCTGAGAAGTCCAGGATGGACTTATTCAGACCTTCCCCAGGACTCGTTCGGCGGCATGCCCGTCGGGTATCATGGCGCGCCATGACCTCCAATCCCTTCCACTCCCCCGCGCAATGGCGCGATGCCTTCATCATCGGCCTGCGGCCTTTGCTGGCGCAGCAGTCGCTCGGCGCCTTCATCCTGGTGGCGGCCAACGCCACCTTCGACCCGCCGGTGCTGGCGGCGCTGGGCCCGGAGCTGCGCGGGCAGTATGCGACGCTGCTGGCGCGCTTCCGCGAGGCGCTGGCCGCGGGCCTGCCCTTGAGCGAGGTGGAAGAGGATCTGCTGGTGTTCCTCAAGATCGCCGCCATCGACTTCGAGGCCTTGCAAGCCACCGAGACGCGCAGGGAGGGGCCGTGGGACTTGCAGTTCAACCATCTGCGCTCGTTCCGCCCCAAGCGCATCAGCCAGCAGCCGCCGCAGGGGATCAGCGCACCGTTCGAGGAGCGGGCGTTTCACTTCAACAAGCCGTTCATGCAGCACGAGGTGTTCTGGCGCGGCGAGCTGGGCGGGCGCGACGTCGACCTGTATTACAACAAGTATCCCTTCGCCGAGCTGCACACCCTGCTGGTGCCGGAGCGCGATCAGTGCCTGCCGCAATACTTGCAGCGGCAGTATCACGACTACGCCTGGCAGGTGGTGGAGCAGTTGGGCGCGACGCTGCCCGGCGCCGGCCTGGGCTACAACAGCTACGGCGCCTTCGCCTCGGTCAATCATCTGCACTTTCAGCTTTACGTGGGCGGCGCACCGCTGCCGGTGGAGGACGCGCGCTGGCATCATAACGGCGGCGACGTTCCCTATCCGGCGCCGTGCCACGCCTTCCGTGAGCGCGACCCCGCCTGGCAGGCGATCGCCGCCCTGCACCGCAGCGCCACGCCCTACAGCCTGCTCTACCGCCCCGGCCACGCCTGGCTGTTTCCGCGCCGGCCGCAGGGCCAGGTGGCGCCGCCGCCGTGGAGTTCCGGCTTCACCTGGTCGGAGATGGCCGGCGCCATCGTCACCTTCAACCGCGCGGCCTATGACAGCCTGAGCAGCGACGCAGTTGCGGCCTGCCTGGGCGAGGCAGGAGCATGAGGGAACCTTGGTGGGCCTCATGCGTCCATAGCGGATGTTCGTTTCCTGCAGGACGATGGCACATGACACGGTATTTACGATTTGTTTTTCTTGCGCTGGCCTTCACCGCCACGATGGCACAGGCGGAAACACAGCGCCTCTCCCTCGGCCCGCATGAACACGGCGTCGGCCAGTTCAATGTCGTGCTGGACGGCAACGCACTGATGCTGGAACTGCTGGTGCCGGCGGGCGACATCGTCGGCTTCGAACACCTGCCGGCGACGGTGAAGGAGCGCATGGCGGTGCGGCGCGTGGCGGCCGAGCTGACCAAGGCCGAGCGGCAATTCGTCCTGCCGGCAGCGGCCGGCTGCAAGCTGGTGGCTGCGGAGGTGGATGGCGAGCAGATGGAGGCCATCGGCCATACGCATAATCACGACCATGCACACACCCACGGCAGCGAGGGACACGACGCCCATGTGCACGCCGAGTATCACGCCGTCTACCGCTACACCTGCCGTCAGCCGCAGGCGCTGGATCGGATCGAGCTGAAGTTGTTTGCGCACTACAAGTCGCTCGGCACGCTGCGCTGGCAGGCGGTGCTGCCGGACGGCGCGCGTGCGGGCGAGGTGACCGCGGCGGCGCCGCACCTGAGGCTGCGGCAATGACAGCCGCGCACAATCCTCCTGCAATGGCCACCGCATGAGCGCACCCGCCATCCAGCTCACCGACGTACAGTTCCGCTGGCGCCCGCAGGGGCCGCTGGTGCTGGACATGGCGCAGTTCACGGTGGCGCGCGGCGAGCGCTTGTTTCTGCGTGGCCCCTCCGGCGCCGGCAAGAGCACACTGCTGGCGTTGCTCAGCGGCGTGAGCGTGCCGCAACGCGGCACTGTCGAGGTGCTGGGCCATGCCTTGCACACCTTGCGCGGTGTGCAACGTGATGCCTTCCGCGCCGATCACATCGGCTACATCTTCCAGATGTTCAACCTCATACCCTATCTGTCGGTGCTGGACAACGTCTTGCTGCCCTGCCGCTTTTCCAGCGCGCGGGCGCAACGCGTGGCCGCACGCGGCGCGCCGCGAACAGAGGCGCTGCGCCTGCTCGCCCACCTCGGTCTCGGCGGCGACCTGCCGCAGCGCACCGTCACCGAATTGAGCGTGGGCCAGCAGCAACGCGTGGCTGCAGCACGGGCGTTGCTGGGTGCGCCGGAACTGATCATCGCCGATGAACCCACCTCGGCACTGGATGCCGATCATCGCGCTGCCTTCGTCGAGCTGCTGCTGGGCGAATGTGCGGCGCAGGACAGCACACTGGTGTTCGTCAGCCATGATCGCGCGCTGGAGCCGCTGTTTCACCGCGCGCTGTGCCTGTTGGAAATCAACCGGGCGGGGGCGAGCTAAACCATGGCCGTGTTCAGCCTCACCCTGCGCAGCCTGTGGAACCGCCGCTACACGGCGCTGCTGACGCTGTGCGCCATCGCCCTCAGCACGGCGCTGCTGCTCGGCGTGGAACGCCTGCGCGTGGAGGCGCGCAATAGCTTTGCCCACACCCTCTCCGGTACCGATCTGGTGGTGGGCGCGCGCAGCGGTCCGGTGCAACTGTTGCTGTACTCGGTATTCCGCATCGGCAATCCCACCAACGCCATGCGCTGGGACAGCTATCAGGACATCGCGCGTCACCCGGCGGTGGCCTGGAGCGTACCGCTGGTGCTGGGCGATGCGCATCGCGGCTATCGCGTGCTCGGCACCACGGCGGACTACTTCACCCATTATCGCTACGGGCGTGGCCGCACGCTCGAATTCACCGCGGGCCGCCCCTTCGACGATCTGTTCGACGCCGTGCTCGGTTTCGATGTGGCACAGCAGTTGGGCTATGCGCTGGAGCAGTCCATCGTCATCAGTCATGGCACCGGCAGCGTCAGCTTTGCGCAACATGACACGTTGCCGTTTCGCGTGGTCGGTATCCTGCGCAAGACCGGCACGCCGGTGGATCGTACTGTGCACGTCAGCCTCGCCGGCATCGAGGCGGTGCACGTGGGCTGGGAAGGGGGCGCGGCGCCGCGCCAGGCGTTGTCGGCCGATACCGTGCGCGCCATGGACCTGACGCCGAAGACCATCACTGCCGTGCTGCTCGGCCTGGAGTCGCGTCTCGCCGTGTTCCGCCTGCAGCGCGAGATCAACGACTACCCGCGTGAACCGCTCAGCGCGGTGATCCCCGGCGTGGCCTTGCAGGAACTGTGGGACCTGATGGGGGTGGCGGAGCGCACCCTGCTCGCCATCTCCGCCTGCGTGGTGGGCGTGGGTCTGCTGGGCATGCTCACCGCCATCCTCTCCGGCCTCAACGAGCGCCGACGCGAAATGGCGATCCTGCGCGCGGTCGGCGCACGTCCCTGGCAGGTGTCGTCGCTGCTGATCAGCGAGGCCCTGTTGCTGGTCGTGCTGGGCGCGGCGCTGGGCGTGGTGCTGCTCTATGCGGCGCTGTGGCTGGGCCGCCCGCTCATCGAGGCGCAATGGGGGCTGTATCTTGCCATCACGCCGCTGGCGCTGCGCGAATGGGTTTTGCTGGCTATCATCACCGGCGCAGGCGCCTTGGTGGGGGCCATTCCGGCCTGGCGCGCCTATCGCTATTCACTGGCCGACGGCCTGACGGTACGCATTTGATCATGAAACAGATTTCGTTAATCGCCTTGCTGTGCATGGCACTGCTGCTCGGCGCATGCAGCGACGAACCGGCGCCAGCGTCGACGATGACGACGCCAGCCGTCGACCTCAGCCACGCATTTCAGCTGGAGTGGTACGAACTGGTACCCGATGACTGGCAACCCGAAGCCGCCTTTGCCGGACTGGGACTGGAGGAGATGGACGACGAAGACCCGCGCGTGGCGGCGGCCATGGCGAGCATCCGTCAGGAGTGGGACAAGGCGCCGGTGATCAAGGCGCTGGACGGTTTGCTGGTGAAGCTGCCGGGCTTCGTGGTGCCGCTGGAAGGCGATGGGCGTAAGGTGGAGTCCTTCATCCTGGTGCCGTATTACGGCGCCTGCGTGCATGCGCCGCCGCCGCCAGCCAACCAGACGGTATACGTCACCATCCCCGGCGGCGGGGAAGTGCGGGGGCTGTTCGATACGGTGTGGGTCACCGGCAAGCTGCGCGCCGTGGCGCGCAGCACGCCGATGGCGCAGGCGGGTTACACCATCGAGGCGCTGAAGGTCGAGCCCTACGATTAACCCGCCAGGATGGGCCGGCGGACACCTGGCCCACCCTACCGGTGGTTAGGGCCACTTAGTGCGTCAACATCCAGCGGATGACGGTGCGGATATCATCCGGATTGCCGGGGCTGGCCGGCATCATGATCTGGCCCCAGTTCAGCGGCTCACCCGGCTGGCTGCCGGCCTTCACCTTCGCAGTGAGCACTTCCACTGCATCGGGGTTGTCGCGGTAGCGGGCGGCGATCTGTTTGAAGTCCGGCCCCACCAAAGGGCCCTCCGGCTTGTGGCACCCCATGCACCCATTCTGCAAAGCCAGGGCCTGATCGGCCAGGGCCGGGCCGGCGAGCAACAGGGCGGAGATGAAGCTAAACGTACGCAGTGCAGTTTTCATTATTGTCCTCCTCTGAGCGGAAACTTCATTTCACCGCAAAGCGCTGCCAAACGCAAAGCGTGCGGCGCGATCAACCGCGCACCAATCCAGCCTCGACCTCATCGCGCTTGGCACTGCCCGCCAGCACGGCAACCAGGTGCAGGGCAAAATCCATGGCGGTGCCGGGGCCGCGCGAGGTGATCACCTTGCCGTCCTGCACCACCGCATCGCTGAGGTAGGTGACATCGGGCAGCCGCATCTTATCAACGAAACCAGGATAGGAGGTGGCGCGCTTGCCGGCGAGCAGGCCGAGGCGCCCCAGCACCTTGGGCGCGGCGCAGATGGCGGCGGTGTATTTACCGCTGGCGGCCATCTTCTTCAGCAGGGACTCGATGCGTGGATCGTGATCCAGCCGGTCGGCGCCGGGGCCGCCGCCGGGCAGGACCACCATGTCATAGTCGTGCTTGAGCGCCTCGTCCAACGTGGTGTCGGCCAGCAACACCACGCCGCGCGAGGCCTTGACAGGTCCGGCGTCGAGGCCGGCAGAAACGACCTCGATTCCGGCACGGCGCAGCAGATCGATGATGGTTACGGCTTCAAGCTCTTCGCAGCCGGGGGCGAGGGGGACAAGGACGCGCGCCATAGTTGGGGATTCCTCTCCTGTCTTGCGTTGATCAAATGCGATACCGGCACCAGGCGTACGCCCAACGCATCGAGCTGGGGCAGCACCTCGTTCAGCACCTGCAGGGTGCTCGGATAGGGGTGACCGATGGCCAGGGCGCTGCCCTGTTGCTGCGCCACCGCAAGCAGGCGGGCGAACTGGCGGCGGATGCTGTCGGTGTCCGTGGCGGCGTCGAGAAAGACATCGCGCCGCGTGGTCGGCAGGCCATGCTCCAGCGCCACGTGTGCCGCTACCGTGCGCACGGTGGTCACACTGTCCACAAAGAATAGTCCGCCCTGCGCATTCATCTCGCTCATCAGCCAGTCCATGTGGCCGGGATGACGGGTGAGCAGGCTGCCCATGTGGTTGTTGATGCCGCGCACATGGGGCACCGCCGCGAGATTGTCGCGCACCGTGCGGCGGAACGCCTCCTCGCTCATCTCCAGAGTGACACCGCCGGGCCCGAGGCGATTGCCGGTCTCCGCCTGCATGGGCAGATGCAGCATCACCTCACGGCCCTGGCGGTGGGCCAGGAGCGCGAAGTGACGGGCATAGGGGGTATGCGGCAGGATGGAGTAGGTGAGCGCGCCCGGCAGTTCCAGCGCACGGCGGCCGTAATCGTAACGATCGCCGATGTCATCGATGATGATGCTGATCAGCGGCTGGGCCTGTACTGCGGCGGAGGCACAGGCCAGCAACAACGCCATCAGCGTGCGGCGCATGTTACTGGTTGCGTGACTGCAGGATGTTCAGGCCCTTGAGCAGGTTGAGCGCCTCGTTGAGGGCGTAATCCTTGCTCACCGCATCGTCTACCTTGGCGTCTTCCTTGCCCACCGGCTTCTTGCTGCTGCCGTTGGTCAGATGGCGCGACAGGTCGGCCTCCTTCAGGCGCTCGACCTCACCATCTTCGGCATCCACCAGTTTGACGGCGCGCAGCGCAATGTCCGGCTCGATGCCGTCGGCCTGGATGGAACGGCCGCCCGGCGTGTAGTAGCGCGCGGTGGTGAGCTTGATGGCGCTGTTGTTGCTCATCGGGAAGATGGTCTGCACCGAACCCTTGCCGAAGGTGCGGTTGCCCATGATGATGGCGCGCTTGTGGTCCTGCAACGCGCCGGCCACGATCTCCGAGGCCGAGGCGGAACCGCCGTTGACCAGCACCACGATGGGGGCACCCTTCAGCGCATCACCCGGCGTGGCGGTGTAGCGCAGCTCGGCGTCCTTGGCGCGGCCTTCGGTGTAGACGATGAGGCCCTTCTCCAGGAAGGCATCAGACACGGACACGGCGGCACCGAGCACGCCGCCGGGGTTGTTGCGTAGGTCGAGCACCAGGCCCTTCAATTCGCCGCCGTGTTCCTTTTTCATGTCGGACACCGCCTTCAGCACCTGCTCCCCGGTCTGGTTCTGGAAACTGGTGATGCGCAGGTAGCCGTAGCCCGGCTCTAGGGCACGGAATTTGACGCTCTTGACACGGATCACATCGCGGGTGATGACGAACTTGAGCGGCTTCTGCTCGCCTTCGCGCATGATGGTGAGGGTGATCTTGGTGCCGGGCTTGCCGCGCATCATCTTCACCGCATCGTTCAGGCTCATGCCCTTCACCGGGGTATCGTCGAGCCGGATGATCAAATCGCCAGCCTTGACGCCGGCGGCCTGGGCCGGCGTGTCGTCGATGGGCGAGACCACCTTGACGAAGCCATCCTCCAGACCGACCTCGATGCCGAGGCCACCGAACTCACCGCTGGTCCCCACCTGCAACTCCTTGAACTCTTCCTGGTTGAGGTAGGCGGAGTGGGGGTCGAGGCCGGAGAGCATGCCGCGAATGGCGCTTTCCAGCAGGGTCTTGTCATCGGCCGCTTCGACGTAGTCGGCCTTGATCTTGCCGAACACCTCGGAGAAGTTGCGCAGCTCGTCCAGCGGCAGCGGCGCCGCCTGATTGTTGGCGCGGTCCGCCAGCACGCTGCCGCCGAGCGAGAGCGATACGCCCAGCACCAGGCCGGTGGCAAGGACCAGAAGAGAACGGGTGGCTTGTTTCATTGGGTGACTCCGGGTTGCCCCTGTGTTCGGTTGCCGGCGAGACAGTTCCCGGCCGCGCATGGTTGTGCCGATATTACCTCAGAATGACCATTCATGTGGCCGCTAGCTCCGACACCAGCGGGTGGGGTCTTGCGGCTTACCGTTGCGGCGGATCTCGAAATACACACCGCTGCGTTCATTGCCGCCGCTGGAGCCGATGCTGGCAATGGTCTCGCCCGCGCTCACCCAGTCGCCCACCTCCTTGTGCAGGGTCTGATTGTGTCCATACAAACTCATGAAGCCGTCGCCGTGATCGATGATCAGCAGATAGCCATAACCGCGCAGCCAATCGGCATAGGCGACGCGGCCGTGCGAGACGGCACGCACCGGCAAGCCTTCCTTGGCGCCGATCACCACCCCCTGCCAGCGCAGGCTGCCGAGGCGCTCGCTGCCGAAGCGCTCGACGATGCGGCCGCGCGCCGGCCAGGGCAGCTTGCCGCGCATCTGGGCGAAGGGCTTGTGGTTGCCCGGTTCAGCCGGGATGTCTTCCAGTGCCTGGGCCAGAGCCAGGATCAATCCCTCCAGCTCCTTCTCGTCCGCCAGCAAACCCTTCAGACGCCGATCCTTGCTGCTCAGTTCCTCTTCCAGCTGGGCCAGCAGTTCGCTGCGCGCCGCCTGGTTCTTTTCCTGCTCCACCTTGCGCAGGCGCTGCTGCTCGCGCAACTGCGCCAGCCGGGTGTTTTCCGCCTCGATCTCGCGCCGCACCCCCTCCAGCTGCTGCACGGTGGCCAGCAAGGAGGTGATGCGCTCGGAGCGGGCGCGATTGAGATAGTCGTAGTAGGTGAGGGCGCGGCCGAGGGTGGCCGGGTCTTCCTGATTGAGCAGGATCTTGAGGTATTCCTGCCGCCCCATGGCGTAGGCGGCGCGGATCTGCTGCTCCAGATAGCGCCGCTGCTGGGCGATGGAGCCCTCCAGCTCACTGCGGCGTTTTTGCAGCGCACCGAGCCGGCGCGACTGCTCGGCCAGGCGGTCGTCCAGGTCGCGCAGCTCCTGGCTGATGCGCGCCACCGCCTGCTCCACCGCACGCAGTTCTTCGCGCAAGCTGTCGTAACGGCTGCGCACCTTGTGGAGGTCGCCACGCAGGGCAGCGATACGCTCACGCAGTTGCAGCAGCTCCGTTTCCTTGGCCTGACGGGTAGCGCTGCGTTCGGCGGGCGGGGTATTGCGCTGGATGGTGCCGGATGCCAAGGACAGCACCGGCAACAGCAGGAGCAGGGCGGCTAGCCCGGCGGCCGTTCTGCTGCGCCCGCTCACGGCTGTGCCGCGTCCTCCACGGGGCCGGCGGCCAGATTGTGGCCGGTCATTTCACGCGGCACTTCCAGCTCCATCAGGCCCAGCATGGTGGGTGCGATGTCCGACAGAATGCCGGGGCTGAGATTGATCTGCCGCGGACCGAAATACAC
This sequence comes from Sulfurivermis sp., assembly GCF_059410345.1. NCBI lineage: Bacteria > Pseudomonadati > Pseudomonadota > Gammaproteobacteria > Thiohalomonadales > Thiohalomonadaceae > Sulfurivermis > Sulfurivermis sp. Next base: position 162,765 of record NZ_JBLJDO010000004.1, on the reverse strand, counting down.
CAGCGGCACCGGGTTGGAGGTGTGGGCGGTATGGGGTTGCCCGGTATCCTCGCCCACCATCTGCTCGGCGTTGCCGTGGTCGGCGGTGATCAGCATTTCGCCACCCGCCTGCTCCACCGCCGCCACCAGGCGGCCAAGGCAGGCATCCAGCGCCTCGATGGCCTTGACCGTGGCCTCGAAGTTGCCGGTGTGACCCACCATGTCGGGGTTGGCGTAGTTGCATATGATGACGTCGTACTTGCCGCTGCCCACCGCCGCCACCAGGTGGTCGGTGACTTCGCCAGCGCTCATGTCCGGCTTCTGATCGTAGGTGGGCACATGGGGCGAGGGGACAAGGATGCGATCCTCGAACTCGAACGGCTCTTCGCGCCCGCCGTTGAAGAAGAAGGTGACGTGGGCATACTTCTCCGTTTCGGCGATGCGCAGCTGATGCAGGCCGAGGCGGGAGATGTATTCGCCGAACACATTGCGCAAGCGTTCCGGCGGGAAGGCCACCGGAATATCGAAATCGGCGCTGTATTCGGTGAGGCTGACGAACATGCCCAGCTTGGGCTTGCAGCGGCGCTCGAAGGCATCGAAATCGGGCTCGATGAACGGGCGGGTGATCTGGCGCGCGCGATCGGAGCGGTAGTTCATGGAAATGAGCACATCGCCGTCCTCGAAGCTCACCGGCTTCTCGCCGGCCGGGACGATCCAGGTGCCCTTGACGAATTCGTCGGTCTCGCCGCGCGCGTAGGCCATGTGCAGCGCCGTGATGGCGTCCGGCGCCTGGTACTCGGCGGCGCAACCGGTGATCAGGTCGTAGGCGGCCTGGATGCGCGGCCAGCGGTGGTCGCGGTCCATGGCGTAGAAGCGGCCGATGATGGAAGCGATGCGGCCGCCGCCGAGCTGGTCGATCTTGTCCTGCATCAGGCGCAGGGAGCTTTCCGCGCTTTTCGGCGGGGTGTCGCGGCCATCGAGAAAGGCATGTACGTACACCTTTTTCGCCCCGCGCTGGATGGCCAGCTCGACCATGGCGTGGATGTGTTCCTCGTGACTGTGCACGCCGCCGGGGGACAACAGACCGAGGATGTGTACCGCCTTGCCGTTGCCCACCGCCAGGTCCACCGCATCGGTGAGGGTCTGGTTGGTGTAGAAAGAGCCGGTCTTGATGGCGCGGCTGACGCGGGTGAACTCCTGGTACACCACGCGGCCAGCGCCCAGGTTCAGGTGGCCCACCTCGGAATTGCCCATTTGCCCGGCGGGCAGTCCCACTTCCGCGCCAGAGGTGCGCACGAATGTATGCGGGTACTCACTCCACAAGCGATCCCAGACCGGGGTACGGGCCGCGCGCACGGCATTGTGATGGGGATTTTCCGAATAGCCCCAGCCGTCGAGCACGATAAGCAGAAGCGGACGGGGTCTGTGGTTCGCTGACATGTTCAAGGAGTCGGGTGATGGTAGAAAAGGATTTTAGACAAAGTCTAACGGGAAATATGGGGCTCTGCCACGCCCACCACAAGCCTGCTGAACAAAGGGGTTCTGCCGCGGGCTGGGGGTAGGTAACTGCATCAATGTATTAGAATAAAGCTCTTCTCAAATGAGCCTTTATTGTATATTGTTTTGCTGTGTAAAAGCAGCCTCCGCGGCGGAGAAAAACAGGAAAATCATGACGCAACACAACGTGTGTGTGATGCCAGGTGGGGGAACGATGGCAGCAGGCGAATCCGAAAATAACGGCCTTATCACCCGCGACGAAGACATCGACCGCGCCTCACGCTCTCTCAAGGCCATGTCCCACCCCCTGCGCCTGAAAATCCTCTGCGTCCTGGGCGATCAGGAGGTCAGCGTGCAGGATATCGTCGACCGGGTCGGCACCTCCCAGAGCAATATCTCCCAGCACCTTGCCATCCTGCGCGACAAGGGTATCCTGTCCGCCCGCAAGGACGCCAACCGGGTCTATTACCGGGTGGAGGACAGCCGTACCCTGGCCCTGATCCGCATGATGCGCGACGTCTTCTGCACCCTGGGCTGAACGGGCTTGATCGGCGCCCATCCCGCCCCCATCCAACGGCTTCCCGTAATTTTTGAGGTTATTCACATGACTGTCGAACGCATCGTACGCATTGTGGCCGGTTTCTTCATCCTGCTCAGCCTTGGCCTGGGCGTCGCCGCCAGCCCCATCTACCACAACGTCAACTGGCTGTGGTTCACCGCCTTCGTCGGCCTGAACCTGTTCCAGAGCGGCTTCACCAAATTCTGCCCGCTGGACACCATCCTGAAGAAGCTGGGCGTCAAGAGCGGCGGCACCGCCTGCTCCTGATCGCTCCGTACCGGCGGCGTACGCCGCCGGTCTCCTTTCCCTCCGGCGAGCCCACCACTGACCCATGCAGCAATTCGGCGAATTCTTCCTCAATCACTGGGACCTGTTCCTGGCCCTGTTCGTAATCCTCGGCATGCTGGTTTACACCAGTTTCAACGCGCGGCTGCGCGGCTATCAGGACGTGCCCCCCCTGGAAGCGGTGCAGCTCATCAATCACGACGATGCGGTGATGGTGGATGTGCGTGAAGACAGCGAATACAGCGCCGGCCATGTGCAGGACTCCATTCACATTCCGCTCGGCAAACTGAACGAGCGCATGGCGGAGCTGGATGCCTACAAGAACCGCGCCGTTGTCGTCGGCTGCCGCAGCGGCCACCGCTCGGCCCGCGCCTGCGCCATGCTGCGCAAGCAGGGCTTCGAGAAGGTCTACAACCTGCGCGGCGGCATCCTGGCCTGGGAAAGCGCCAGCCTGCCGGTGAGCAAGGGCGGCAACAAACGCAAGAAGAAGTGAGAGCACGTCATGCCCAAGGTTGAAATCTACTCCACCGGCAGCTGCCCCTACTGCGTCCGCGCCCGCAGCCTGCTGGAGCGCAAGGGCGTGCAGTACATCGAATATCGCATCGACCTGAAGCCCGAGCTGCGCCCGGAGATGGAGCGCCGCGCCAACGGCGGCTACACCGTGCCGCAAATCTTCATCGACGACCGCCACATCGGCGGCTGCGATGACATGCATGCCCTCGACGCCAACGGTCAGCTGGACCCGTTGCTGAAGAACTAGGCGCAACCCCATGAGCGACGGCCTGCACATCGTCTGTCCTCACTGCGATAGCGTCAATCGCGTCCCGCGCGACAAACTGGGCGCCGGCGGCAACTGCGGCCGCTGCAAACAGCCCTTGTTCACCGGGCATCCGCTGTCGCTGCGCGAAGCCAACTTCGCCCAGCACCTGACCCGCAGCGACATCCCCCTGCTGGTGGATTTCTGGGCCAGCTGGTGCGGCCCCTGCAAGATGATGGCCCCGGTGTTCGAACGGGCGGCGGCGGAACTGGAGCCCCACGTCCGTCTCGCCAAGGTCAACACCGAGGAACAGCAGGGGCTGGCCGCCCGCTACGGTATCCGCAGCATCCCCACCCTGATCCTGTTCAAGGAGGGCCGCGAGGCGGCGCGCATCGCCGGGGCGCTGGATCTGCAAAACCTGCTGGCCTGGACCCGACAGCATCTGTAACCGACACCCACTTTCTTCCATCTAAGGCCCGAACATGTCCGACAACGACAGCAGCACCGCCCACAGCAACGCGGCCCAGCCGCAGTTCGCCATCCAGCGCATCTATCTGAAGGACCTGTCCTTCGAGACGCCCAACTCCCCGGCGGTGTTCGCCACCCAGTGGCAGCCCGAGGTCAATGTGGAACTCAATTCCGGCGGATCCCGCCTGGCCGACGAGGTGTTCGAGGTGGTGCTGACCCTTACCGTGACCTGCAAGGCCGGCGACAAGACCGCCTATCTGGTCGAGGTGCAGCAGGCCGGCATCTTCACCATTGCCGGCTTCGATGAAAACACCCTGTCCGGCATGCTGGGCAGCTATTGCCCCAACATCCTGTTCCCCTATGCCCGCGAGACCATCAGCAGCCTGGTGAGTAAGGGCAGCTTCCCGCAGCTGTTGCTGGCGCCCATCAACTTCGATGCGCTCTACGCCCAGCACCTGAGCCGCCAGCAGGAAGCGGGCGCCGAGGAAGTGCCGGTCCACTGATGACCCAGCCCACCATCGCCGTCCTCGGCGCCGGCTCCTGGGGTACCGCGCTGGCGATCCTGCTGGCACGCCACGGCACGACCACCTTGCTGTGGGCACGCGATGCGGCACAGGCGGCGGCGATGAATGCCGAACGCCGCAATCCGCGCTACCTGCCGGACATCACCTTTCCGGCAACCCTCAGCGCCACGGCTGATTTGGAGCAGGCGCTGGCGGCTGCCGACGACCTGCTGCTGGCCGTACCCAGCCACAGTTTCCGCGCCACCCTGCAGGCCATCGCCCCCTACGTGACCTCCACCACCCGGCTGGCCTGGGCCACCAAGGGCCTGGAGCAGGGCAGCCGCAAGCTGCTGCACCAGGTAGCCGCTGAAGAACTGGGCAGCGACATCGCCCCGGCGGTGGTCTCCGGCCCGACCTTCGCCCGTGAGGTGGCCGCCGGCCTGCCCACCGCCGTCACAGTGGCCTGCCAAGACCCCGGCGTGGCGCGCTACTTCGCCGCCTGCCTGCACGACACCACCTTCCGCGCCTATACCAGCGACGATGTCGTCGGCGTCGAGCTGGGCGGCGCCGTCAAGAACGTGCTGGCCATCGCCGCCGGTATCGCCGATGGGATGGGCATGGGCGCCAATACCCGCGCGGCCCTCATCACCCGCGGTCTGGCGGAAATGATGCGCCTGGGTGCGGCGCTGGGCGGCCACCCCGAAACCTTCATGGGCCTGGCCGGCCTGGGCGACCTGGTACTCACCTGCACCGACGACCAGTCGCGCAACCGCCGCCTCGGCCTCGCCCTCGGCCGCGGCACCACCCTGGTCCAGGCGCAGCAGGACATCCGCCAGGTGGTGGAGGGCGTGCAAACCGCCGCCGAGGTGTGGGCCCTGGCCAGCACGCTGGGGGTCGACATGCCCATCACCGAACAGGTGTTCCGCGTGCTGCACCAGGGCCAGCCGGTGCGGCTGGCCGTGCAGGCCCTGCTGACGCGGGAACAAAAGGAAGAGCGGGCCTAGGAGCCTGGCGGACTTCGGCGTCAACCCCAAGTCCGCCAGGCTCCCAGCGTCAGGCGAAGTCCTGCTGCCGCCACGCCTCGTACAGGATCACCGCCGCCGCATTGGACAGGTTGAGGCTGCGGTTGCCGGGGCGCATGGGGATACGCAGGCGCTGTTCCGGCGGCAGACTGTCGATGAGCTCCTGCGGCAAGCCGCGGCTTTCGCTGCCGAACAGCAGTACATCGCCGTCGCGGTAGGCCACGGCACTGTAGTCCTGCTTGCCGCGGGTGGTGCAGGCAAACACCCGCTCCGGCTGCACCGCCTGCAGAAACGCCGCATAACTGTCATGCACCTGCAGGCTGGCATATTCGTGGTAGTCCAGCCCCGCCCGGCGCAGGCGCCGGTCGTCCAGCTCGAACCCCAACGGTCTGATCAGATGCAGCTGCGCCCCGGTATTGGCGCACAGGCGGATGACATTGCCGGTGTTGGGCGGAATCTCGGGCTGGAACAGGACGATGTGAAACATAGCGGCAGATACAAGGGGAAAGTTACAAGATACAAGAAAAACCCCTGTTCCTGCCGATTCTTCCCTTGTATCTTTTAGCTTTCCCCTTGTATCTGAACTCTCATGCATACCAAAGACAAATCGCTCCTCGCCGTGGATTTCTGCGGCATGAATTTCGCCTCTCCCATCGTGCTGCTGTCCGGCTGCGTCGGCTTCGGCGAGGAATACACCCGGGTCAAGGGCTACTCCAACCGCGAAGTGGGCGCCGTGTGCCTCAAGGGCACTACGCTGGAGCCGCGACTCGGCAATGCGCCGCACCGTGTCTACGAAACCCCGCAGGGCATGCTCAACGCCATCGGCCTGCAGAATCCCGGCGCGCGCTATGTGGTGGACAAGATCCTGCCGACACTGGACTTCGAGGAAACCCGCTTCATCGCCAATATCTCCGGCTCCACGGTGGAGGAATACGCCGAGGTGGCGCGCATCTTCGACGACTCGCCCATCGACGCCATCGAAATCAACATCTCCTGTCCCAACGTAAAGGCCGGCGGCGTCGCCTTCGGCAACGACCCGGCCATGTCCGCCAAGGTAGTGGAGGTGGTGCGCAAGGCCACCAACAAGCCGCTGATCACCAAGCTGTCGCCCAACCAGACCGACATCGCCGGCAACGCCCGCGGCTGCATCGAGGCGGGCACCGACGCCTTCGCCGTGATCAACACCCTGATGGGTATGGCCATCGATATCGAGAGCCGCACCCCGATCCTGGGCAACAATCAGGGCGGCCTGTCCGGCCCGGCCATCAAGCCGGTGGCCCTGCTGCGCACCCATCAGGTGTACCAGGTCTGCCGCGACCACGGCATCCCCATCATCGGCCAGGGCGGCATCACCACCGCCGAGGATGCCCTGGAGTTCATCATCGCCGGCGCCACGGCAGTGGGCATCGGCACGGCCCTGTTCTACGACCCGCTGGTGTGCGCCAAGATCAACGACGGCATCGCCGCCTACCTGCGGCGCCACGGCCTAAACGAGGTGGCCCAGCTTACCGGCAGCCTGACATTGAATGCGCCGGCACCGCGCAACACGTGCTGCACAGTAAAACTGTAAGGATCTAACCCGGTTTTTCAGTAGGTTATGGATGTTTGCTATAGTTGATTCTTAGCAAGAACCTGTATTAAGGTTGGGGATACTGTGATCCAGCTCACACTTTCACCCCGGCGGGTGTGCAACTAGGGAGATAACACCCTGTTTTCGCTCATAAAACGTAAGAAAAGCGTCAGCGGACTGACAGGGATTGGCATCGACCGCGAAGGAATCGGCATCGCCCGCGTCACCCGGAGCGGTGCAGATGCGCGCCCGCGCCTCGCCCTTTGTGAATATCATGCCGCCGCCGACCGCGCCGCCCAGCTCGCTGCCCTGGCGGGCAAGTACCAGCTCGACGCCGCCGACTGCACCAGCCTGATGGACAGCGAACACTCCACCCTGTTGCTGGTGGAGGCGCCCGAGGTCGACCCCTCCGAACTGAAGGCAGCGGTACGCTGGCGTATCAAGGACCTCATCGATTTCCATGTCGACGATGCGGTTCTTGATGTGTTCGATATCGAAGGCCAACGCGGCCGCACCAAGATGATGTATGTGGTGGTGGCGCGCATCGCCACCGTGCAGGAACACATCAACCTGCTGGAAAAGGCGCACGTGAATCTCGGCGTCATCGACATCGCCGAGCTGGCCCAGCGCAATATCGCCGCCCTGCTGCCGGAGGATCAGAACGGTGTTGCCCTGCTGCACCTCACCCCGCGCGGCGGCCTGCTGACGCTCACCCGCCAGGGCAACCTGTTCCTGGCACGCAACATGGAGTTCGGCACCGATCACCTGGCAGCAACGCTGCCGGGGGCCGCACCGGCACAAAGTGACAACGAGTTTACCCTCGACACAGAAGACGACGGCGTACCCCCGGCGCTGCGCCGCCTGATGGACTCCATCGTGCTGGAAATCCAGCGCTCGCTGGATTATTACGAGAGCCACTTCGGCCTGCCGCCCATCAGCGGCCTGGTGGTCGCACCGCTGGCACAGCCCGTTCCCGGCCTGGCCGGCTACCTGGGCGGCAACCTCGGCCTGCCGGTACGCACACTCGATCTCAACACCGTGCTGGACTGCGAGCAGACCCTGAGCGACGAATTGCAGGCCCGCTGCCTGCCGGCCATCGGCGCCGCGCTGCGCGTGGAAGAGAGGGCGCTGTAATGCAGCAGATCAATCTCTACCAGCCGATCTTCCGCAAGCAGGAAAAGATTTTCTCCGCCAAGACCATGCTGCAGGGCGCCGCCCTCGTCGCCTTGGGTATGCTGGTGTTCTTCGGCTATGCCGCCTGGCAGACACACAGCCTGGAGGCGCAGGTGGCGCAATTCCAGCGCCAGCGCGACGATGCCGCCAAGCGCGTCACCGAGCTGGCCCGCGCCATGCCCGAGCGCAGCAAGAGCGCCGCGCTGGAACAGGACGTGGCGCGGCTGCGCGGCGAGCTGCGCAGCAAGCAACAGGTGGTGGCACAGCTGGCCGATCGCAGCACCGGCAACACCAGCGGTTACTCCGCCCATCTGGAAGGACTGGCGCGGCAGCGCCTGCCGCAACTGTGGCTCACCCATATCGGCCTGCGCCGTGGCGGTAGCACGGTGGAACTGCGCGGCAGCGCCCTCAACCCGGAGCAGGTGCCGCAGTATCTGCAACGCCTGTCCGCCGAACCCGCCTTCAGCGGGGTGGAGTTCCGCCAGTTCACCCTGAGCCGCGCGGAAAAGGCGCCGCAGCAGGTGGACTTCGTGCTGCTCACTGACAAGGCGGACCCGCGATGAAACAACGCCTCGAACAACTGCGCCTGCGCATCGACGCCCTCACCCTGCGGGAACGCGGCATGCTGTTCCTCGCCCTCGTCGCCGTACTCTACATGCTGGCCCAGCTGGCGCTGTTCGGTCCGCTGGAGGCGCAGCAGAAGCGCGCCCTGGAGCGCGTCGGCGGCCTGCAGAAGGAGATCGCGGCCTTCGACGAGCAGACCCAGAACATACTGCGCCGCCAGACGGTCGACCCGGATGCCGACAACCTGCGCCTGCAACAGCAGCTCACCGCACAAATCGCCACCCTCGACGGGCAGATCGCCGGCGCCGTGCAGGGGCTGATTGCGCCGCAGCAAATGGCGCGCGTGCTGGAAGAGGTCATCACGCGCCAGTCCGGCCTCAAGCTGCTGCGCATCGAGAGCCTGGCGGCACGCCCGCTGATCGAAACCGCGGAAGGCGAGGCACCGGTGCACGCCGGCATCTGGCGCCACGGCGTGCGCCTGGAATTTGAAGGCGACTACAACAACGCGCTGGCCTATGTGCGTGCGCTGCAGGGACTGCCCTGGATGCTGTACTGGGATGAACTGGAGATCGCCATGGACCGCTACCCGCGGGCACGCATCACCATCGTGGTGCATACCCTGAGCCTGAACGAGGGCTGGATCGGTGTTTAGGTACCTGATTGCATCCGTCTTGCTGCTGGGCATGAGTCTGTCTGCCGCGGCGCTGGACGACCCCATGCGGCCGCCCGCCAGCGCAGCGGTTACCGGTTCCGCGCCTGCGGCGGCCACCCAGTTCGTGCTCAGCTCGACCCTGATCGCGCGCGAGCGCCGCAGTGCCGTAATCAATGGCCGCAACGTGGGTGTGGGCGACAGCGTCGACGGCGCCCGCGTCGTGGAAATCCAGCCAACGCAGGTGCGCCTGCAACATCAGGGGCGGCAGCTCACGCTGCAGCTCTTGCCCGTGGCCATAAAGAAACCCGTATCCGCCGAGTGATGCACACAATTACAGGATCGACACCCATGACCCGATTGCCACTCTACGCGCTGGTCCTCCTGCTGGCCGGCTGCGCCAGCCAGGGGACGCCGCCGCGCGGCACGCTCGACGAAATCCACGCCGCACTGCGCGACGACAGCAGCTCGGCACGTGCGCCGCAGAAGTCCACGCCGCCGGCCGCAGTGAGCGATGCGCTGCTGCCGGCCATACAACTCAACATCCCCGGCGCCGATCTGGCGGCCAGCGAGCCGCGCTTCGACGTGAAGGTGCGCAATGCCGGTGCGCGCGACTTCTTTCTCAGCCTGGTGGAGGGCACGCCCTACAACATGATGGTGCACCCGGACGTAAGCGGCCGCATCAGCCTCGACGTTAAGAACGTCACCGTGCCGGCCGTGATGGAAATGGTGCGCGACACCTACGGCTATGATTTCGAGCGCCGTGGCGATTATTTCCAGGTGCTGCCCAACGTGTTGCAGACGCGCATCTTTCACGTCAACTATCTGGACATCAAGCGCACCGGCACCAGCAAGATCAGCGCCGGCGCCACGCAGATTTCGCGCAGCGGCGGCACCAGCAGCGACGGTACCAGCAGCAGTACCACCAGCACCTCCGAAACCAGCATGATCACCACCGATTCCCAGTCGCACTTCTGGCCGGCACTGGAGAACACGCTGCGCATGATCGTCGGCACTGAAGCGGGGCGCTCGGTCTCGGTCAACGCCCAGGCCGGCATCGTGGTCGTGCGTGCCATGCCCGCCGAACTGCGCGAGGTGAAGCGCTATCTGGATACCACACAGGATGTCACCTCGCGCCAGGTGATCCTGGAGGCGCGCATCCTCGAGGTTGAGCTGGCCGACGGCTTTCAGGCCGGCATCAACTGGTCTTCGCTGACCCATGGCAAGAACGACACCCTGGTACTGGGACAGATCGGCGGCGGCAGCATCTTCGGCGGCACCGGCGCGAGCAGTATCAGCGGCTCTGGGATGAACATGACGCCCCCGGCCGGCACCATCACCAGCGGCGCCGCTACCACCGCGTTCGGCGGCGTATTCACCGCGGCCTTCACCGGCAATAACTTCACCGCCTTCATCGAGCTGCTGAAGAGCCAGGGCAACGTGCAGGTGCTGTCCAGCCCGCGCATCTCCACCATGAACAACCAAAAGGCGGTGATCAAGGTCGGCTCCGACGAGTTCTTCGTCACCGATGTCAATACCAGCACCACCACCACCACCACCACTGCCACCCCCAATGTGAGCGTGGAGCTGACGCCCTTCTTCTCCGGCGTCACCCTGGATGTCACACCGCAGATCAGCGAGGAGGGTGACATCATTCTGCACGTGCGCCCCTCGGTGACCGAGGTGCGTGAACAGATCAAGGACGTCACCGTCACCACCACCACGCTGCGCATGCCACTGGCCTCCAGCACCGTGCGCGAATCCGACAGCGTGATTCGTGCGCAGAACGGCCAGATCGTGGTGATCGGCGGCCTGATGCAGAACAAGACCCGCGACGAGCGGGCCTCGGTGCCGCTGCTCGGCGATATCCCCCTGGTCGGCGCGCTGTTCCGCCACACCCGCCAGGCCACTAGCAAGAGCGAGCTGGTGATCCTGTTGCGGCCCACGGTGGTTGAAGGCAACGAACAGTGGTCGCGCGAATTGCGCCGCTCCTCGGCCGGCTTCCGTCAGTTCGACCCGCAGCCGTGATGCAGCACCGCGAACGCATACCGACACCGCAACGCGGAAGGGGGTTCGTTCGCGCGATCACGCCATCTGGCCGCCGTGCCACAGCCATGCGTGAGAAGGCATGATGTATCTGGAACATTACGGCCTGCGCGAGCCACCTTTCAGCCTGACGCCGGACACACAGTTCTTTTTCGAGTACGGTCACTATCGTGACGCCTTCGATACACTCACCGTGGCGCTGGGCAGCGGCGAGGGCTTCATCAAGGTGACCGGTGAGGTGGGGACCGGCAAGACCCTGCTGTGCCGCAAGCTGCTCAATTCGCTGGACCGCGACACCTTTTACACCGCCTACATACCCAATCCCTATCTGACGCCGCCAGCCCTGGGGCTGGCGCTGGCGGAAGAACTGGGCCTGGAGTTGGCGCGCAACGTGGGCCAGCACCGTGCCGTGAAAGAGGTCACACGGCGCCTGATTCAGCTGCATGCGGAAGGCAAACAGGTGGTGCTGCTCATCGACGAGGCCCAGGCCATGCCGGGTGATACGCTGGAGGCGCTTCGCCTGCTCACCAATCTGGAAACGGAAAAGCGCAAGCTGTTGCAGGTGGTGCTGTTCGGCCAGCCGGAGCTGGATGAGCGGTTGAGCGAGCGGGGCAACCGCCAGCTGCGCCAGCGCATCACCTTCTCCTATCGCCTGACCCCCATCGATCGGGAGGGCATGGAGGCCTATGTGTCGCATCGGCTGCTGGTGGCCGGATCACAGGGCAACGTGCACTTCGCCACCGATGCTCTCGATGCGCTGCATCTGTATAGCCGCGGCATTCCACGCCTGGTCAATATTCTTTCCCACAAGGCACTGATGGCCGGTTACGGCCAGGGCGTGAAGGCGATCGACAAACGACATGTGGAGATGGCGGCGCAGGATACTGAAGATGTGCAGCCACAGGAACACTCACGCCGCCATCAATTGCTGATCGCCCTGGCGCTGCTGGCCGTCGTCGCGCTCGCCATCCTGGCCTGGTGGTTGGGCCAACCCTGGTTTGCGGAGCCCTTGCAGCCATGAGTCTGATCAACGACATGCTGCGCGATCTGGAGGCCCGCCGCGCCGCCGAACAACGCCTGCCCGCCGGCATGCTGCGCGGTGTGGGCGGCCATGCCGCGGCACGCGGCACACGCCGTTATTTATTCATCGTGCTGATGATTACGCTGTTGGTGCTGGCTGCCGCGGTCGCCTGGCTGGCCTGGCAGCGCTACGGCACGACGCCACCAGCGGTTGCCGCCGCACCTGCCGTGACTACACCGGCACCGTCCGCCGCACCCACGCCGGCACCTGTCGTCGAGGCCGCTCCGGCGAACGTCGCTGCGGTGGTCGACACCCCAACACCGCCGCCCGCCATGCCAACGCCGCCGGCAGCGGCAGCAGAGCCGAAACCCGCGTTGGCGATCGCCGAGCCGCGGAGCGCGAAGCGCGATACCGCGCCGCCCGCAACGCAAACCGTGAAACCCGAACCCGAGGCGGCACTGGCCGCTGTCGAGATCACCGCCCGTCCGCCCTCGCCGCAGCAGCAGGCCGAGAACGAGTATCAACGCGGCGTGAGCGCGCTGCGCGGCGGCAACACCGCCGCCGCAGAGACGGCCTTCCGTACGGCCCTGCGCCTGGACAGCGAGCACCTGCTGGCACGCGAAACACTCGCCGCCATGCTGCTCGGTGCCGGCCGGCTCATCGAGGCCGACGAGATTCTGGAACAGGGGCGGCGCTTCTTTGCGCGCAATCCCACCCTGGCCCTGCTGCTCGCCCGCCTGCGCGTGGAGCAGGGGCAGATCGGCGCGGCGGTAACCCTGCTCGAACAAAGCCTGCATGGCGCAACGACGCGGCCGGACTATCTGGCCTTCCTCGCCGCGCTCTACCAGCGCGAGCTACGCTATGACGAGAGCATCGAAAGCTATGGCCGCGCCCTCGCCTTGCAACCGCAGCAGGCGAGCTGGTGGGTGGGCATGGGCATTTCACTGGAGAACGCCGGCCGTCGCGCGGATGCCATCAAGGCCTATGAACAGGCCGCGGCGGGTGCGCTACCGCCGCAACTGCAGGAACATGTGCGCAGTCGATTGCAGGCGCTGAAATAGGCACCGCCGCGCGCCGCTTCCGAAGGATAGTGATGTGAGACAGAGACGATGATTCCGAAAAAGAAAATCCGTATCGGCGATCTGCTGGTCGAGCACAAGATCATCTCTGAGGCTCAGTTGCAGAACGCCCTGACGGAACAAAAGAAGAGCGGACTCAAACTGGGGCGCACGCTGATTGCGCTCGGCTATCTCAGCGAAGACCAGCTGATGGAGTTTCTCTCCCGCCAGCTGCAAATCCCTTTCATCGATCTCAAGCACTACAAGTACAAACCGGATACCGTCCGCCTCGTTCCCGAGACCATGGCACGGCGCTATCGCATCGTGGTGCTGGATGCGGCCCAAGAAACCGTACTGGTCGGCATGGCCGATCCCACCGATATCTTTGCCTACGACGAGCTAGCGCGCATTCTGAAACGCCCGATCCGCGAGGCGGTGGTGCGCGAGGCCGACCTGCTGCGCACCATCGATCAGGTCTACCGCCGCACCGAAGAAATCACCACGCTGGCGGAAGAGTTGTCGGAAGAGCTGTCGGAGACCGACTTCGACCTGGCCACCCTGGCGCAGGGCAGCGATGTCACGGAAGCGCCGGTGGTCAAGCTGCTGCAATCGATCTTCGAGGATGCGGTGCAGATCGGCGCGTCCGACATTCACATCGAGCCGGATGAATTCGTGCTGCGCATCCGCCAGCGTATCGACGGCGTGCTGCATGAACAGGTGATGAAGGAAAAGCGCATCGCCACCGCGCTGGTATCACGCCTCAAGCTGATGTCCGGCCTCGACATCTCGGAGAAGCGCCTGCCGCAGGACGGCCGCTTCAATATCCGCGTCAAGGATCACAGCATCGACGTCCGCGTCGCCACCATGCCCATCCAATACGGCGAGTCGGTGGTCATGCGTCTGCTCGATCAGTCCGGCGGCATACTCGATCTGGATCAGGTGGGCATGCCCGCCGACATCCTGCAACGCTTCCGCCGCAACATCCATCGTCCGCACGGCCTGGTGCTGGTCACCGGTCCCACCGGCAGCGGCAAGACCACCACACTGTATGCGGCGCTGTCCGAGATCAATTCGCCGGAGAAGAAGATCATCACCGTGGAAGACCCGGTGGAGTATCGTCTGCCACGCGTCAACCAGGTGCAGGTGCACACCAAGATCGGCCTGGGCTTCGCCAACGTCTTGCGCACCGCGTTGCGTCAGGACCCGGACATCATCCTGGTCGGCGAAATGCGCGATCAGGAAACGGCCGAGATCGGCCTGCGCGCCTCCATCACCGGCCACCTGGTGTTGTCCACCCTGCACACCAACGATGCCATCAGCACGGCCATCCGCCTCATCGACATGGGCATCCCCGGCTATATGGTCGCCACGGCGCTGCAGGCCATCATCGCCCAGCGCCTGGTGCGTCGCATCTGCGACAGCTGCACCGTGCCCTATACACCCGAGGCGCAGGAGTTGGCCTGGCTGCGCAACCTGCTCGGCACTCAGGCGGAGAGTTTGCAGTTCCATCGCGGCAGCGGCTGCCCGCACTGCAACAACACCGGCTATCACGGCCGCATTGGCGTGTTCGAACTGCTGGAGCTGGATCAGCCCATGGCCGACGCCCTGCGCCGCAACGATGCCGCCGCCTTCGGCCACGCCGTCAAGGCCAGCCCCACCTTCCGCCCCCTGGCCCTCAACACGCTCGATTACGCCGTGGCCGGCATCACCACGCTGGAAGAGGTGCTGCGCGTGGCCGGCGAAGATGAGTTGCTGGAACAGGTTGGCGCCCGCGGAGCCCACGGCTGATGCCGCAGTTCCACTACAAGGCGCGCAACGGCCGCGGCGATCTGGTCACCGGGCAGGTGGAGGCCGGCTCCGCCGATGCCGTCGCCAGTCAGCTGTTCAACAGCGGCATCACGCCGGTGGAGATCCGCGAGGTCAAGGAACAGCGCAACGTCTGGGAGGATTTCAAGCGCCGGCTCGGCGCCAGCAATCCCACCCTGGATGATCTGATCCTGTACTGCCGCCAGATGTACACCCTGACCAAGGCCGGCGTCCCCATCATCCGCGGCATCACCGGCCTGGCGGAGACCTCGCGCAACCTGGTGCTGGCCGAGGCCTTGCGCCAGATCCGCATCGAGCTGGAAAGCGGCCGTGAGCTGTCCACCGCCATGACCCGCTATCCCAATATCTTCACGCCGCTGATGGTGAGCATGGTGCGCGTAGGCGAAAACACCGGCCAGCTCGACGCCGCCTTCCTGCAACTGTCGCAATATCTGGAGCTGGAACGCGACACGCGCAACCGCGTGAAGATGGCGCTGCGCTATCCGGCCTTCGTGCTGCTGGCCATCGGTATCGCCATCGCCATCATCAACATCTTCGTCATCCCGGCCTTTGCTGATGTGTTTCGCGGCATGAATCTGGAACTGCCCTGGCAGACGCGCCTGCTCATCGGCACCTCGGAGTTCTTCGTCAACTGGTGGCAGTATCTGTTTGTCGGTCTCATTCTGCTCGTTCTCGGCCTGCGCTATTACGTGCGCACCGAGGAAGGCCGCTACCGCTGGGACAAGCTCAAGCTGCGCCTGCCGGTGGTCGGCAACATCATCCTCCGCGCCACCCTGTCACGCTTCTCGCGCTCCTTCGCCATGTCCACCCGCGCCGGCGTGCCGCTAATCCAGGCGCTCAGCGTAGTGGCCCAGGCGGTGGACAACGAATTCATCGGCGAGCGCATCCGCAACATGCGCAACGGCATCGAGCGCGGCGACAGCCTCACGCGTACCGCGGCTGCCAGCGCTATGTTCACACCGCTGGTGTTGCAGATGATGGCGGTGGGCGAGGAGACCGGCGCGGTGGACGACATGATGGAGGAGGTCGCCGGCTTCTACGAGCGCGAGGTGGACTACGACCTGAAGAACCTCAGTTCGGCCATCGAACCGATTTTGATCATCGCCATCGGCATCATGGTGCTGATCCTGGCGCTGGGCGTGTTCCTGCCCATGTGGGACCTCACCCAGTTGGCGCGGCGTTGATGCAATTCATAGGGCGGGCCACGCCCGCCGTATCCTTATGACAGGCCACACCCCAACACCCGTGTCACTGGACCGCGACCGCACGCCGAACCGCGTCGGGCAGTTGGTGATCATCGCCATCCTGGTGCTGATCTTCATCGTCATCGCCGCGCAGCGCATCTGGCAGTTGCGCATCGTGGCGGAGCAGACCCACGTGATCCACACCGTCGGCGCGCTGCAAAGCGCCGTCGGTATCGAAGTGATGGAGCGCGTGCTGCGCGGCGGCCTTGCGGCGGTGGCGGACATGGACCGCGCCGACCCCATGGACTACCTCGATCCGGATCGCCGTCCGCGCAACTACCAGCGCCTCGACAGACCGCTGCCGCCGGAGCAGATGGTCCCGCACCGCTGGTACTACGAACCGCAACAAGGCGTCCTCACCTACCGCGTGCAACACGGTGACTATCTGTACACCGCACTGCCCGGCCCACCGCGCATCCGCTTCCAGGTCCAGCTGCGCTACGACGACATCGACGGCAACGGCCGCTACGACCCCGGGATCGACAGCCTGGGCGGCGTGGCCCTGGTTCCGCTGGAACCTTACCGCTGGCTGGAGCCCTAGCCCCCTCCCGTCCCCTTGGCTTGGGGGAGGAGACAACCGCCGCACTGTGGTGGAACACTCCCTCCCCCTCCGGGGGAGGGCCGGGGAGGGGCGCCGGGCCACTGTCCAATCCCGTGCCGTTGTCGTATAACGAAGACTCCTCACGTGTTGCCACACCAAGGGACGCACCATGGATATCATCGTCGACGCCCTGTACTGGATCGCCACCGCCCTGATCCTCTTCAGCCTCGCCACGGCGCTCGGCCTGCTCGCCGTGCCCGCACAGCTGCAATCCCTCGCCCGTGTACTCGACCGCTGGCACTCCCTGCGCCCGACCCTCGGGCCGCTGGACAAACCGCGCCATACCGAACGACGCATTTACCGCCACCATCGCCTTGCCGGGGCGCTGATCGTCGCCGGCGCCGGCTACACCCTGCTGCGCCTGTCCGCCATCGATCACCAGGCGACACTGGCCCTGTTGCCCGACCATTGGGATGAAGCCCTGCGCTCACTGTTCGCTGCGAACAGCTACTGGTTCCTCCTCGTCACCAACCTCGCCGCGCTCGGCATCGGTCTGGTGGTGTATTTCCGCCCCAGCCTGCTCAAGCATCTGGAGACCCGCTCCAACCACTGGCTCTCCACCCGCCAGGCGATGAAGCCCCTCGACACCTATCACACCGGCCTGAACGTCGCCCTCTGGCGCCGGCCGCGCCTCACCGGTGCCTTCCTGCTGCTGGGCAGCGTGTATGTCTGGGCCGTGCTCATCGCCTATCGCCACGGCATTCTTTGAAACGCCTATTTCGTAGGAGCCCGCTCCGCGGGCGAAAGCAGCACCCAACCCCGACACCGTTCGCCGAGTGGACTCGGCTGCTACAAAAGATCCCCACCACAACGCTAAATATCAACTTTCCATTGAAACACTTACATTCGTATGTTAAGAATTAACACGAATATCACGGAAATCTCGCCGCCCACGGAAGACCCCCTCAGGCTGCGGCCTGGGCAAGGCGGCATGACCGCACGAGGCCGCGGCCTCAACTACAAGCAGGAGTCTCAACAATGAACAAGCAACAGGCAGGCTTCACCCTGATCGAACTGGTCATGGTGATTGTTATTCTGGGTATCTTGGCGGCGACGGCCATCCCGCGTTATGTAGATTTGTCGGTAGATGCTCGCAACGCCTCCGCTCGTGGTGTCTCCGGAGCCATCGCCAGTGGCACAGCTATCAATTATGCAACCTGTCTGACTCGCGGTACCGGAGATGCGGCATGTAACAATACCCTTAATGCCGCTAACGTTTGTACCGCAGCGCTGCTGGGGCCTTTCGTTGACGGCGTATCTCTTGTTGCAGGTGCTCCGGCAAATGACCAGCAATACCAAATCTCCGGCACTGGCGATTGTTCTGGTACCGCCACCACCGTTAGCTGTTCTGTAACGCCTAATGGCAGTGGTGTCACCGCTCAAACAGCCATTGTTACGTGTTCGTCGTAAGTTACGCTGGACACTAGCGCTATTCGTAGAATGGTAGGGGGCGGTCACTGCCGCCCCCTATCTCCATCCAAAGTCATGTGCAGTCCATGTCCAACCATGATGGAGTGGATATGTGCACTCAACCTGTGATGCTTAAACAGCAAGGCTTCACCCTCACCGAACTGGTGATCGTCATCGTCATCCTCGGCGTGCTCTCCGTCACGGCGCTGCCGATGTGGTTCAACCGCACGGACTTCGAGCAGCGCGGCTACTTCGATGAGCTGCTCCAGGCCACGCGCTATGCGCAGAAGCTGGCCGTCGCCTCCAACTGCGATGTGCGCATCCACATCAACGCCAACAGTTTCTCCCTGCAACAGCCCACCAGCTACTGCAATACCGCCAACTGGCAGGACATCACCCTGCCCGGCAAGCAGCCGCCCTACAACGCACCGGCCAACGTCACCGTTACATCGGGTACCGGCACCATCACCTTTCTCGCCTCCGGGCTGACCGCCGCCGATCGTACCGTGACCGTGACCGGCACCAGCCCGCTGAGCTTTGCCGTACACGCCGCCACCGGCTACGTGGAGCGCCAGTGATGCGTATGCAACGGGGCGTCACCCTCATCGAGCTGGTCATCAGCATGGTGATCATCGGCATCGCCGTGGTGGGCATCCTGAAGGTAATGGAGGTCACCACGCGCCACAGTGCCGATCCGATGATCCAGCACCAGGCGGTGGCCATCGCCGAGGCCTACATGGAGGAAATCCTCACCAAGAGCTTTACCGCCGGTCCGGGCACCGGCGCGCGGGGGCAGTTCGACGATGTGGATGATTATCTCAATCTGCCGGATACAACCGTGCGTGATCAGGAGGGCAATGCCATCTCCGGCCTAGACGCCTATGCCGTGACGGTGGCGATCACCGATACCACGCTGGACACCGTCAATGCCAAGCGCGTGGCCGTAACGGTAACCCACAGCAATCTGGTGAACATCACGCTCACCGGTTACCGCACCGACTATTGACCGCCATGCAAATCACGCCACGCACGCTCCGCGGCTTCACCCTGATCGAACTGATCATGGTGATCGTGATCACCGGCATCATCGCCACCGTGGTTGGCGTGTTCATCCGCAGCCCGGTGGAAGGTTACATGGACCTGTCGCGCCGCGCCGAACTGGTGGACGCCGCCGAGTCCGCCCTGCGCCTGATGGCACGCGACATACGCCGCGCCCTGCCCAACAGTATCCGCGTCGCCGGCGGTACACAGATCGAGATGATCAACACCAAACAGGGCGCGCGTTATCGCGCCGC
Organism: Sulfurivermis sp.; assembly: GCF_059410345.1. NCBI lineage: Bacteria > Pseudomonadati > Pseudomonadota > Gammaproteobacteria > Thiohalomonadales > Thiohalomonadaceae > Sulfurivermis > Sulfurivermis sp. The sequence goes on along the minus strand of NZ_JBLJDO010000004.1, from coordinate 143,237 downwards.
GCCGCCCGGCACACCGGACAAGGTGCTGAACTTCAACGCTGCGGACGGTAGCTTCAACGTGTTCGGCCAGTTTCTGCCTACAGGCACCCATGCCGGCCATCATCTTGTTATCTACAACCTCGGCATAGCCGGTGCGGATGCCTACAGCCTTGACCCGGTGATCACGCCGGCAGGCAACATCACCATCGGCAACGATGCCGCCCCCGCCAATCCCAACGAACAAACCATCACCTTGAGCAGCGGCCATCAATTCGCCTATGAGTCGCCGCGCCAGCGCGTGTTTCTGGTGGACGGCGCCATCAGTTACCGTTGCGAGGGCACGGCGCTCAACCGCTATGGAGTCTACCCCATCGGGGGAGGAGCGGGCGCGGGCACGCCGGTGACGCGCCATGTGGACAGCTGCACCTTCACCTACAGCGCCGGCACAGCCACCCGCGCCGGGCTGGTAACCCTGGCGCTGACCGTTACCGACCAAGGGGAGTCCGTGCGCCTGCTGCATCAGGTGCATGTGGATAACGTGCCATGAACAGAGGTAGACTGGATATGCACGGGCCATGGCCGTTATCGCTGTAAGGAGGCAACCATGACTACTGCGGACAAACTTATCGGCGAGATTCAGCAGCTTCCTGAGCCCTTGCAGCAGGAGGTTCTCGATTTCACACAGTTCCTCAAAGAGCGTCTGGCGCGCGCTGAAGCCAATAACCTGATGCAGGCGCAGCAACGCAGCATGGAAACGTTGTGGGACAACACGGAAGATGAGGTGTGGAACGATGTTCCAACCCGGTAATGTCGTGCTGGTTCCTTTTCCGTTCACTGACTTGCAGGCGACGAAACGCCGCCCCGTTCTGATCCTGACTAACCCCGATGCATTGGGTGACATGGTGTGTCTCGCCATAACCTCCAGCCCTCATCACGAAGCGGCGTTTCAATTGGAAGATGCCTCTTTTCTTGAGGGCGTACTTCCCAAGATCAGTTGGGTCCGGGTAAATAAGGTCTATACACTCCACGAATCCGTGATATCCGGCACCTTCGGTCGATTACAGCCACAAGTATTCAAGGAAGTCATGGCCTCTTACTGCTCGCACTTCGGTTGCCGATAGCACGGGCATGAGTCGAACCCAGCGACATACAGGCGGCTTCTCCCTGGTCAGCGCCCTGTTTCTGCTGGTGGTGTTGGGCGCCCTCGGTGCCTACATGATCAGCCTCAGCGGCACCCAGCATTTCACCACCCTCCATGCCTTGCAGGGCGCCAAGGCCTATCACGCGGCGCGCAGCGGAACGGAGTGGGGTATCGCCACCGCGCTGGGCCTGGCCGTGTGTCCCGCCACACCGGCCACCCTCAGCGGCAGCCTGAGCGGGGGCGATCTCGACGGTTTCTCCGTGACGGTGACACTGGACTCCTGCTCCAGCCATCAGGAAGCGGGCGAGAACTACAACGTCTATGAAATCACCGCCTTCGCCCAGACCCATACGCCGGGCTTCGGCCAGCCCGGTTATGCGGCGCGGCGTATCACGGTTACCGTCACCAACGCGCCGTAGGCCATGAGGGATGTGGATCAACTCATCAGGCGCTATTGTGAACAACAAGACCACGCCGCCTTCCGCCAGTTTTATCAACAGGAAGCGCCACGCCTGTGGAAATTCTTTCTCGCCCGCGGCTGCGACGCGGACACCGCCTACGACCTGCTGAGCGAAACCTTTCTGCGCTTCATCCAGACGGGGTGCCAGAACCCCGCCGCGCCGCCGCTGCCGCTGCTCTACCGCATCGCCCTCAACCTGCGCATCGACCTGCACCGGCGCGCGCAACACTGGCCCCTCGCCCTCGATCCGGGCCAACTGGCGGCCATCCCCGCACCGGCCGATGACCTTTATGCAGGCGAGAGTGTGCGCAACGCCCTGCATGCCCTGCACGGCGATGAACAGAATCTGCTGCTCATGCGTTATTGGATAGGACTGACCCACGCCGAAATCGCCCAGGCCATCGGCCTGCCGGAGGGCACGGTGCGGCGACAGGCCGCGGCGGCGCTGCACAAGCTGCGTGGCGTACTGGAATCGTAAAGGCGGGCGCGGCCCACGCTATTGGTGAGGCATCGGGCGCCTGCATGGATGGAATGATGAAAACCGACCGACTGGAACAGGCCATACACGACGCCGTGGCGGCGACCGCCGCGCCGGACGCGGCACGCCTGGCCGCCATCCTGACGCGGCTGGAGCAGGCGCCGGTCACCCGGCTGCAACAACGGCGTGTCGCCTGGCCTTGGCTGCTGCTGGCTGCAGCGGGCGCGGCGGCGGCGGGAGGCGGCTACTGGATCGCGCATCATTCCACCGCGCACGATGTTCCGGCGCTATCTGTCGACTCGCGGCCGACGCCGGACACCGTGCCGCCATCATCCGCCTCATCGCCTGCCACATCACCCGCAACCCCCGGTGCGCATGGGGAAGGCGATACACAGACGAATCCCGCTATCATTTATCGGCGATAGCTCGATGGCCTTGGGCTGGAGAACAACAATGCATCTGGACAAAAAGAAACCGAATCTGGCACCGATAACCATCTCACCGCTGCCGATGCGCCTGGTCTCAACCGTCCTGCTGCTCCTCGTTGCGGCAGCCCTGTCCGTCGCACACGCGGCCCCTACCTACCAGGCAGCCGGAGCCGCTGTCGAAGCCGGTGGCAACAACAACAACACAACCACCTATTCGGTATCGCCGGCGTGGCCAGCACATCAAATCAACGATATTGCGCTCCTGTTCGTTGAAACCGCCGAGGGCCGTGACGTCACGCTGACCACTCCCGCCGGTTTTGCCGAGGTCCCCGGCAGCCCGCAGGCAACAGGATCTGGAACGAGCGGCACCCGTCTGACCGTCTATTGGGCCAGGGCGACATCAACGTCCATGCCGACGCCGACATTGTCCGCCGCGAATCATATCTACGCCCGCATACTTACCTATCGCGGCGTTATCACCTCGGGCAACCCCTGGGACGTCACGGGGGGCGGCGTCAAAACCGCTTCAACCAACACCGTCACCGTCAGCGGGGTGACTACAACCGCTGATGACACACTCATCGTGCAGGCCGTTGCCCATGACCGCGATAATGCCAGCGCCCATTTCAGCAATCAGACCAACGCAAATCTCACCGGCATCACCGAGCGCACCGACGGCGGTACGGCGGGGGGCAACGGCGGCGGCTTTGCCGTATGGGACGGCGTCAAGGCCACGGCCGGTCCGACCGGGAACACCACGGCCTCCATCACGAATAACGTCGTCAACGCCTTTCTCACCCTTGCCCTCAAGCCTGCACCGACGGTAACCGCCATTACCCGCGCCGACACCAACCCCACCGGCGCGCCGTCGGTTTCCTGGACGGTAACGTTCAGCAGCGCGATCTCCGGGTTGAGCAGCAGCAATTTCACCCTGGTCAATTCCGGCCTGGGGGGCGCGCCAGCCATCACCGCCGTCAGCGGCAGCGGCACCACCTGGACCGTCACTGCCAGCACCGGGACCGGCAGCGGAACGCTGGGGCTGAACATGGCCAACACCACCGGCGTTACGCCACCGGTCGCCGGCGTGCCGTTTGTGGGCGAGGTATACAGCATACCTGCGCCTGCGGTTTCCTCCATGAGCCTCGGCAGCTTCGATCCGACCATACCCAACACCGCAGTGACCTGGAACGTGGTCTTCAACGTTCCCGTCAGCGGCGTGGATAGTTCAGATTTCGCACTGGTGGAGGCGGGCGGTGCCGCCGGTTCGAGCCTTACCTCGGTCAGCGGCAGCGGTACAACGTGGACCGTCACGGCCAATTCGGGCACCGCCAGCACCGGCACGCTGGGACTCAACCTGGTGGATGATGACTCCATTGTTTCCGCGCGCGGCACGCCGCTGGGCGGAGCGGGCGCCGGCAACGGCAATTATGTGGGGCCGCATTACACCCTGGTGCCGCCGGCACCCACGCTGACCAAGACGGCGAGTGCAGCGGCAGCCGTCGTCGGCGACGTGGTGACATTCACCATTACGGCCAGCAATCCATACGACGACCCCCTCACCGACGTTGTCATTACCGATGTGCTGCCCGCAGGTATGGCTCACCAGGCCCATGTGGTTACCCTGGGCTCCGTCGGCGTAGTGGGCCAGACGGTAACGTGGACCATCCCCAGCGTCCCCGCCAAGGGCGGTGCGCAGCTTACCCTGGCCGTATCGCTGTCGCAGCAGGGACCACTGACCAATACCGTGACAGCACCGGGCGCCACGCCGGCCAGCGCTTCCATCCTGGTGCTAGCCAGCGCCGTGACGCATTTCCGTATGGACGAGCCGATAGCCTCGTGGAACGGCACACCCGGCGAGGTGATCGACAGTGGCGGCACCGGGCTGCATGGACGGCGCATACCGTCTCCCACGTCGAGCGCCACCAATGTGGTCGACCCGACGCCATCGATTGTTTCCCAGCATCCCGGCGTCATCGGTGGCTTCTGCAACGCGGCATTCTTTGATCGTCAGGCCATCGTCGAAGTGGCGGACAGTCCGCTGTTTGACTACACGACACAGCTATCCGCTTCAGCATGGATCTATCCGACGGCCTATCCGTCCGGCTCCAGCGACCTGTACTCGATACTGTCCAACGACGTGAACTATGAATTCCACCTCAACCCACAGGGCCGGCTCTACTGGTGGTGGAATGCGTCCACGCTTACCTCCAACACCGTCATTCCGCTGAACCAGTGGACCCATGTGGCGATCACATTCGACTCGTCGGCCGGCGTGCGCAGGCAGCGCATCTACATCAACGGCGTCATGGACGGCAACACCAACAACTGGCAGGGCTCCTTACAACCGAACAACTGCAACTTCTATATCGGCGGCGACGTTGCCACCGGTGCCGCATGCAGCATTCTTTCGGCTCGAAATTTTGCCGGCATGATCGATGAGGTCAAGCTGTACAGCTTCGAACTGAGTCCGGAAGAGGTAGTCGCCGACATGACCCTGGGCCGCTCCTGCTCCGGCACCTTCGATCACATCCGCATCGAGCACGACGGCAGCGGCTCCATTTGTGCACCGGAACGGGTCACCCTGCGTGCGTGCATGGACGCCGACTGCACAGCCCTGTATCCCGGCAACGTGACGGTCAATCTTTCCCCCAACGGCTGGGTGGGCGGCAACACCTTTACCTTCAGCGGCGGCATCGCCTCGCGGCAGTTGAGCTGGAACACGCCGGGCACCATCACCCTCGGCACCAACAGCGTGGTGCCGACGCCGGCCTATGCCACCCGCTGCTTCAACGGCAGCGGGGAAAGCTGCCAGATGAATTTTGCTGCCGCCTCCTGCGCCTTCGACGCGGTGGAGCCTGGCGCGATGCCACAGACACCGATCTACACCAAACTGGCCGGTGTGCCGTTCAACATCGACGTGCTCGCGCTGCTCAACTCGACGACCCTCAACACGACCTATACGGGCACCGTCGCCGTCGATCTGGTGGACACCTCCAGCTCGGCCTGCCCCTCCGGCTCAGGTCTGACTGCCGCCACTAACATCACCTATGTAGCTGGCGATGCCGGGCGCAAATCCGTGTCGTTCAACTATCCCGCTGCGGCGCGCAATGTGCGGGTACGCGCCACGGTGGGCGCCAGCGCGCCCGCCTGCTCCACCGACAACTTCGCCATCCGCCCGCAGGCGTTTACGGTTTCATCCACAAACGCCACCAACGTCGGCATGGGCGCCGTACCCGTCATTGCTGCAGGTGCACCGTTCAATCTCACGGCGGCTGCGGTTGCCGGTTACGACGGCACGCCGCTCATCGATAACACCAAGGTAGTGGGCACGCCCAACGCCGGTGCTCTCAGCGGCACTTTCGGTGCCGCATCCGCCATCTCCGGCACAGCGAGCGGCAACAACTTCACCTACAACGAAGTGGGCCACTTCGGGCTGAACGCACAGGCGGTATACGACACCACCTTTACCCTGGTGGATCAGCCCGACGACTGCAACAGCGGATTTTCCAATACGCTCAGCGGCGGGAAATACGGCTGCTCCATCGGCAGCAACCCTGTCGCACAGACCACTGGCAGCAGCGGCTTTGGCCGTTTCGTTCCGGCACGCCTCAACGTCAGCAACAACGCACCGACGTTCCAGCCTGCCTGTAATGCCAGCTTCACTTATCTCGGCCAGCCCTTCGGCTTCACCACCGCTCCGGTTTTCACCGTGACCGCGCTCAACACCATGGGCACGGTGACGACCAATTACGGTGGGGCGTACTGGCGCCTGGCGTCGACGCTGGGCGGCCGCAGCTACAGCAATAACGCGGCCACCACGCTCAACCTCACCGCCGCCAATGCCGGGACAGTGGCCTGGAGCGGCACCGCGGACAGCGACGGTATCGGCACGGCGACCTTGAGCGGCGTGCAGTTGCAGTATCAGAAACTGGCCGCGCCGCACGTCCCCTTCCAGGCCGATGTGGCCTTGAATTTCACGGCCGGGGATTTCACCGATGCCGACGGCGTCTGCTACGACCCGGATCTGGACGGCAGCTGCAACGCCTACAGCCTGGGCAGCATCACCGGCACCGAACTGCGCTTCGGCCGCCTACGTGCCCAGAATACGTACGGCCCGGAGTTGCTGGCGCTCAATATGCCGCTGCACGCGGAGTACTACACGGCGGGCGACTACTACACCCTCAATGTTTTGGACGGCTGCACCAGCCTCGCAGCGGATACCCATCTCCTGCTGAGCACGGATGGCGTCAATTGGGTTGGCGCAGACACGCCCATCTCCGTGGGCGGCGGCTCGACCTCTGCGAGCCTGGCGTCAGCGTCGCCGCTGAGCGGCGGTGATGCCGGGCTGTCGTTCAGCGCGCCGGGCGCGGGCCACACGGGCTACGTGGATCTGCTCAGCAGCATCGGGGTTTCCTATCCCTGGCTGCTGCACGACTGGGACGGTGATGGCACGGACGATGAGGCGCGGGCCCGGGTGACCTTCGGCCTGTACAAGGGCAGCCCGCGGCATATTTATCTGCGCGAGCGGTATTGAGGGCGGTGAACGGCGGGCATGGCCCGCCCTATAGTCAATCACTCCTCGTCGCCGCCCATCCCCAGCTCTTTGATCTTGCGGGTGAGGGTGTTGCGACCCCAGCCGAGCAGCCGGGCGGCGTCCTGGCGGTGGCCCGCGGTTTTCTTTAGCGCCGCTTCGATCATGATGCGCTCGAACTGCGGCTCGGCCACGCCGAGCAGATTTTCATCACCGCGGCCGAGGCGATGCTCCGCCCAGCGGCGCAGGGGCGCGGTCCAGTCTTCATCGCTGGAACTCGCTTCCTGCCGCACCTTCAACTCCTGCGGCAAGTCTTCCATGTGGATCTCCTGGCCCGGGGACATCACGGTGAGCCAGCGGCAGATGTTTTCCAGCTGACGCACGTTGCCGGGCCAGTCGAGACTGGCGAGATATTCGGCGACTTCATGATCGAGACGCTTGGCCTCGCCGCCGAGTTCGGCCGCCGCCTGTTTGAGGAAGTGGTGCATCAGCAGGGGAATGTCTTCGCGCCGCTCGCGCAGGGCGGGGATATGGATGCGGATGACATTGAGGCGGTGGAACAGGTCTTCGCGGAACAATCCTTCCTTGACGCGTTTTTCCAGGTCCTGGTGGGTGGCGGCGATGATGCGCACGTCCACCTTGACGGGCGAGTGACCACCGACGCGGTAGAACTCGCCGTCGGCCAGCACGCGCAGCAGGCGCGTCTGCAACTCCGCCGGCATGTCGCCGATCTCATCGAGAAACAGGGTACCGCCGTTGGCCTGCTCGAAGCGACCAATGCGCTGTGCCTGCGCACCGGTAAAGGCGCCGCGTTCGTGGCCGAACAACTCAGACTCCAGCAGGTCGCGCGGGATGGCGGCGGTGTTGATGGCAATGAAGGGCTTGGCCGCGCGCGGGCTATGGCGATGCAGCGCGTGTGCTACCAGCTCCTTGCCGGTACCCGACTCGCCGTTGATCAGCACGGTGATGTTGGAGCGCGACAGGCGGCCGATGGCGCGGAACACCTCCTGCATGGAGGGCGCGGCGCCGATGATTTCCGGAACCGGGCTGGTGGGTTCGGCGCCGTGCGCCTGCGCCTGATCACGGCGATGGGCGATGGCGCGGCGCGCCAGTTCCACCGCCTCGTCCACATCGAAGGGTTTGGGCAGATATTCGAAGGCGCCGCCCTGATAGGCGGACACGGCGCTGTCCAGATCGGAGTGGGCGGTCATGATGATCACCGGCAACTGCGGCTGGCGTGCAGCGATCTCGGCCAGCAGATCGAGGCCGCTCATACCGGGCATGCGGATGTCGGTGATGATGGCGTCTGGCTGACTGCGGTCGAGGGCATGCAACGCCTCGTCAGCATTGTCGAAACTGCGCACGTCCATTTGAGCCTGCTTCAGTGCGCGCTCCAATACCCAGCGGATGGAGCGGTCGTCGTCGATGACCCAGATTTTTGCGGTGTTATCCATGATGGTCCGTCCTGAAATCCCTGTCACGGAGACGCAGAGCTGTAGAGCCGTTTTTCCGTCTGGCCGTGGCCGGTGTTGTTACGATCATTGTTTCCTCCGCGTCTCTGCGTCTCGGCGGCAAAATATGTTCATCATGCACGCGTGCGCGATTCGTTCCTGCCACCCTCGGGATTGATCGGCAGCAACACGGTGAACACGGTGTGGCCCGGCTGGCTGTCGCATTCGATCAGTCCGCCATGCTGATTGATCAGGGATTGGGCGATGGGCAAGCCCAGACCGGTACCCTCCGGCCGGCCGGTGACCATGGGCAGGAAAATCGCCTCCATCACCTCCGCAGGAATACCGGGGCCGTTGTCGATGACATCAACGCGGATCACCAGCTTGTGACGTGTGTGGCCGATGGTGTACTGGCGCAGGGTGCGGGTGCGCAGAATGATCTCGCCGTGCTCGCCCACTGCCTGGGCGGCGTTGCGTACCAGATTGAGGATGGCCTGGATCAGCTGATCCTGATCGCCCATCACCTCGGGGATGCTGGGGTCGTAGTCACGTTCGATGCGCACATCGGACGGCACCGCGGTCTGCACCAGCTGGCGCACGCGCTCCAGCACTTCGTGGATGTTCACCGGCTGGCGCTTGGGCAGGGCGTTGGGACCGAGCATGCGGTTGACCAGATTTTGCAACCGATCGGCCTCGCTGATGATGATGCGGGTGTATTCCTTCAACGCCTCATTGGGCAGTTCGCGCTCCAGCAACTGCGCGGCGCCACGCAGGCCGCCGAGAGGGTTGTTGATTTCATGGGCCAGGCCGCGCACCAGCACCCGGGTGGTGGCGGTCTGGGCCAGCAGGCCTTCCTCACGGGTGATACGCAACTGGCGATCCACCTGGGTCATCTCCACCAGCAATTCGCGCCGCCCCGGTTCGGTGAGCGGTGTCGCCGTCACGTCCACGGTCACGCGCCGCTCCGGCCCCAGCTCCAGCACCAGCTCCCGCTCGGTAAACGGATGCCCGCTGGCGAGGGCCTCGGCCAGGGCATGGCTGAACGGCTTGCTGGGGAGCAGCTGCGGTGCACCGGCGCCGAGCAGGCGGGCCGCGCTGGCGGCCAGCAGCATTTCCGCGGCGGGATTCAGATAGCGCAGACGCAGGGCGTCATCGAACAACAGCACCGCGGTGTGCAGGTTCTCGATCACGCCCTGATAAAGGCTGGGGGGGTGCATGCCCGGATTTTCCATGTCCAAAGTTAAGCAAGAACCAAACCAGATTTGGCGGCGGCTCGGGGTAATGCTGGCCAACCCTTGGCCACGGAAATACAATCCAATAAACAATGGGTTACGCACGGGCTGGAAATGTTTCTGTACCACCACCGGCTACCGGCACGCACCACAATGGACATGAGCATAGTCGATGGCGCAACCGTGCGCACCAAGTTGGTGCGCTGCTGCAAATTGAGGGGTGAGCCGGAACGGGGCGCCGGCTGCTAGGGGGCCGGTGGCGTCGGAGCGGGAGGCTTGGGGAACAGCACGGAATGCTGACGCATGTGGAAGGTCACCGGTGCGGAGCTCATCAGCACCCTGCCGCGCCCATCGCGCACCTGCGCAACCAGCACGTGGCTGCCGCGCTCCACGCCGCTGAGGGTATATCGGGTTCCGGCACCGCTGGCGGCTTCGCTGCCGTCCAACAGGATCACCAGACGGTGGCCCGGTCGCAAGGCGGGTACCACCTGCACCGTGACACCCACTGGGGTCTCACCGTTGTGCAGGGTCTGGTCCGGCTCCGGCGTGGCTATCGCCAACAGGCTGTAGGGTGGTCCGGGGGGTGTCGTCGGCTCGACGGCCGGCGCGGGAGGGGGGGGTGGCGGCGCTTCATAGCTTTGCGCCTTGGGCAGCGTGATCTCCTGCGCCCCCGGGGTGGGCTGATCGGAGAACTCCACCGTACCGTCGGGACGAACGACCTTGTAGCCTTTGTCCTGGGCATGGAGTGCCGCGCTGGCGGCCATGAGCAACAGGGCGATAACAATGTGGCGCATCATGGGTGGAAATATAGCAGGGATCCCTGTTCCGGCGCAGCGGTGATGACGGCTCTGCATACATCACACCCCAAACAAAACGCCCCCTTGCGGGGGCGTCTTGATCAACCGGACTGCGGTCTCGCTTAGAGGCTGTAGTACATGTCGAACTCGATGGGGTGAGTGGTCATGCGCATGCGCGTGACATCGTCCATCTTCAGCTTGATGTAGGCATCGATCACGTCGTCGGTGAACACGCCGCCACGGGTCAGGAACTCACGATCCTTGTCCAGGTAGTCCAGCGCCTGATCCAGGGCATGGCACACGGTCGGGATGGCCTTGGCCTCTTCCGGCGGCAGGTCGTACAGGTCCTTGTCCATGGCATCGCCCGGGTGGATCTTGTTGATGACGCCGTCCAGGCCAGCCATCATCAGGGCGGCGAAGGCCAGGTAGGGGTTGGCGGTCGGATCCGGGAAACGGGTCTCGATGCGGCGCGCCTTCGGGTTCTGCACGTACGGGATGCGGATCGAGGCGGAACGGTTGCGGGCAGAGTAGGCCAGCATGACCGGAGCTTCGAAGCCGGGGACCAGACGCTTGTAGCTGTTGGTGCCGGGGTTGGTGATGGCATTCAGGGCACGGGCGTGCTTGATGATACCGCCGATGTAGTACAGGGCGGTCTCGGACAGGCCGCCGTACAGGTTGCCGGAAAACAGGTTCACGCCGCCCTTGGACAGGGACTGGTGCACGTGCATGCCGGAACCGTTGTCACCGACCATCGGCTTGGGCATGAAGGTGGCGGTCTTGCCGTAGGCGTGGGCCACGTTGTGCACCACATACTTCAGCTTCTGCACCTCGTCAGCCTTCTTCACCAGGGTGTTGAAGGAAACACCGATTTCACACTGGCCCGCGGTGGCCACTTCGTGGTGGTGCACCTCGACCTTCAGGCCGATCTCTTCCATCGCCAGGCACATGGCGGCGCGGATGTCGTGCAGGGAGTCGACCGGGGGTACCGGGAAGTAGCCGCCCTTGACGCCCGGGCGGTGACCCATGTTGCCGTTGGCATAGACGCGCTCGGAGTTCCAGTCAGCCTCTTCGGAATCGATCTTGACGAAACAGCCGGACATGTCGGCGCCCCAGCGGATGTCGTCGAAAATGAAGAATTCGGGCTCGGGGCCGAAGAAGGCGGTGTCGGCGATACCGGTGGACTTCAGGAATTCCTCGGCACGCTTGGCGATGGAGCGCGGGTCACGCTCGTAGCCCTGCATGGTGGAGGGCTCGACGATGTTGCAGGTGATGTTGATCATCGGCTCGTCGGCGAACGGATCCAGGTAGGCCGTGGTCGGGTCCGGCATCAGGATCATGTCGGACTCGTTGATGTGCTTCCAACCGGAGATGGAGGAACCGTCGAACATCACGCCGTCGGTGAAGGTGTCGGCGCTGATCTGACGCACCGGGTAGGTGACGTGCTGCTCTTTGCCCAGGGTATCGGTAAAGCGGAAGTCGACGAACTTCGCGCCCTTTTCCTTAATCATGTTCAGAACATTTTCACCAGACATCTCACTGCCTCCAGGTTAGCGCTCAACAGGTTGGCCGGATTAGCGGCCGGAATTTTGTGTCCAAATAAGTGCATGAACCATGCCATCAGGCAAGCGCATGATTTTTAAAGCCTTAATTCTTGGCCCGAGGGTAATGCCGGACCGTTTTGCACCATATTGGTGCCTGCAAATAACAAAACGCACCAAAGTGGCGCGTCAGCTGTAATGCACGGTAAGTGACTCGATTTCCGTCATGGCCTGGACCGGCTGCTGCAAGGCCGCGGTCAGGCGTGCTCGCTCGGTCTCGTTGCGGGCCACGTCCAGCGGCAGATACACCTCCACCCGCAACCTGCCGTCCAGATAGTGTAGCGTCACGCGGCGAATATGGGCGGCAGCGGCGCTATCCTGCCAGAACTCCCGCAACCTCGCCAGCAACACCTGCCGTGAGGGCAGGTGGGCGCTGAGGGCGATCTGCTCGTCGTCCTCCGGGTCGATGTGCACCAGCACGTCCTGCACCTCGTCGATCTCATGCACCACCTTCTGCCGTACCCGCTCGCTGATGTGATGTCCCTCGGACACGCTGAGCAGCGGATCGACCTGAATGTGCACGTCCACCAGAGCATCGGCGCCCATGCGCCGGGTGCGCAGGGTATGCAGTTCGTTGACGCCATCCACCGACTGGATCACGCGGCGGATGGCCTCCACCCGTTCGGCTTCCAAGGCGGTATCCACCAGCTCATGCACCGCATGCCAGCCCAGTTCCCAGGCGATCTTGGCGATCATCAGGCCCACCACCGCCGCCGCGATGGCGTCCAGGTAGGGCAGGCCGGCCATGGTGCCGCCGATACCGACGATGACCACGATGGAGGAGATGGCATCCGTACGGTGATGCCAGGCATTGGCCTTGAGCAGGTTGGAGCGGATGCGCTTGGCCACGCGCAGGGTGTACTGGTAGAGCGCCTCCTTGGACACCACGGAGATGCCGGCCATCACCAGCGCCAGCACGCCGGGATCGGTCAGGCGTTCGGGATGGAACAGACGGGAAATGGCATCGTAGACGATACCGGCCGCCACCAGCAGCAGCACCACGCCGAGCGCCACGGTGAATACGGTTTCGATACGGCCGTGGCCATAGGGATGATCGTCGTCGGCGTCCTTGCTGCCGTGCTTGGCGGCCCACACCACCATGATGTCCGTGAGCAGGTCGGACAGCGAGTGGATACCGTCGGCCACCAGGGCCGGCGAACCACCGATGACGCCGATGACGATCTTGCCGATGGACAGCAGCAGATTGATCACGGCGCCGACCAGGGTGACGCGGCGCGTCGCCTGGTAGCGCTCGTCGCCCTGGTTGCCGGGCGTCGTCACCGGATGCGCGTGACTATGCCCCATCACCCACCTCGACCTCGATGATCACCTCATTACCCTCGCGTCGTGAACCCAGTACCTTGTGGCCGTTGATGCGGCACCAGGCCGGGATGTCATTGAGCGCACCCGGATCGGTGCAGATCACCTCCAGCACATCGCCTGCCTGCAATTCCGCCACCTTGTTCTGCGTGCGGATCACCGGCATGGGACAGAACAGGCGGCGGGCGTCGAGCTGGTGACGTGCCATTACAGGTGCCACTCCGGCGGGAGCTCATCCGGCGGCAGCGGCGCCACCGTAAGTTCGCGGCTCACACCCTCCAGGGTCGTGACCTGCACCGTGACCTGTTCGGCGGTATGCCCCTTGGAGTAACGCGCGGTGATGCGGGCGGCGAGTACGAGATCGTCTGCGCTCGCCTCGCCGTCCAGCAACACCAGCGGCCCCCTATGGCTGACAGGACGCAAATGGATGAACTGCTTGCGGTAGCCTTCGAGGAAATTGTTCTCACCCTCTTCACGGCCGACGATCAGTTTGTAATGCGGCGCCGGGCGGATGTGACGGCCCACCTTGAGCAGCATGATGTCGTCCATTTCGTACTCGCGCTTGCCGCGCGAGCGCCACAGGTCCACCAGCTTGCGCGAATAGGCCTCGTCGGTGAGGAAGCAGCAACCGCCGGCGGGGGAGGCGTAGTCGGTGAAACCGAACCTGGCGGCCAGGGCCATCTGCGGCTTACGGGTGCGGCCGGAAAAATCGTACAGCCGCTCGCGGTCCACCCAGCCTTCGCGCTCCGGCAGAGTGGGGGGCAGGTTCTTGGCACACAGGGGACGCAACAGACGATCATGGGCGCCCGACTCGCGCGCCACCACCGGCAGGGTGTCCTTGCGCTGCGACATGGGGCGCTGGCCGATCACCTCGCCGGTGATGATGAAATCGAAACCCTGTTTTTCCGCCCAGGCCTGCGCCTTGTGCACCATGAAGATCTTGCAGTCCAGGCACGGATTCATGTTGGCACCGTAACCGTGCTTGGGATTGAGCAGCACATCCTTGTACTCCTCGACGATGTCGATGATGTGCAGCTTGATGCCCAGTTGCTCCGCCACCCACAGCGCGTTGTTGCGCTTGTCCTTGCCCTGGTCCTTCTTGCGGATGGCATGGGTATGCCCCTCCACACAAAAGCCGGTGTAGAAATTGATGCCCTCCACGTGGATGCCCTGTTCCTGGATGACGCGGACGGCGAGCATGGAATCCAGCCCGCCCGAAACCAGAGCGACGGCCTTGATGCGCGGCATCCCTGGCACCCGCCCTTCGGGCAGCTTTTCGCTTCCACGATTCGCCGGGAGCGAATCGTTGCGTTGTGACTGTGACATGAAACCTTCGAAATAACGGGAAATTTGGCGCGCCATTTTAACCCAAATACGCCGCAGCCGCCCCAGCCACGCCATTAATAGTGCTTAACTGCACCTCTGGCGGCGCGCTATAATCCGCCGCTTTTGTACCCAACGGATTTTGCGGGGATGTCATGAAAAAGACGGCACGGGATGTCTCGACCTTTCAGGGGTTGATCCTGGCTTTACAGGAATATTGGGCCGAGCAGGGCTGCGTCATCCTCCAACCCTATGACATGGAGGTGGGCGCGGGCACCTTCCACCCGGCCACCTTCCTGCGCGCCATCGGCCCCGAGCCCTGGAGCGCCGCTTATGTGCAACCCTCGCGCCGCCCGGCCGACGGCCGCTATGGCGAGAACCCCAACCGCCTGCAGCACTATTACCAGTTCCAGGTGGTGATCAAGCCCTCGCCGCTGGACATTCAGGAACTGTATCTGGGCTCCCTGCGCATGCTGGGCCTGGACCCGCTGGTGCATGACATCCGCTTCGTGGAAGACAACTGGGAATCCCCCACCCTCGGCGCCTGGGGCCTGGGCTGGGAGATCTGGCTCAACGGCATGGAGGTCACCCAGTTCACCTATTTCCAGCAGGTGGGCGGCCTCGAATGCCGCCCGGTCACCGGCGAGATCACCTACGGCCTGGAGCGCATCGCCATGTACCTGCAGGGCGTGGAGAGCGTGTTCGACCTGGTATGGACCGACGGTCCGCTGGGCAAGGTCACCTACGGCGACGTGTTCCACCAGAACGAGGTGGAGATGTCCGCCTTCAACTTCGAGCACGCCGACGTGGACACCCTGTTCCGGCATTTCGACTTCTACGAAGGGCAGAGCCAAAGCCTGATCGACAAGGGCCTGCCGCTGCCGGCCTACGAGATGGTGCTGAAGACCTCCCACACCTTCAACCTGCTCGATGCCCGCAAGGCCATTTCCGTCACCGAGCGCCAGCGCTATATCCTGCGCGTGCGCCAGCTGGCCCGCGCCGTGGCCCAGGCCTATTACGACCGCCGCGAGACCCTAGGCTTCCCGATGCTTGCCCACAAGGGAGAGGCCGCTTAAATGAGCACGTTCAAGGATTTTCTCGTCGAGATCGGCACCGAGGAACTGCCGCCCAAGGCCCTCAAGCGCCTGATGATCGCCTTTGGCGAGGGCGTGAAGGAAGGTTTGGCCAAGGCCGACCTGGTGCGCGGTGAGGTGCAGTTCTATGCCACCCCGCGCCGCCTGGCCGTATTCATCAAGGACCTGGCGGTGGCCCAGCCGGACAAGGAGCTGGAACGCCGCGGCCCGGCACTGACCGCCGCCTTTGACGGCGAGGGCAATCCGACCCAGGCGGCCAAGGGTTTCGCCGCCTCCTGCGGTGTGGAGGTGGACCAACTCGACCACCTCAAGACCGACAAGGGTGCCTGGCTGGTGCACCGCTCACAGCAGCAGGGCCGCCCCACCGCCGAACTGCTGCCGGAGATCGTGCAGGCCGCCCTCGACAAGCTGCCGATCCCCAAGCGCATGCGCTGGGGCAGCCTGGACGCCGAGTTCGTGCGGCCGGTGCACTGGGTGGTGATGCTGTTCGGTGACGCAGTCATCGACTGCGAGATCCTTGCCACCAAGAGCGGCCGCGAGACCCGCGGCCACCGCTTCATGAGTCCAGGCACGTTGTATCTGGGTGAGCCGGCCGCCTATGCGCCACTGCTGGAAACCGAGGGCAAGGTGGTGGCCGATTTTGCCGCGCGCCGCGAGGCGGTGCGCGCCCAGGTGCTGGAGGCCGCCGCTGCCGTGAACGGCGAGGCCCTCATCGACGAGGACCTGCTGGATGAGGTGGCCGGCCTGGTAGAATGGCCAGTGGCCGTCACCGGCAAGTTCGAGGAGCGCTTCCTGGAGGTTCCCGCCGAGGCGCTGATCTCCACCATGAAGGGTAATCAGAAGTACTTCCCGGTGCAGGACAAGGAAGGCAAACTGCTGCCGTACTTCATCACCCTGAGCAACATCGAGAGCCGCGACCCGCGCCATGTGCGCGCCGGCAATGAACGCGTGGTGCGCCCGCGCCTCACCGACGCCGATTTCTTCTGGAATCAAGACCGCAAGCAGAAGCTCTCCGCCCACGGCGCAGCGCTGAAGAGCGTGGTGTTCCAGAACAAGCTGGGTACCCTGGCCGACAAGAGCGCCCGCGTCGCCAAGCTGGCCGCCGCCATCGCCTATCACATCGGCGGCGACGCCAAGCTCGCCGCCCGCGCCGGCGAACTGTCCAAGTGCGACCTGCTCACCCACATGGTGGGTGAGTTCCCGGAACTGCAGGGCATCATGGGCCGTTACTACGCCGCCCACGACGGCGAGGATGCGGAAGTGGCCGCGGCGCTGGACGAGCAATACATGCCGCGCTTTGCCGGCGACCAATTGCCCGAGACCCGCACCGGCCAGGCGCTGGCCATCGCCGATCGCATCGATACCCTGGTGGGTATCTTCGGCATCGGCCAGCCGCCCACCGGCGACAAGGACCCCTTCGCCCTGCGCCGTGCCGCCCTCGGCGTGTTGCGCACCATCATCGAGAACAATCTCGATCTCGATCTGCAAACGCTGCTGCAAACCGCCTTTGACAACTTCACGGCCAGTGGCGTTAAGCTGGAAGGGGAGACGGTCAAGCAGGTGCTCGAATTCATGCTGGAGCGCCTGCGTGCCTACTACGCCGACAGCGGCGTGGCCCACGACACCTTCGATGCCGTGCTGGCCCAGCGCCCGACCCAGCCACGCGACTTCGATGCCCGCGTGCGTGCCGTCACCACCTTCCGCAAACTGCCCGAGGCGGAGGCCCTGGCCGCCGCCAACAAGCGCATCGCCAACATCCTGCGCCAGGCGGGCGGCGACATCACCGCCGACATCGACAAGGCCCGTCTGGTGGAAGCAGCCGAGAAGACCCTGGCCGAGCAGGTCGAGACCATGGCCGGCAAGGTGACGCCGCTGTTCGCGCAGCGCAACTACACCGAGGCCCTGTGCCAGCTCGCCGGACTGCGCGGTGCGGTGGACGCCTTCTTTGATCAGGTGATGGTGATGGCCGATGATGAGGGCGTGCGCAACAATCGCCTGGCACTGTTGAAGCGCCTGTCGGACCTGTTCCTGCAAGCGGCCGACCTGTCGCGCCTGCAAGGTTGATACGGAGACCTCGCATGACTGATCGCAACCCCGATTCCTACGCCGTCATGCTGGCCGCCGTGCAGGCCTTTCATGACAAGCACGACTTCAAGAACCGTGGCGGCGAAGAGCTCACCTACCGCATGGCGCTGATGGCCGAGGAGCTGGGCGAGATCGGCGCCGCGATCACCAAGGGCAAGCCCAAGGAACAACTGGCCGAAGAAGTCGCCGATCTGTTCATCCTGCTCATCGGCACCGCGATCGCCGCCGACTTCGATCTGAAAGATGCCTTCTGGCACAAGATGGACAAGATCATGCAGCGCGACTCACGCATGGTGAATGGCCGCATCCGCGTGTCGGAGTTCCGCGACTAATCATGCTCAAGCTGATCGTCCTCGACCGCGATGGTGTCATCAATGAGGACTCCGACGACTACATCAAGTCACCGGAGGAGTTCATCCCCATCCCCGGTAGTCTGGAGGCCATCGCCCGCCTGACCCAGGCCGGCTGGCGGGTGGTAGTGGCGACCAACCAGTCCGGCGTCGCGCGCGGCTACTATGACCTCGCTACCCTGCACCGCATCCATGACAAGTTGCATCGACAACTGGCCGTGCTGGGTGGACAGATCGAGGCCATCTTTTATTGCCCCCACGGCCCCAACGATCACTGCGATTGCCGCAAACCCAAACCCGGCCTGCTGCGCGACATCGAGGCCCGTCTGAAGGTTTCGCTGCGCGGCGTGCCAGCCATCGGCGATTCACTGCGCGATCTGGAGGCGGCACAGGCCGTAGGCGCTGCGCCCATCTTGGTGCGCACCGGCAAGGGTGAGCGTACCCTCGCCAAAGGGCAGGGCCTGCACGGAATACCTGTGTATGCGGATCTGGCCGCCGCCATCGACGAGCTGTTGCGCAAATGATTTGGCTACGTTCCCTGTTGTTCTATGTCGGCATGATCGGCGGATTGCTGATCTTGCTGCCGTTCATGCCCCTGGTGTTCCCTTTTTCCTACCGCACCCGCTATTGGGTAATGACCCGCTGGGGCCAGTTCGTCATCTGGTGGCTGGCGCTGACCTGCAACCTGCGCTACCGGGTCAGCGGACGCGAACACATTCCCCCCGGTCCCGCCATCATCCTGTCCAAGCACCAGTCGGCCTGGGAAACGCTGGCACTGCAGCGTATTTTCCCGCCGCAAACCTGGGTGCTGAAGCGTTCGCTGTTCTACATCCCGATCTTCGGCTGGGGACTGGCCCTGCTAGAAGCCATTGGTATCGACCGCGGCGCCGGCCGCAAGGCATTACAGCAGGTGGTGGAGCAGGGCACGGATCGCCTCCGCCGGGGGATTTGGGTGGTGATCTTCCCAGAAGGCACGCGCATGGCGCCAGGAGTGCGAGGCAAATACAACATCGGCGGCGCCATGCTGGCCAAGAAGAGCGGTTTTCCGGTGGTGCCGGTGGCGCATAACGCCGGCGAGTTCTGGCGCCGTAACAGTGTCCTCAAGCACCCCGGCACCATCGACGTGGTCGTCGGCCCGGTCATCGATCCACAGGGCAAGGACACCGGCGAAATCAACGCCCTGGTGGAAACCTGGATCGAGGACACCATGGGCCGAATCACCACGCTCCCGGCCGCCTCTGGCCCAATCATCAGTCCGTGATATACTGACATAACTCCAGTTTTGGCAGCGTCTCCGCTGCAGATTCCAGACCCCGCCTCGCGGCAGTAACGGGCAACGGGACACCCTGTCCCGGGAGCAGATTTTGTTTTTTAAACTTCAGGAAGCATCGACATGCACAACCATCGTACTACCATTACGCAGTTCATCATCGAGGAGCAGCGCCACATCCCCGGCGCCACCGGCGATTTTACCTCCCTGCTCAATGACGTTGTCACCGCCTGCAAGGTGATCTCCAACCTGGTCAACCACGGCGCCCTGGTCGGCGTGCTGGGCGCAGCCGGCACCGAGAACGTGCAGGGCGAGGATCAGAAAAAGCTGGACGTGATCTCCAACGAGGTGTTCCTCAAGACCAACGAGTGGGCCGGCCATCTGGCCGCCATGGCCTCCGAGGAGATGGAAGAGGTCTACCAGATCCCCAGCCAGTACCCGCGCGGCAAGTACCTGATGACCTTCGACCCGCTGGACGGCTCATCCAACATCGATGTCAACGTCTCCGTCGGCACCATCTTCTCCATCCTGCGCTGCAAGGGTAACTGCGTGAACCCGACCGCCGAGGACTTCCTGCAGCGCGGCACCGAGCAGGTGTGCGCCGGCTACGCCCTGTATGGCCCGTCCACCATGATGGTGCTGACCACCGGCCGCGGTGTGAATGGCTTCACCCTAGACCAGAACATTGGTGAGTTTGTCCTCACTCACCCCAACATGACCATCCCTGCGGACACCAAGGAGTTCGCCATCAACGCCTCCAACATGCGTTTCTGGGAGGCCCCGGTCAAGCGCTACGTGGATGAGTGTCTGGCTGGCAAGGAAGGTCCGCGCGGCAAGGACTTCAATATGCGCTGGATCGCCTCCATGGTCGCCGAGGTGCACCGCATCCTGACCCGCGGCGGCGTGTTCATGTACCCCCTGGACAGTAAGATGAAGGAGAAGGGCACCGAGGGTAAGCTGCGCCTGATGTATGAGGCCAACCCCATGGGCTTCATCGTCGAGCAGGCCGGTGGCGCCGCCATCACCGGCCAGCACCGGATCCTGGACATCCAACCCAGCAGCCTGCATCAGCGCGTACCGGTGATCCTGGGTTCCAAGAACGAAGTTGAGCTGATCGCCAAGTACCATCAGGAAGCGAAGTAAGCGCCTAGGCTTACGGAAAACAAAAGGGGAAGGTGGTGACACCTTCCCCTTTTTTGTTGCCCGAACTTTGCCGTTTTAGACGTCGAGATTGCTGACGTACAGGGCGTTGGCCTCGATGAAATCACGGCGCGGCTCCACCTGGTCGCCCATCAGGGTGGAAAACACCTCGTCGGCGGCGATGGCGTCCTCGATCTGCACCTGCAACAGACGGCGGCTTTCCTGGTTCAGCGTGGTTTCCCACAACTGTTCCGGGTTCATCTCACCCAGACCCTTGTAGCGTTGGATGGTCTGGCCGCGGCGGGCGTCGTCGAGCAACCATTCCAATGCCTGGCGGAAGCTGGATACCTCGGTGCGACGCTCACCGCGCTGCACGTAGGCGCCCTCGCCGATCAGGCCCTGCAGCTCCCCGGCCAGCTTGGCAATGGCCTGGTATTCGGGGGTGGAGACAAAGTCGCTGGTATACGCATAGTCGCTGGATACGCCGTGGCGCCATTCGGTGATCTGGGCGCCCTCGACCGCGCCGTCCGGCGCGTGCTCGAACCGCAGCTCATAGCGCCGCTCGCCGGCATCGTCACCGTTGAGACGTGCCGTCAATTCCTCGAACCAGGGCACGGTCTTGCCGGCGTCGCGGAACTCGCCTTCGAACAGGGGCGTCATGGCGATCATCTTTTCCAGGACGCGGCTGTTGTAGCGGCGGCCCAGGCGCTGGATGCCGCCCATCACGGCCTGGTACTGACGTGCCAGATTTTCCAAAGCCACGCCGGCCAGCGGCGGCGCCTCGGCAGTGACAAAAAGATTTGCGTTATCAATGGCTTGTTGCAAAAGATGGGCGTTCAGCTCGTGCTCATCCTTGACGTAGCGTTCCTGTTTCCCTTTCTTCACCTTATAGAGCGGCGGCTGAGCGATGTAGATATGGCCACGCTCGATCAATACCGGCATCTGGCGATAGAAGAAGGTGAGCAGCAGGGTGCGAATATGGGAGCCGTCCACGTCGGCATCGGTCATGATGATGATGCGGTGGTAGCGCAACTTGTCCGGATTGAATTCATCGCGTCCGATGCCGCAGCCCAGGGCGGTGATCAGGGTGCCCACCTCGGCGGAGGACAGCATTTTGTCGAAGCGGGCCTTCTCGACATTGAGGATCTTGCCCTTCAGGGGCAGGATGGCCTGGGTACGACGGTCGCGACCCTGCTTGGCGGAGCCGCCGGCGGAATCACCCTCCACCAGGAACAGCTCGGACAGGGCAGGGTCTTTTTCCTGGCAGTCTGCCAGCTTGCCTGGCAGCCCGGCCACATCCAGGGCCCCCTTGCGACGGGTCATCTCGCGGGCCTTGCGGGCTGCCTCACGGGCACGGGCGGCGTCGACCACCTTGCCGGCGATGATCTTGGCGTCCAGCGGGTTCTCCCACAGGTATTCCTGGAACTTCTCCGCCATCAGGGATTCCACGGCCTGTTTGACCTCGGACGACACCAGTTTTTCCTTGGTCTGGGAGGAGAACTTCGGATCGCGCACCTTGATGGACAGCACGGCGGTAATGCCTTCGCGGGCGTCGTCTCCGCTGGTGGCGACCTTGGCCTTCTTGGCGAGGCCTTCTTCTTCGATGTACTGGTTCAGCATGCGGGTCAGCGCACTGCGCAGACCGGCTAGATGGGTGCCACCGTCTCGCTGCGGGATGTTGTTGGTGAAGCAGTAGATATTCTCCTGGTAGGAGTCGTTCCACTGTATTGCCACTTCTACTCCGACATTGTCGCGTTCGCCGCTGAAGTAGAACACGGCGTTGTGCAGTGGCGTCTTGTTGCGGTTCAGATGTTCGACGAAGGCGCGGATGCCGCCCTGATACTCAAAGGTGTCTTCCTTGGCGCTGACTTCGTCCACCAGATGGATGCGGACGCCGGAGTTCAGGAAGGACAGCTCGCGCAGACGTTTGGCCAGGATGTCGTAATGGAATTCGGTCTGGGTAAAGATGGTCGGGGAAGGTTTGAAACGTACTTCGGTACCCGTACCCGTGGTTTCGCCCACGACCGCCAACGGCGCGACCGGATCGCCCATACGGTATTCCTGCTGATGCAGCTTGCCATCGCGGCGGATCGTCAACTTAAGCGTTTCCGACAGGGCATTGACCACGGAGACACCCACGCCGTGGAGACCGCCAGAAACCTTGTAGGAGTTATCGTCAAATTTACCACCGGCGTGGAGGATGGTCATGATGACCTCCGCCGCCGAACGGCCTTCTTCAGGGTGAATATCGACCGGGATACCGCGACCGTTGTCGCGCACGGTGACGGAGCCATCGCTATGAATGATCACGTCGATCTGGCTGCAGTAACCGGCGAGGGCCTCGTCGATGGAGTTGTCGACCACCTCAAATACCATATGGTGCAGACCGGTCCCGTCATCGGTATCACCGATATACATGCCCGGACGCTTGCGAACCGCGTCGAGGCCCTTGAGAACCTTGATATTGGAGGAATCGTAGGTTTTTTCGCTCATCATCAACTCCCTTGTGAGGGCCGCATTATATCACTTCCGCGACAGCACCATGTTCCACGTGGAACATGGCGGCTTTCGTCCAGGGTGAAATATCCACCAAGTCCCGATCCGTCGCCGTGATAAAACATTGCGCGCCGCTAGCAGCCACCGCTGTCATAAGGGTCTGCCGCTTTAGTGAGTCCAGCTCCGCAGGGAGATCGTCGATCAAGAGGGTACAACGGCGACCGGTGCGCTGCTGTAAATGCTGCATCTGCGCGATGCGCAAGGCACAGACCGTCAGTTTTTGCTGACCGCGGGAAAAGGTATCTGCCGCATCCATACCATTGGGCAGCAACAGACGGATATCGGCGCGGTGCGGACCTGCCATTGTATAGCCCGCCGTTAGCTCGCTGTCCCGATTACGCATCAGGACATCCAACAGCACGGCATCCTTGGGCCAGCCCCGGCGATAGGAGATGCGGGGTGGCTCAGACTCCAGCAACACACTATATATATGAGCGAATAGGGGCGTGATCTGCTCAAGGTAAGCCGCGCGCATTGCCGCAACCGTTTCACCGCACTCTGCCAGCCCAGACTCCCAATGATGCAACTCTGACGCAGAGGCGCCGCTGCGCAAGCCTGCATTGCGTTGCTCCAGGTAACGGCGATAGCGCTTCCACAGATCAAGAAAACCATGTTCCACGTGGAACAAACCCCAATCCACATAGGCGCGACGTTCTCGCGGTTCGCCGTGAAGCAGGCTATGAGATTCCGGCGTGAGCAGCTGCAGCGGCAATAACTCCGCCAATGCAGATGCCGAGTCCAGCTTCTGACCGTTGACACGGAGTTGTGTCAGATCGCCAAGCTGTTTCTGGACCCCCAACGAATAGACTGCACCATCCCTATCAACCCGGCCAAAGACGGTCGCAGTATCAGCCCCGGTTTGTAGCAACTTGCGGGCCTGCGAGCTGCGGAAGGAACGTGCCATACCGAGCAGGTAAATGGCCTCCAGCAACGTGGTCTTGCCACTGCCGTTGGCGCCAAACAACAAAGTCAGTTCGGGCGACGGAGAGAGGGAAAGCGAGGTCAGATTCCGCAGGCCCATGACCTCGAGATGACTTAATGCCATGGATAGAGGTACATGGCGCGACAGCCTTAGAGGCGCATCGGCATAACTACGTAGCGCGAGGTTTTATCCCCAGAGCCGTAGATCAAGCAGCTGCTGTTGGCGTCGTTCATACTCAACACAACCTGATCCTGCTTCACCACATTGAGCGCGTCGAGCAGGTAAGACACATTGAAACCAATCTCGAATTCGGCACCGTCATAGGTAATCTCGACTTCTTCTTCTGCCTCTTCCTGCTCCGGATTATTGACGGTCGCCTTGAGGAGGTTGCGCTCGAATTGCAGCCGGATGCCGCGGTACTTTTCGTTGGACAGTATGGATGTGCGTTGCAGTGCCTGGCGTAAAAGATTGCGATCGGCGTTCACCAACCGCTCGCCAACCTTGGGTACTACCCGTTCATAATCCGGGAAACGCCCATCCACCAATTTGGAGGTCATTACCACGTCCCCCAAGGCCACACGGATGTGGTTACTACCCACCACCACTTCGCACTGCGCGCCGCCGTCACCGAGCAAACGACTCAACTCCAACACGCCTTTGCGGGGAATAATCACCTGGCGCTCTTCGGCAGCCACTTCCGGACAATCGGTTTCACTGATAGCCAAGCGGTGACCATCCGTGGCGACGGCACGCAAATGCCCCCCCTTCATCTCAAGCAGCAAGCCATTGAGATAGTAACGCACATCCTGATTGGCCATACAGAAATGGGTTTGTTCCAGCAGGCCTTTCAACACGTCTTGTGCGATGGTGAGCCTGAAGGCCCCCGCGACACTCTCGGTTGCGGGGTATTCGGTCGCTGGCAAGGTGCTCAGTGAGAAGCGGCTCTTGCCCGAACGGATAAGCGCCTTATCGCCCTCCACCACAATTTCCAACATCGCCTGTTCCGGCAATGCACGGCAGATATCGCTGAATTTTCGTGCCGGCAATGTAATCTCACCGTCGTTGCCATTTTCCACAGCCGCAGTGGCGGTCAGCTCGACTTCCAGGTCAGTGCCGGTCAGGGTCAGATTCCCCTTGTCCACCTGTACCAGGACGTTCGCCAGTATCGGCAGGGTTTGCCGCTTTTCTACCACACCACCGACAACCTGCAACGGTTTGAGCAATGCTTCACGGGAGATGGTGAATTTCATGTCCTTTGCCCCATCGCTTAGTTATTTATCTTTTGAATAGGTAAACCTGTTGTTGAACCTATTACGCCGCGAAATCCTGTCGATAACTAATAAAAATCATTCTATAACAATAAGTTAAATAAACAACAAACGTCTGTCAAAGAAGTGCGTAAACAGGTATTAGCTGTGCATAAACAAGTTATTTATCCACAAACAAAAAAAGATGCTTTTTATCCACAAGCTACCCTCATCAAGTAGACAGGGTTCTCAACAGGTTTGCGTGATCCTCAGCAATCCGAGGTTCCGATTCCTTCAGCTCTTGAATCTTGCGGCACGCGTGGATTACCGTGGTGTGGTCGCGGCCGCCAAACGCATCGCCTATCTCCGGCAGGCTGTGGCTGGTTAATTCCTTGGCCAGCGCCATTGCCAGCTGTCTTGGCCGCGCCACCGAGCGACTGCGCCGCTTCGACAACAGGTCTGCCACGCGGATTTTATAATACTCCGCCACCGTCTTCTGTATGTTTTCGATGGTAACGAGTTTTTCCTGCAGGGCGAGGAGATCACTCAACGCTTCCTTGGCAAAGTCGAGGGTAATCGGCCGGGCCGTGAAATGGGCATTGGCGACAACCCGGCGCAGGGCGCCCTCCAGTTCACGGATGTTGGAGCGGATGCGCTTGGCAATAAAGAAGGCCACTTCCGGCGGCAGCGCCGCACCCGCCTGTTGCGCCTTGCTCATCAGAATCGCTACACGCGTTTCCAATTCTGGTGGCTCGATGGCGACGGTAAGACCCCAGCCAAAGCGTGATTTCAGCCGCTCCTCCAGGCCGTCCACCTCTTTGGGGTAGCGGTCACAGGTCAGGATGACCTGCTGCTGACCTTCAAGCAAAGCATTGAAAGTATGGAAGAATTCTTCCTGGGAGCGCTCCTTGCCAGCGAAAAACTGAATGTCGTCGATGAGCAGCGCGTCCACGGAGCGATAGTGCCGCTTGAATTCATTGATCGCGTTGTGTTGCAGCGCCTTGACCATATCGGCGACGAAGCGCTCGGAGTGGAGGTAGACCACATTGGCGCCGGGGCGCTGCTGCAGGATCATATTGCCGATGGCGTGCATCAAATGGGTTTTGCCCAAACCGACGCCACCGTACAGAAACAGCGGGTTGTAGGCGACGCCCGGGTTGCCCGCCACCTGCATGGACGCCGCCCGCGCCAGCTGATTCGATTTGCCTTCCACGAAATTGTCGAAGGTGAAGTTGCTGTTAAGGTTGCTGCGCCGTCCGCCGGCAACCGCGCGCGGCGTCGCCTCGGCGACACCCCCGCCCAATGGAGGAGTGGGGCGAGGGATGTCCCGCGACGGGGTGGGCGCCGCCTCGGCCTCGGCCCTTTTTCGACTGCCGATCTCCAGCAGCAAACGCAGGGCACTGTTTCCGCTGGCGTGCCGGGCGTGGCTAAGGATCTGTTCGCTATAGCGGTCCTTGACCCAATCCAGCACGAAACGGTTTGGCGCCAGCAGGCGCAGTGTATCCCCCTCCCGCTCCGCATGCAGCGGGCGGATCCAGGTATTGAATTGCTGTGCCGGCAGCTCGTCTTCCAAATGATCAAGACACTGCTGCCAAAGGGGGTCAGCCACGAAACATTCTCTGGGTGCTAGGGCAGGAAAGAGGGGCAGTCTATACCCGAACGGCAAAGTTATCCACACCCCCATACGGCCACCAACGCAGCGTCGTTATTGACAACCGGGGTTGATTCGCAGTATTTTGCGCCTCTTTTTTCCACGGCCCTAAATCGGGTTGTGCCGATTACTGAAACCGGACGAGCCTCATCATGAAAAGAACCTTTCAACCCAGCGTGCTGAAGCAGAAGCGCACCCATGGTTTCCGTGCGCGCATGGCAACCAAGAACGGCCGCAAGATCCTGGCCGCCCGTCGTGCCAAGGGTCGTGCCCGCCTGACCGTCTGACCGCGCCCGCGTCTTGCACGGCGCGCATGGTTTTCCGCGTAGCCACCGGTTATTGCGGCCGGCGGAGTTTCAGCGGATCTTCAAGGGGGCGGACTGCCGCGTAGCCGGCGCCGCCCTTACCTTGCTGGCAGCAGCGAACACACTCGGCCACCCACGGTTGGGGATGGCACTGAGTAAAAAGCAGGTACGGCGCGCCGTGGAGCGTAACCGTATCCGCCGCCAAGTACGCGAAAGTTTCCGCCTGCACCAGCACCAACTTGGCGGCGTCGACATCGTGGTGCTGGGCCGTGCCGGCATCGACACACTCTCCACGCAGGAATTGCGCTCCGCCATCGACAGGAGCTGGGAAGAGTTGGCAAAGCGATGCAAAAAATCCTGATCCTGCTCATCGGCGTTTACCGTTACGCCATCAGCCCATTTCTTGGCAACAATTGCCGTTTTCATCCTTCATGCTCCTGCTATGCCCACGAAGCCATCGAGCGTTTCGGCGCCTTGCGTGGGGCTTGGATGGCCATGCGCCGCCTGGGCCGTTGCCATCCGTGGCATGAAGGCGGTTTCGATCCGGTACCTGAAAAGAAAGACTAAACGCCCATGGACTTCCAACGCTTAATGCTCGTCATCGCTCTCTCTTTTGTCCTGCTCATGCTGTATCAGGCCTGGCAAAAGGATTACGGTCCGCAGCCGCCGGCAGCCGTGGCCACCACGCAAACCCCGGGCAGCGCGGCAACGGCAGCGGATCTGCCGACGGCCGTAGCCCGCCCCGGTGCTGCGCCGGAGATGCGCGAAGGCTTGGCCAGCGCGAAGCGAGTGCGCATCTACACCGATGTCTTTGCCGTCGAGCTCGACACCCAGGGCGGCGATCTGCGTCGTGCCGATCTCCTGCAATATCCGTTGGTAATCGATCGCCCGGACGAACCCATCCGCCTGTTGGATGACACCAGCAACCTGTTGTTCATCGCCCAGTCCGGTCTGCGTCCGGCCACTGGCACCGATGCCGGTGACGTACCTGATCATTACGCCATCTACCACGTCGAACAGGATGAATACCGCCTGGCTGAAGGGCAGGAGGAACTGCAGGTGCGCCTGCAATGGCGCGGTGCCAGCGGTGTCGAGGTAGACAAGATTTACACCTTCCGCCGCGGCAGCTATGTGGTCGACGTGGACTACGCCGTGCGCAACCAGTCGCAGCAGCCCTGGTCCGCACACGCCTATTACCAGTTGCAGCGTCAGCGTCCTACCGAGAGTACGGGTGCCTTCGGCATCTACACCTATACCGGCGGCGTGATCCACGCCCAGGAAGTGAAGTACGAAAAGATTGACTTCGATGCCATGGACAAGATGGCCCTGAACCGCACGCTGACCGGCGGCTGGGCGGCGATGATTCAGCACTACTTCGTCGGTGCGTGGATTCCGCCGCAACAGGCCACTCACGATTACTACAGCCGCGCCCTGGGTGGTAACCGCTATCTGCTCGGCATGATCGGAGAAGGTGTACAGGTGGCGCCGGGCGCCGAAGCCGCCTACCAGGCGCGTCTGTATGTGGGGCCAAAGTTGCAGGATCAGTTGGGTGATGTCGCCGAGGGTCTGGCGCTGACCGTCGACTACGGCAAGCTCACCATCCTCGCCGATCCCATTTTCTGGCTGCTCAAGCAGATCCACAAGCTGGTGGATAACTGGGGCTGGTCCATCGTGATCCTCACCCTGCTCATCAAGCTGGCTTTCTACAAGCTCTCGGCCACCAGCTACAAGTCCATGGCCCATATGCGCAAGGTAACGCCGCGCATGCAGGCCTTGAAGGAACGCTATGGTGACGATCGGCAGAAGCTGAACGAGGCCATGATGAAGCTATACAAGGAGGAGAAGATCAATCCTCTGGGTGGTTGCCTGCCGATCCTGGTGCAGATTCCGGTCTTCATTGCTCTGTACTGGGTGCTGCTGGAAAGCGTCGAGTTGCGTCAGGCACCGTGGATCCTGTGGATCAATGATCTCTCCGCCATGGATCCCTATTACGTGTTGCCGATACTGATGGGTGCCAGCATGCTGATCCAGCATCGCCTGAATCCCACGCCGATGGATCCCATTCAGGCCAAGGTGATGATGGCGCTGCCCATCGTATTCACCTTCTTCTTCGCCTTCTTCCCGTCGGGCCTGGTGCTGTACTGGGTGGTCAACAACGTGCTGTCTGTTGCCCAGCAGTGGTACATCACCCGCTATGTCGTGAAGGCATAACATCTGCGAGTGTCCGCGTGGAAGTCATCGCTTCACGCGCCAATGACACCATCGCTGCCGTCGCCACGCCCCCCGGGCGTGGGGGCGTCGGCATTGTCCGCATCTCCGGGCCGGCCGCGGCACAAATTGCAGTGGCCATGCTTGGCGCGTGTCCGCCGCCGCGCCGCGCCGATTACCTCCCGTTCCGCGCCGCCGACGGCACGATCATCGATCAGGGCATCGCGCTGTTCTTTGCGGCACCGAATTCTTTCACCGGCGAAGATGTACTGGAATTGCAGGGCCATGGTGGTCCCGTGGTGATGGATCTGCTGCTGCAGGCGGCACTGCAATCAGGCGCTCGCCCGGCCCGCCCGGGCGAATTTTCCCAGCGCGCCTTTCTCAATGACAAACTCGACCTGACCCAGGCCGAAGCCATTGCCGACCTCATCGACAGCACCTCCGCCCAGGCGGCACGCAGCGCCCTGCGATCATTGCAAGGGGAGTTCTCGCGTCGGGTAGCTGACCTGACCGAAGAGCTGATTCAACTGCGTCTTTATGTGGAGGCAGCCATCGACTTTCCGGAAGAGGAAATCGACTTTCTTGCCGACGGTAGCGTTGCGGCCCGGCTCGATGCCCTGCGCAGTCGATTGCGTGCGGTACAGGAAGCGGCGCAGCAAGGAAGTCTGTTGCGAGACGGCATGAGCGTCGTCCTTGCCGGCAAACCCAATGCCGGCAAATCCAGCCTGCTCAATGCCTTGGCCGGCCGCGACAGCGCCATAGTCACCGACATACCGGGCACGACCCGTGACGTGTTGCGCGAGCAGATCAGTATCGACGGCATGCCGCTGCATGTCATCGATACCGCAGGCCTGCGGGAGAGCACCGACACCGTCGAACAGGAAGGCATCCGTCGTGCGTGGGCCGAGATTGAGCGGGCCGACGGTCTGTTGTTGCTGGTGGATGATCACGCAGGAATAGGCGCGGAGGAAGATGCGATACTGGCACGCCTGCCGGAACGCCTGGCGGTGACCATCGTGCACAACAAAGTTGATCTGAGCGGTCATCCGGTTGCACTGGAACAGCGCGAAGGCAAAACCCACGTTTATCTATCCGCCCGGCATGGTGATGGGCTGGATCTCTTGCGTAACCACCTCAAGCAGAGCATGGGGTTTCAAGATCAGGTGGAGGGGGTGTTCAGCGCCCGCCGTCGTCACCTCGATGCCCTGCAACAAGCCGCGCACCATCTCGCCGCGGGTGACGAACAGCTGCGTCACCATCATGCCGGTGAGTTGCTGGCGGAGGAGTTGCACTTGGCGCAGCAGGCCCTGGGCGAAATCACGGGCGCTTTCGGTGCCGATGACCTGCTGGGGCGAATTTTTACCAGTTTCTGTATCGGAAAATAGTTTGGGTTCCGGAGGGTTCCGGAGCGATCCCCAAAACCCCCGCCAACCCAGCGTCAATGCTGGGTTTTTCGTCTCTAGTCGTCTTGCATGTTCCGGCAAGAGCCGGGTAGAATTGTTCCCACATTTGTTCCCACACCGCTTAATTCGATGGTGAGGCGTGGGAACAAAACGCGAAATAAAGTGCCGCTGAGAGGCGGTGAAATCGTGAAAAAGTGGGAACAAACGCGCTTCCGAAAATCCAGAAAAGCCAACAGCCACAAGGGTTATAGGCCGATTGTTCCCACGTTTCCCGATGTACCCACTTTTCGCCGTGAGGCGTGGGAACAAAACGAACGCGAGGAACTGCGACATGGCACTGACAGACACCAAGCTGAAGACCCTGAAGGCCGGGGAAAAGATCGTCACCGAGTCCGATGGCGGGGGGCTGTATGTAGAGGTATTGCCCACCGGGAAAAAGCGATGGGGGCTGAAGTACCGGACGCTGACCGGGAAGCAGGAGACGATCCGGCTAGGCGACTACCCGGCCTTCTCACTGGCGGACGCTCGGACATGGCGCGATGACTGCAAGATGCTGGCGGCGCGGGGGCTGTCGCCTATGGCCTTGCGCCGTGGCGATCCAGTCCCGGAAGACGCGACCGCCGTAGTCAAGGAAATGGCTCAGGCATTTATCCGGGCATGGTGCATCAAGTCGCTGGAAAAGGCGAAAGCCAAAGAGGCTGAGAGCAAAGCCGCTGACACGGTGGAGGTTTTCGCACGGCGCTGGTACAGCGAGATAGTCGAACCAGCGAACAGCAACCCGCGCAACGTCAAGCGCGTGCTGGACAAGGACGTGATCCCGGCCATTGGCTCGAAACAGATTGCAGACGTGACCGTGACCGACATTTTGGCGATCACCGACAAGATCAAGAATCGTGGCGCTGACCAGATGGCACTTGTCACCCGCAACGTGCTGAAACGGCTGTTTGCCTATGCCATTGCTCGCGAGAAAACGGCATTCAATCCGGCTGCCGCGATTGAGGCCAAATTCATTGCCCAAGCGCGAAGCAGGGACGTAGCCCTGACCCCGGATGAAGTCGGCAGACTCTTGCGGGCGATCTATCAATCCAGCATCAAGCGGGCGCACAAGCTGGCTATCCACCTGCTGATTCTCTGCATGGTGCGCAAGGGCGAGCTTATCGGCGCGAAGTGGGAAGAAATCGACCTTGAGAATGGCGAGTGGGCAATCCCCGGCGAGCGCATGAAAAAGGACAAGCCGCACCTTGTCTCACTGTCCCGGCAGGCCATTGCAATGTTCGAGGAACTCAAGACGCTGGCGAGTGGCTCCGAGTGGGTTTTTCCGAGCCGTGGCGACCTGAATCAACCCATAGCCCACAGCACCTTGAATCAGGCTGTCCGCTCGCTGGAAATCGACGTTCGAGACTTCGTTATCCATGACTTCCGGCGCACGGCATCAACCCATTTGCATGAGGCCGGGTTCAATTCGGACTGGATCGAGAAATGCCTTGCCCACGAAACCAAAGGCATTCGCGGCGTCTATAACCGGGCGCAATATGCTGACCAAAGGCGCGAGATGCTGCAATGGTGGGCGGACTTCGTAGATAGCCAGATTGAAGACGGCAAGGGCAAGGTAATCATCGGCCCATTCGGCAAAGCCTACCGGGCGGCATGATGAAGACCCCTGAGGAAATCAACGCGATCAATCGCGAGACGTTCAAGGCCAGAGCCGAAAGACTCTGCGACCTACTGGATAGCCACCCGGCTACATGGACGGCAGAGGACGCCCGCTTTTATGCTGACTATCGCGAGGCGATGGAAGAAACCGCAGCGCAAGCGCAACAACGTGCGGATGATGCTGCCGAGTGGCTGGCGTTTCAGAACGAATTGCCGGACAGGCTCAAGAGCGCGTTCGCTGCACTAAACGGTAGCACCAAAGCTGCCAAGCCGCTGACGGCGCTAATCAGGGAGGCTGTTGAGGCCGATCCCAACATTGATGAAAACCGGCTTTGGCGGTGGCTAAAGAATCAGGATGGCGTAGAGCGCCACGAACGGACTGAAGATAGCGAAACCGAGTGGATTTCCCTTAGTGGCGACACATTGGAGCGCACCGCGCTAAGGGGCAGACTGCACACAGCAAAAAAGAATCACGCCAACGGTTAGCGTGAATGACGGGGTAAAGCCCTGTCGCTGAAATGGCGGACATGCCGGTTTGATCCGGTAACAGCTTAGGAGTCACTAGCATGTCTGCATCAAGTACCGCACTCACAATCCTGCGCCGTAAGCAGGTAGAGGCCCGCACCGGCCTAGCCCGATCCACCATTTATGACCGGCTCCGCAATGATCCGGCATTCCCCAAGCCCGTGTCCATTGGCGCGAGGGCTGTGGGCTGGATCGAGTCCGAAATCCAGCAATGGCTTGATTCTCAGATAGCCAAGAGCCGCAAGGCTTGAGGCCGGGAGGATTGATCCATGACCGTCAGACGCAACGAAGGCCGCCCGGCTGCCACCGGCACGGCCCCCAATCAATCCAAACTACGCCAACAGCATAACAGTACCGAGGCCCAACGCCAAAGGCTGCTGGCCGCCCTGTCCCGCCGCCCTGTCGATACGATCCTTGCCCGCCGCGATCTGGACATTTTGCACCCTGCGGGCAGAGTGAAAGAGCTTCGTGACCGGGGTTTCGTGATTCTCACCCGCATGGTGGAACGCGTCACCGCCTGCGGGCAAAAGCACCGCGTGGCGCTGTACGCGCTGGTCAAGAGGCCGGTATGAGTGCCTTTGCCCAAGTCCCCATCCAAGTGATTCAGGACAGCCGCCTGACCCTTGAGCAACTGCGCGTCCTGATTGCGCTGCTGACTTTCGGGAACAAGGACGGGGGGAGCGTATGGCCGAAACGCGCCTTGATTGCCGAGCGCACGGGCATGCACCCGGCCAATATCAGCGCGGCAACGAGTGCGCTGGTCAAACTCGGATGGCTCGAAAAGGTGGGCAAGGGAGGTTTCAGTAAGTCCGCCTGTTACACGCTCAAGCTGCCAACAACGGTAGCCGATCAGGCTACGGTAGTCGATTCGGCAACGGTAGCCCGTTCGGCTACCAATACCGTAGCCGATTCGGCTACTTCAACGGTAGCCCATTCGGCTACACGCAAAGAACAGACCAAGGAACAGACCAAGGAACAGACCAAAACATATAAGCGCACGTCTGCACTTGTCTGTCCTGACGGCGTACCCAAATCGGTATGGGCTGACTTCCTCACACTCAGGAAGGCGAAACGCGCCCCCATGACGGCAACCGCCTTGCAGAGCATCCACCGCGAAGCCGACAAGGCGGGCATATCCATTGCCGACGCACTCGCCACCTGTTGCGAAAGGGGATGGCAGAGCTTCAAGGCCGAATGGGCAACACCGACCAGACCCAGCGCCCGCCGTGTCCCTGCCGCTGAAAACTTCGCTGCCAAGGACTACGGCACCGGGGGGCTGATTTGAAAAAGCAGGGAAACAACAACATGACCGAACCGAAAAAACGGGGCCGATGGAAACCCGGCCAATCCGGCAACCCGAACGGACGCCCACCGGGTACGGGGCATGTCGCCAAGCTGCGGGCATCCATCGCCGTGCATGTCCCGGAAATCATCGGGCAACTGGTACAGGCCGCCAAGGATGGCGACGTACAGGCCGCCCGCCTGTTGCTTGAACGCGTATTGCCGCCCATGAAGCCGACTGAGCTTGCCGTACCGCTGGCCCTGCCCGATGGCTCACTCACTGAGCAAGGCCGCGCCGTGCTGGCCGCCGTCAGTAGTGGCGACCTTGCACCCGAACAGGCCGCCCGCTTGCTGTCGGCAATCGGCGCACTGGCCCGCGTGGCCGAAATCGACGAACTGACCGACCGCATCGAAAAACTGGAGGAAGCCCACCATGCCAACCCTTGAGCAACGCATCACCCAACTGGAAGCCCCCAAAGCGTACAGAAACGCCCCCAGACGCGCCGAATTGGCCCGACTGATACGCGAGGCCAAGCCAGACCCGAGAGAGGCCCAGACGCTTTCCTATGCCGATTTGCAACGGATGGCGAGGGCAAGACAACGCGGGGAACCGATCACCACCCTATCGACCCCGGACGCGGACGGCCTGCTGCATGTTGTCGCCATGCGCTACCCCACCCCGGACGGATGGCGAGACGCCACCCCCGGCGAACTGGCCGAGTATGAGGCCGCCATGCTGGCCGCACAGGCAATGTACTGAGGGGAGGGCTTATGTAATGACGATCTGATGCGCCACCGAATTTTCAACCACTACCGAAAGGAAATCCAAAATGGATAGATTGACCGCAACCCATAACGCCCGCCAAGCCGGGCAACGCGCCCGCATCAAGGCTTTTGATGATCGCCTGACCCGTGCCGAGGAACTGACGCGGCAACTTTGCCGCAAGCCTGCCACTACCCTTGACGCCCTGACCCGTGACACGCGGACGGCGGACGCCAAAGCCCTTGACGCTTCACGCCTGCACCTGACCGGCAAGGCACCGCGCACGGCAGACGAGAGCAACCAGCTTGCGACGCTGGCCGCTAAGCAACGGGCAGATGACCAACGCGCCCGCGCAATCAACGAGGCGAACGCACAGAGCGGCATCAAGGGGATGCTTGCCCGAGCACTGGCCGCGATGAAGTAAAAAAGTTCGGGAGCTTCGCCGCCGCCGTGGTCAAAAGACGGCAGCGAGGCGGGCGCACCCCCACCCCGACTTCCCCGCCTGTGTGGCGGGGTTTTTTGCAAATCTATAAACGTGTATAGTTCGAATCTTCACATGCTTTTTTGCAATAGAATCAATTTGGTGTTTATGAAAAAACTCTTTCATCTCTTTTATGGTGCATTTTCTAGGATTTATTTATTAATCTTTGCGCGACCATCCGCCCAAAAATTTAATAATCTGGTTTTGAATCTTGCTTTTCGAGCAAGAGGTTACAATAATCACGGAAACTTAAGCTCCACTGGAGAGAAAATTTTTATAGAACTCCTCGCCTCAATGAAGCCGAGACTCTGTATTGATGTTGGGGCAAACAAGGGAGAATATTCGGGCGAGCTTCTCAAGGCGACTGGGGCTCATGTGATTGCGTTTGAGCCCCTGCCAAAAGCTTTTAGTATCTTAAAAAAATTATCAGACACATATCCGGATAGATTTGCGCCAGAAAATTTCGGGGTCGGAAAAGAAAATGCAACGCTTGATTTGTTTTATGGCGAGGCAGATTCAGAATTGGCCAGCTTTAGCCCTGATGTAAATCAGATACCTTATGTTGCAGCGTCAAACACCAATAAAATGAGTGTGCCAGTTATCACGCTAGATTCTTATTTGAATAAGATCCCTGATAATTTTGAATGCATCGACTTGCTGAAAATTGACACAGAGGGATTTGAGTATGAGGTTTTATCAGGAGCTCAAAAAGCAATAGAAAAGCTCAAACCCAAGTTTATACACATTGAATACAACTGGCACCAACTATTCCGCACCCAATCGCTTAAATCACTCTCAAGTTTGATGCCTGGATATAAGGCGTATCAGTTGCTTCCTTACGGTGAAGGACTTGTTTTGAGAGATGTGGATTTGCCGGAATCCAACATCTATCACTACTCTAACTTTGTGTTTGTTAGACCAGATGTTACGTGGAGCTAACCCGTCTCGGCTTGAGTGTTATTTTTTCCTACAAAATCGCCTAAGAAGCAAAAGATAAACTTTTCAAAGTAGCTGGACGCTGTTTTCAGTTTTCAATGTGCATATCTTCTGACCAATGTCATACGGAAGGTTGACGCTAGTCTGCAAAAATGCACAAGATCGACAAAGAGGAAGCGGCGACATAGATAAGCAACTAAATGAAGGCGCCAACAGCCATGAAGCGGAAAAGTGAGGAAGCTTCGCTGCAGCAATGACAAATAGGCGTCTGCGAGGCTTGCACGTGCCCGTCGTGACTTTCCCTGCCCGCGTGGCGGGGTTTTCATTTCCGGCCCTTTGCCGCTGCCTTGCATTGCTCACGCTCCCAAGCATTCGCAATCGGATTGCATAGGGAGGCATTGCCGCTGATGGCCACATGGCAACGCTGGCGCAAGTCATAGCTGCCGATGGCCGCGCACTGGCCCCGCACTGGCCCCGGCTGCCTGTCTGCATGGCCCGGCAATAGGCCCGCTGGTCTGCATCATCAATCGTCTGGCATGTTGTCGCCTGAGCACTGGCGACCCCGAGTAACCCGGCCAGCAAGAAAACGCCCTTCATTGCACCATCCCCCGCAACGTCACCCGCCCATCATCCCACCCTTTCCGCTGTCGTTGATGGTGAATTGCGGTAGGCTCTTAGGTGCGATGAATTCCGGGGAAGTCCGTGAAAAGTGTTCCCACATTTGTTCCCACCTTTAAGGCTTGGAAGTCGAAAACCCAGCAACGGCAAGGCCTTGCGGGGCTTCGCTAGATTCTGCATCGATAATCTACCGCTGAAGCATCACCCTATCCGACGCATGGTAGTCGCAGCAGCTGGCCGGAACCGATCTATTGCTAGGCGCAACTGCGCGAGGCAGTCGGCCGCAGGGGCGCCACCGTAACGCAGCGCGATATACAGAGCGCTGATTTCATTGCTGGCGGTTGCGAGGTCCGGGCGGGCTGTGGCGACACGGGATGCAAAGGCGGCGGGCCCTTCGTGGGGTGCGCGCTGTAGCCCCAGCCGCGCCAGCTTGCGACAGTAGCGCTCATACAGTCGGACCACGACATCAGACTGCCCGTGCCCGCGGCGCAGCAAGTACAGGGCAACCGTTCCGAGCACGACACCCATGGCGCTGAACAGGAGAGCCATCACGCCCTGCCAGCCGAAGTGCAACAAGCCCAAGCGCTGCAGCAATTCTTTTTGCCGCTCGTGGTTATAGCCCAGCACCCACAGGTTCCACGCATTGTTGAGTGCATCCCAGCCATAACGCAGCTGCGACAGGTTGCGCGTAAGCCAGGACAGATTCATATCGATCAGCGGGGCGGCCGTGGTGCGGAAGCGCCGCAGATCTGTATCGTTCTCCACACGCTGCGGCGGGATTACCGCCGTTGGGTCAACCCGTGTCCAGCCGGTTTCTTCCAGCCATACCTCGGCCCAGGCATGGGCGTGCGACTGGCGCACGATGAGGTAGTCAGCCAGCGGGTTG
This sequence comes from Sulfurivermis sp., assembly GCF_059410345.1. Taxonomy (NCBI): domain Bacteria; kingdom Pseudomonadati; phylum Pseudomonadota; class Gammaproteobacteria; order Thiohalomonadales; family Thiohalomonadaceae; genus Sulfurivermis; species Sulfurivermis sp. The sequence goes on along the minus strand of NZ_JBLJDO010000004.1, from coordinate 105,125 downwards.
CTCTCGCCGCCCTGATAGCCGGTGACGATGCGCGCCGGCACGCCGGCACCCCGCATCAGGGTGACGAAGGCGGCGGCGTAGTGTTCGCAAAAACCGCGGCGGCTGTCGAACAGAAATTCATCAATGGCGTCATCCCCCAGCAGTGGGGGGCGGCGTGTATACCAAAAGGGTTGGTCGCGGAATTGCCCCAGTGCTGCGCGCACGATTTCTGCGGGTGGCAAATCGGACCACTGTTGGGCCAACGCACGACTGTGCGGATTGCGTGTAGTGGGAAGCTGCAGGCTGAAGCGCCGCTGCTCGTCCGTCAGTAGACCGGTGTTATAGGTCGTGTGCGCGGCCAGCTCGAAGTGCTGGCGGGTATTGGCCCTACGCGGCAGGAGCAGCTGGAAGTCAGCACTGAGCTGGCTGCCCTGTGGGGCGCCCGCCGGCAGTTCCAGTGCAAACAGCCAACGCTCATTGTGTGGTTCTAGGGTTAGCGCGTAACGCAGCGGTTCGCCGGCAGCCTTGTAGACGGGAGGCTGGCGAAACCAGGGTGGCGCGAAGTCGCGCGGTATCGGATCCCAGCGCCGGCCGTCGGTGGTCCACAACACCGGACCACGCCAGTACAGTTGATCGGCCGGCGGGATGGGACCAGCGAACTGCACGCGAAAGGCCACAGCTTCTGAATCGGCCAACTCGCTGATGGTGCCCAGGGTCATGTGATCGGAAATGCCAGTGCGTGCGCTGATGCTGTCCTTGGGCACACCCCACAGCGGCCCGGGCAGGCGCGGGAACAGCAGGAACAACAGCAGCATGATTGGCAGCGCCTGTACCAGCAGCAGGCCGGCCCGGCGCAGATAAAACCGGTGTGCGGGTCCGGCAGGGTGGTTGAGGGCGATGAGGGCGGCGGTGAGCAGCAGCACGGTGAGCAGCAGATAGGCGCCGATGAAGATCGACTGGTCCACCAGGAAGCCGCCGGCAACCAGAAACCAGCCGAGGAAAATCACCAGCATGGCGTCGCGCAGGGTGCGCAGTTCCAGCAGCTTGAGACACAGCATAACGCTGAGCAGGGCAAGCCCGGCGTCGGGGCCGAACAGGGTGCGGTAGCCGAGCAGCACGGCCCCCACGCCAATAAAAGTCAGCGCCAGGCGTAGCCAGCGCTTCGGCAGCGGCCAGCCGCGCAGGTCGATGGCCAACCGCCAGCCCAGCAAGGCCAGGCAGTAGGGGCTGAACCACAGCGGCAGGCGCAACAATTGCGGCAGCAATACGGCGGTCAGCGCGCCCAGCAACCACAGCCGGCCGTGCAGGGGGATCATGGCCGTTCTCCGTACAGCGCCAGCGCCTCCAGGCAACGGCGGCGCTGGCCCGGGCCGAAGTCGGGGGCGATGACCCGATCCGGCAGGCGCAGGCCATAGGCCAGACCCGCGGCATCGGCCTCCAGCACCCAGCGACACAGGCGCGACAGCCGCGCTTCCGCGGCCAGTCCGGGCAGCAGCTCCCAGGCCAGCCACAGTTCCTGTGCTGCCTCGCCGGCGAACTGTTTGGTGTGCATACCCTGTTCCCGTGCCACCGCCTTCCAGTGCACGTGACGCAGCGAGTCACCGGCGTGATAAGGGCGCAGGGCCGCGAAGTCATCGTGTCCCTGGCCCCGTTCGCCGCCACTGCCGGCGGCGCCGGGCAGCCCCGCCGGCAGACCGCGCTGGGGTGCCGGCGCGGGGTAGACCAGACAGTCCATGGCCAGCTCCAGCGGTGACCAGGCGCGGAACAGGCCGAGCGGGAACCGTGTCGCGATGGTAAGACGCCCCAGTGGCAGGCGTCCGCGCCGCTGGGCGGGTCGGGTCAGTTCGGTCCACTGCATGCCCGGTGCGACGTCGAGGCGGATTTCACTGCCGTCGACCAGGGCCAGGGTAATCGCCAGCCGGGATTCGCTGCTGGGGTTGCTGAGGCCGATGGGAAAGCGCGCCTGTTCGCCGGCGAATACCGCCTGGCAACGGCCAGCCTCCAGTCGCAATCCGAGCAGGTTGCGCCAGGTATGCAGGATGGACACCACGCCCAGTCCGCAGAGCAGAAACACCAACGCAAAGGCGAGACCGTTGTCGTAGTTGATAGCGCCGAGCAGGATGGCGATGAGCACGGCGCCGAGCAGCAGCCCCTGTCGCGTCGGCAGGATGTAGACCCGGCGTCGATCCAGCAGGATCGGGCCGGTCTCGATACCCAGGCCGCGCAGGAAGCGGGCCGGGTTGAAGCGCTGGCGCAGGGTGAGTGGAGTGGACACGGTGTTAGGGGATGGCAACCTCGTTGAACCAGGCCGCCAGCGCCGCGGTACCCAGCGCCCCGTCGGTCTGCACCTGCTGCAAACGATGGCCTACCACATGGGGGAGCACGGCCTGCACGTCTTCGGGCAGGGCGTAATCGCGTCCCTCCAGCAGTGCCCAGGCCCGGGCGCCGGATAACAGCGCCAGGCCGGCGCGCGGGGACAGGCCGGTGAGGAAGTGGGGTGAGCGGCGCGAATACTCCAGCAGGGCCTGCACGTAATCGAGCAGTGCGGGACTGACCTTCACCGCGCGTACCGAGGCCTGCGCCTGCACCAGCTGCTCCGGGCTCATCACCGGTTGCAGCTCGGTGAGCAGCTCGCGCCGGTCGCGCCCGGCCAGCAGCGCGCGCTCCGCCTGGGCATCGGGATAACCCAGCTCGATGCGCATCAGGAAACGGTCCAGTTGCGACTCCGGCAGCGGGAAGGTGCCAATCTGGTTGGCCGGGTTCTGCGTGGCGATGACGAAGAAGGGTTCGGGCAGCGGACGGGTTTCACCCTCGCTGGTGACCTGATGTTCCTCCATGGCCTCCAGCAGCGCACTCTGGGTCTTGGGAGTGGCGCGGTTGACCTCGTCGGCCAGGATCAACTGGGCGAAGATGGGGCCGGGGTGAAAGCGGAACTCGCCCGATTCACGCTCGTATACGGCCACGCCGAGGATATCGGCCGGCAGCAGGTCGGAGGTGAACTGAATACGGTTGAAGCGCAGTCCCAGGGTGGCGGCGAGCACATGGGCCAGGGTGGTCTTGCCCACCCCGGGCAGGTCTTCGATGAGCAGATGGCCGCGCGCCAGCAGGCAGGCGAGGGCGAGGCGGATGGGCCGCTCCTTGCCGAGGATGATACTGCCGGCTTGGGTAATGACCTGGGTGAGTAGGGTGTGCATGCGTAAGTTTTCTCTGGCTGGATTGCGTTAAGGAAGCTCTGAATAAGTTCAGAGCTTCCGCGGCACAGGGATGTGCCGCCATGTTCCAACGACGATAAGTCGTTGGAACATGAAGCGCATCGAAAATCACACTTTTCGATGCGCGTGGGCTGAGAAGTCCAGGATGGACTTATTCAGACCTTCCCTAACTATACCGTGCCGGCCCTATTCTGCCGTTGGCGCCGGTGCGAATGGCTGACTAGACTTGGTTTGTAACCGGGACGTTTCCGGGGGTATCTACGATGATCGACACCACCATCTCCAGTACCGTCAGCGCCGTCGCAACCGGTCCCTCACTGCGCGAGCGTCAACTGCACACGGAAAATAGCGCCCTGGCACAGCAGAACGCCCAGTTGCAGGGTGAGAACCGGGACCTGCGTGCCGAACAGCGTCGCCTGGCGAGCGAAAACAGCGATCTGCAGCGGGAAGTGGGCGAGCTGCAGCAGGAGATCACCCGCAGTGATCGTGCCGTCAGCCCCGACAGCACCAGCGGCACCCTGCTCGACGTCTACGCCTGAGCGTTCCTCAACCCTGTTTCACCGCCAGCGCCTCCTTCAGGGCGCGGATCTCCTCGCGCAGGGCGCGCAGCTCGGTACTGACCTGGGCGCTTTCTTCGTGCACGGCCTCTTCGATGGCCGCCTGCTCCTGTTTGAACTCCGCGTCGTGCATGGTCTGCATGGTATTGACGATGATGGCGATAAACAGGTTGAGCATGGTGAAGGTGGCGATGAGGATGAAGGGGATGAAGAAGACCCAGGCATAGGGATAGGCCTCCATCACCGGGCGCACGATGCCCATGGACCAGCTCTCCAGCGTCATCACCTGGAACAGGGTATACATGGAGGCGCCGATGCTGCCGAACCATTCGGGGAATTGCGCGCCGAACAGGCCGGTGGCCATCACCGCCGCCACATAGAACAGCAGCAGCATCAAACCGGCAATGGACAGGATGCCCGGTACCGCCAGCAGCAAGGCCTCTACCACCAGGCGCAGGCGCGGCATCATGGAGATCAGGCGCAGCACACGCAGTACGCGCAGGGCGCGCAGTACCGCCAGCGGCCCGCTGGCCGGCACCAGGGCGATGCCGACGATGATGAAGTCGAACACATTCCAGGGATTGCGGAAGAAGCGCCAGCCGAAGGCAGCCAGCTTGATGGCAATCTCCACCACGAACACCGACAGAATCAGCCGGTCCAGCAGGTGCAACACGCCGCCGAACTGGGCCATCAGCGTCGGCGAGGTTTCCATGCCCAGGGTCACGGCATTGATCAGAATCAGCGCGATGATGATCTTCTGCACCCGCGGCGACTCGATCCAGGCGCCAAGGTGTGCGCGGTTCAGCACTTGCTCCATACTGCTTCCTCTGTCTTTCGGGGCCGCACAGCATAGCCCATCGGGGGATAGGCACGGCGGTAAAGTGGGGCTAAAGTTGGCCCTACGCAAGAGACGCGAGGGCAACCCATGTCGGTGCGTCATCCCATTATTGCGGTGACCGGTTCGTCTGGCGCCGGTACCACCACGGTCAAGCAAGCCTTTGCCGAAGTCTTCCGGCGCGAGGGTATCAACGCCTTTTTCGTCGACGGCGACAGCTTCCGCCGCTACGACCGTGCCGGCATGAAACAGGCGGTGGCCGCCGCCCGGGCCGCCGACCGCCCCATCAGTCATTTCGGACCCGAAGCCAACCTGTTCGAGCGGCTCGAAGGCCTGTTTCAGGAATACTCCCGCAGCGGCGGCGGCCTCTACCGCCACTATCTCGGCAGCCGCGACGCCGCCGAGCACCATGGCGGCGTGGAAGGTACCTTCACGGCCTGGCAGGAAATTCCCCCCGGGTCAGACCTGCTGTTTTACGAAGGGTTGCATGGCGCCTGCATCGAATCCACCTGGAGCCGGCGTGAAATGAGCCCCTCGCACAACCCCTTGGTGATGAAGCTGCGTGATCAGCAGCGTGAGCGCGGCGACCGCGGGGTGGATGTGGCGCGCTGGGTAGACCTGCTCATCGGTGTAGTCCCCAGCGTCAACCTGGAGTGGATCCAGAAGATCCACCGCGACTGCGCCGTGAAGGGCAGCTCCGCCGAGGCGGTCACAGCCACCATCCTGCGCCGTCTGCCCGATTACCTGCGCTACATCACGCCGCAATTCTCCCTCACCGACATCAACTTCCAGCGCGTGCCGCTGGTGGACACCTCCAACCCCTTCATCGCCCGCGACATCCCGACGCCGGCGGAGAGCATGGTGGTGATTCGCTTCCGCGAACCGAAGCGTTTCGACTTTCCCGACCTGCAACGCCGCCTGCCCAACAGCTTCATGTCCCGTCCCAACACCCTGGTGGTGCCCGGTGGCCACATGGGCCATGCCATCGGCGTGATCTGTGCGCCGCTGATCCAGGAACTGGTGGCGCGCCAGCGCGCCGCCGCAGGGTGAGCGCACCCCGGCAGCAGTGGCATAATTTCCTTTGCCGGCAAGGGGTTCGGCCGGTCGGCCGAGGGCAAAAAAACACTTGATCAGCGCAACGATTGTTCTAGAATACGGGCCACTTCTTGAGGGTAGCCCGCTCACGGCACGACCAATACGGCTTGAGAATCTATCCAAAGAGAATGAATTTGTCCTGATTCAGAGAGCGCTTACCTGAATGGGTATATGGCGCCGCTCAAATTCAGATCTCTTGTAGCTCAAAGTCGGTCGTGTCTCGTCCACCCTTGAGAAGTGGGGCGGAGGCTCGGCCTGGAGGTATGACCATGGTCGATGCCCGTTGTGAAACCGCGTCCATCGTTGCCGGCGACAAGGCCGACGAACCCCCCGAAACGGAACGCATCCGTCGTCTCGTCGCCATCCACGGCGCCCCCCTGCTGATCCTCGACTGCGAGGCGGTACGACGACAGTACCGTGCCCTCGCTGCGGCGCTTCCCGGCGTCGATTTGCACTATGCCCTGAAGCCGCTGCCGCACCCGGCGGTGGTCAGCACCCTGATGCAGGAAGATGCCTGGTTCGACCTCGCCACCAGCGGCGAAGTGGACCTGGTGCGGGGCCTCGGTGTCGCCCCCGAGCGCTGCATCCACACCCATCCCATCAAGCGCGACCGCGACATCCGTGACGCCCTCGACTTCGGTGTCACCACCTTCGTGGTGGATAACCCGGACGAGCTGCGCAAGTTCGAGAAATACGCCGACCAGGTGGAGCTGCTGCTGCGCGTGTCCTTCCGCAGCCCCGACGCCAAGGTCGACCTGTCGAAGAAGTTCGGCTGCACCCCCGAGGCCGCGCGCGACCTGCTGGTGCTGGCGCACGCGCTCGGCATCCGCATCAAGGGCCTGTCCTTCCACGTCGGCTCCCAGGCCGCCGATCCGCGCAAGCATGTGGAGGCGGTCAACGCCTGCGGCGCGATCATCGCCTGGAACAAGCAGGCCGGCCTGCCGCCGCTCACCGTGCTCGACATCGGTGGCGGTTTCCCGGTGGAGTACAACGAGGACGTGCCGCCGATCAACGAATTCTGCCGCCCGATCCGCGAGGCGCTGGCGCAGATCCCGAGCGATGTGCGCCTCATCGCCGAGCCGGGCCGCTTCATCTGCGCACCGGCCATCACCGCCGTGTCGTCCGTGATGGGCAAGGCCCTGCGTGACGGCCGCTGGTGGTATTACCTGGACGACGGTGTGTACGGTTCCTACAGCGGCCAGATGTTCGACCACGCCAAGTATCCGGTGGACTGCCTGGACTGGCAGGGTGAGCGCTTCCCCAGCGTGCTGGCCGGTCCCACCTGCGACAGCATCGACGTCATCGATGAGAACATCTCGCTGCCGGAACTGAACGAGGGCGACCTCATCGTCGGCCGCATGATGGGTGCCTACACCTGGGCCAGCGCCACCGAGTTCAACTTCTTCCGCAAGGCGCAGATCGTGGTGATCAACGAGTATGTGGGTGAGGCCTGCGAAGTGGTGCCGCTGGTCGGCTAACCCTTGCTGGTGGCGCGTGCCTCAGGGTGCGCGCCGCCAGATCAACTCCCCGTTCCGCCACACTTCCCGCACGCGGTGATAGGGCACGCTGTGTGCGGCACCCTCGCCGTCGACGATCACCAAGGCGAAATGATCATCCGGCGGAAAGGTGACCGCGGCGAAAGGTATCCGCACGATCTCCCCGCGGATGCGATCGTAATAGCCGAGGACGAAGTCACCACGGAAGTGTTCATCCCAGCGCATGCGGTTGAGCAATTCCTGAATCGGGATCATCGGCAACCCTCCGCTGGTCACCGTAAACATAGACCCCAGGACGCATGACAGCGCTGAGGCTGGCGTCCCCCTATCCGTTGCGCGCATACTGCGATGAAATACGCGCGCCGCCATGTCCCGACACCACGTTTCCCGCCTGCTGCCCTATACTTGCGACCAGTTGTTTGCACTGGTGCTCGATATCGAACGCTATCCCGAATTCGTCCCCGGCTACCGCGCCGCCCGTATCCTGCACCGTGAGGCGCAGGCACTGGAGGTGGAGCAACGCGCCGGCTTCGGGCCATTGATGCTCACGTTTCGATCCCGCGCCAAATTCACCGCGCCCGCGCACATCCATATCCACGCCAGCGACGGCCCCTTCCACCGGCTGGAGGTTACCTGGCAGTTCACGCCGCAAGTAGGCGGCTGCCGCGTCAGTGCCGATACCCAATACGAACTGGGCGGCCTGCTGGCGCCGTTGCTGCACGGCGGCATGGGGCTGTTTGCCCCGCGCCTGCTCGACGCCTTTGCCCGCCGCGCGGCGCAGTTGTATGGCAGGTAAATCATGCACACCCATGAAACATTGGGCACCCAACACACTATTCACTCAAGGAGCGACGCTATGGAAAAACACCTGACGCAGTCAAACATGACCACGCTGCGGCTGCGCAGCAGGGCGGCGGCCCTGGCCCTGGCGGGTGCACTGGCCGTTGGGTTCACACCCATCGCTGCCGCCGACTGGTATTTCGGCGCCAAGGCCGGCCCGATGCTCATCGACACCGCCGGTATCGGCGACCCCACCAACGCGGGTGTGATGATCGGTAAGGAGTGGGGCGTGGTGATCGGTGATGTGGGCGTGCAAGGCGAATTCACCACCAGCACCAGCAAGGGCAAGTACGCGGGCAACGATGTGAGCGTCGACACCCAGGCCGTTTACGGCGTGTTCCGCACCGCCGGCGCCCTGTATCTCATCGCCAAGGCCGGTATGTTGCGCGAGGACGTTAAGATCGGTGGTGTCTCCCGCACCGACAGCGGCAGCTCCGTCGGCCTCGGCGTCGGTTTCAGCCTGGGTGTGGCCCAGCTGGAGCTGGAGTACACCCAGGTGGAGAAGGACATCGCGTTCCTCAGCCTGGGCGTACGCTTCTGACGATCAAAACAGCCCTAAGGAAGCTCTGAATAAGTTCAGAGCTTCCGCGGCACAGGGATGTGCCGCCATGTTCCAACGACCATGAGTCGTTGGAACACGAAGCGCATCGAAAATCACACGGTTCGATTCGCGAGGTCTGAGAAGTCCGGGACGGACTTATTCAGATATTCCCTAACGGCACCGCCCGTCCCGGTCCGGCGGCGATATCATCCGGGTCAACATGATGGCCGATTCGTTCCGACGCGCCTTCGGCAACGCCGCCTCGGCGACCGACGCCAATGCCGCGGCCCAAGATTTCGCCCTCGCCCAGGCCGAGCAGCAGCAGCGCTCCACCTACGCCGTCATGGGGCAACTGGCCGCGAAGTTCCTGCCGCTGCTCAAGAACATCTACGAGGGCATTCTGTTCGGGATGTTCCCATTCCTGTTCCTGATCTTCATGCTGCCCATCGGCGTCAAGATATTCCTCGCCTACCTCAAGAACATCATCTGGTTGCAGCTGTGGGCGCCTCTCTACGCCTTCATGGCGGGGGTATATTGACCGTGTTATGCCGGCGCGGCCTCGGTCAAAGCGTCGTCCCACGGGTTGAGCAACTGAACACCCGTTGGCTCGAAGTCCACCAGGTTGCGCGTGACCACGACCATCCCGTGCGTGAGTGCTGTGGCGGCAATGAGCGCGTCGAGCTCGGAGCGGCGGTCCGGCACGCGCAGCCGGGCGAACCGTTGCGCGACGGCCGTATCGACTGGCAGTACGCGCCCGGAGAACTCCGGCAGCACATGATGCTCCAGCCAGGCGCGCATCATCGCGTCTTGGGTGGCGTCCCGTCGCTCGATCTGCAGGACACCCATTTCCAGCTCCATGATGGTGATGGCCGACAGGAAGAGGTCAGCGGCATCGACACTTTCCGCCCAGGTGGCGCCGTGGCCGCGGCAGGGCTGGACGGGGAGTTGGGCCATCTGCGTTCGGGTGGGGAAGGGCGAACTTCGCCGGATTATACCCCTTGCCCTTGAGCCGGACCGCGCCAGTGGTTACATTCGTGCGCTGTCTTGCAGAAAGGAATGTGCCATGCCCATGCCGGAAGAGCGCCGCAACGCCCCGCGTCTGCTGCGTGACGAGAACGTGGTAGTGAAGATCCTTGCCGCACCGGAGCGCCCGGAGCTGGTGGGTACCGTGGTCGAATGTGCCACCGTGGATGTGTCCGCCACCGGCCTGCGCCTGTTGCTGGAAACGGCTGTGGCGGCGGGCAGCCAGCTGGAGTTGGAGGTGGATGTGGCAGAGCAGGGCCAGCGCTATTTCCTGGGCGCCGAGGTGATGTGGTCGCGGGAGACCGAGGCCGCTGGCATCTATCTCATCGGCGTCCACCTGCTGGAAGGCGACGACTTCGAGACGGAGCGCTGGAACAGCCTGTTCTAGGGATGGTTGTTGATTCCGTCGGCCGCCCCCATTTCGGCAGAAGCCGGCCGAACCAGAGCGAGACGGACCATGAGCTTTCCCACCATACACACCGCCATCCCCCTGCGCCGTTATCAATACGGCGAGTTCGTCGTTACCGTGCTGGGCGACATCGAAAGCCCCGATACGGTGAACTACCGTTACATCATCGCCGTGGCCCAGGAGGGCAATCCGCGCCCCGGCCTGTATCTGTCCTCGGAGCGGGCCGCCGACGGTGCCTGCGACCTGCGCGTCTCCCTGGCCGACGGCTCCCAGGTGCTGGAAACCTCGCCGGCCTTCTGCGACCTCGATCTGTTTGTGAAAGAGGCGCTGCAAGTCATCTCTACCATGCTCAACCTGAGCGATGAAATGCCGCACCGCCTGATGTAATGCAGTCGCCGTATCACGCTGGTATTTGCGGCATTCAGTGCTTTACTTGTTGCCTACGCGTCAAGCGCGAAAGGCACAGGAGTATGCACTATGGACAAGTACGACCCCCTCCGTAGAACCGTCCTGCGCGGCACCCTCGCCACCGGCATCACGCTGGTGCTCGGTGCCTGTGACTCCAGGCAGGAAAGTCCCGCGCCGCGCACCAGCCCCGCGGCAGCCGTCCCGCCCGCAACGCCGCCCAGCCCACAGCCCGCCACGGCGCCCGCGGCGGAGAGCGCACCGAGCGCCAAACTGAGCAAGGCGATTGCCCAGTACCAGACCGAGCCCAAGGGTGAGCAGCACTGCGCAATATGCGCGCACTTCATTGCGCCCAACGCCTGCCGGGTGGTGGAGGGCGACATCAGCCCCAATGGCTGGTGCACGCTCTGGGTGGCGGCGCCAGCCTAACCTGACTGCCCGCGGCTTTTCTTGCCGCGTCCTTGGCCCGCGCGCCCGTCCCGCCGTAGAATAGGCGCCCTTTGCCACACAGCCGGTGCGGGCGCATGCAGTATCAGGACAAGTTCGATGTCATCGTAGTCGGCGGCGGCCATGCCGGAACCGAGGCGGCCCTGGCCGCCGCGCGCCTCGGCGCGCGCACCCTGCTGCTGACCCACAACATCGAAACCCTGGGCCAGATGAGCTGCAACCCGGCCATCGGCGGCATCGGCAAGGGCCACCTGGTCAAGGAGATCGATGCCCTCGGCGGCTTGATGGCCCGTGCCATCGACCAGGCCGGCATCCAGTTCCGCATCCTCAACGCCAGCAAGGGTCCTGCGGTGCGCGCCACCCGCGCCCAGGCCGACCGTCAGCTATACAAGGCGGCGGTGCGCAGTGCGCTGGAAAACCAGCCCAACCTCACCCTGTTCCAGCAGGCGGTGGAAGACCTCATCGTCGAGGGCGACCGCGCCGTGGGTGTGGTGACCCAGATGGGCCTGCGCTTTGCTGCCGCCGCCATCGTGCTCACCGTCGGCACCTTCCTCGCCGGCCGTATCCACATCGGCCTGGCCAATTATGAAGGTGGCCGCGCCGGTGACCCCCCGGCCAATGGGTTGTCGCGCCGCCTGCGCGAGCTGCCGGTGAATGTCGCCCGCCTCAAGACCGGCACGCCGCCGCGCCTCGATGGCCGCAGCATCGACTGGTCCATCCTGCAGTCGCAGCCGGGCGACGACCCGGTGCCGGTGTTTTCCTTTCTTGGCAGCGCTGAAGAACATCCGCGCCAGATCGCCTGTTACATCACCCACACCTCCGAGCGCACCCACGAGATCATCCGTGGCGGCCTGGATCGTTCGCCCATGTACACCGGGGTGATCGAGGGGGTGGGGCCGCGCTACTGCCCGTCCATCGAGGACAAGGTGGTGCGCTTCGCCGACAAGGACCAACACCAGATCTTCCTCGAGCCGGAGGGACTGACCACCCACGAGGTGTATCCCAACGGCATCTCCACCTCGCTGCCCTTCGACGTGCAGTACGCCCTGGTACGCTCGATCCGCGGCCTGGAAAATGCCCACATCGTGCGCCCCGGCTACGCCATCGAATACGACTTCTTCGACCCGCGCGACCTGCACCCGACCCTGGAGACCAAGCACATCCCCGGTCTGTTCTTCGCCGGCCAGATCAACGGCACCACCGGCTACGAGGAGGCCGCGGCACAGGGCCTGCTCGCCGGGCTCAACGCCGGGCGCCAAGCCCTCGGCCGCGAGGGCTGGTGGCCGCACCGCGACGAAGCCTATCTGGGCGTACTGGTGGACGACCTCATCACCTGCGGCACCTCCGAGCCCTATCGCATGTTCACCTCCCGCGCCGAGCACCGTCTGCTGCTGCGCGAGGACAATGCCGACCTGCGTCTTACCGCCATCGGCCGTGACCTGGGTCTGGTGGATGACGTGCGCTGGGCTGCTTTTGATGCCAAGCGCGAGGCCATAGCCCGCGAACAGCAGCGCCTGCACGATACCTGGGTGCGGCCGCAGACCGTGCCCGACGCGGAGGCCAGCCGCGTCCTCGGCCAAGCGATCACGCGCGAATACCGCCTCGCCGATCTGTTGCGCCGGCCCGACGTGAGTTACGACGCGCTGATGAGCCTGGCGGCAGCGGGCGAGGGCGTGGACGACCCGGCGGTGGCCGAACAGGTGGAGATCCAGGCCAAGTACGCCGGCTATATCGAGCGCCAGCGCGCGGAGATCGAACGCCAGCGCCGCAACGAAGACACCCGGCTGCCGGCGGATCTGGACTACCGCGAGGTGAGCGGCCTGTCCAGCGAAGTGCGCGACAAACTCTCGCGCCAGCGCCCCGACACCCTGGGCCAGGCGGCGCGCATCCCCGGCATTACCCCGGCGGCGGTATCGCTGCTGCTGATCCACCTGAAAAAACGCGAGCTGGGGAGAAAAACGGCATGAGGGCAGCCATCAGGGGGGGCGCTGCGCTGATACTGTGTGCAGCCGGCAGCGGCGTCTGGGCCTCCGGTTTCGCCGTCAGCGACAAGAGCGTGAGCAGTCTGGGCAGCGCCTTTGCCGGCGTGGCGGCGCAGGCCGCGGACGCCAGCGTGGTGTACACCAACCCGGCGGCGATGCAGCGGCTGTCCGGCTCCACCCTCAGCCTGGCGGCGCACTACATCACCCCGCACGCCACCTTCACGGACCAGGGCTCCAGCACCAGCGGCCCCAACCCGGGCGATGCCGGCCGCGCCAAGCTGGCGCCCAACCTGTATTACGTCACGGAGTTGTCGCCGGAGGCGCGCTTCGGCTTCGGCCTTTACGTGCCTTTCGCCCTCGGCTTGGAGTACGACGATCAGTGGTCCGGCCGCTACCACTCCATCAAATCGGAGATGACCACCCTCAACCTCAGCCCGGCCCTGTCCTGGCAGCTCACTCCGAGCCTGGCGGTGGGCGGCAGCCTCGACGTTCAGTACCTCACGGCGGAGCTGAGTCAGGCGGTGGATTTCGGGGCAATGCTTGGTTTTCCGGAGGCGATGGACGGCAAGCAGACCCTCAAGGGCGACAACTGGGATCTGGGTTTCAGCCTCGGTCTGCACTACGCGCCCACCGAGCGCGTGCAACTGGGGCTGACCTACCACAGCGACACGCGGCAGAACATCAGCGGCACGTCGGATTTTGAAAATGCGGGCGTGCTCGCCGGGACGTTCACCGACAGTGGTGGCTCCACCCGGGTCCACCTGCCCGAGTCCCTCAGCCTCAGCGCCGCCTGGGCGGCGAGCGAGCGCCTGACCCTGCTGGCCGACTACACCTGGACTGCCTGGAGCCGACACAAGGAGTTCCGCGTCGACTTCGCCAACAGCCTGCCCGACAGCGTGTGTACCTACAACTGGCGCGACACCGGCTTTTACGCCCTGGGTCTCAACTACCGCCTCGGTCCGCAGTGGCTGTTGCGCGCCGGCGTGGCCTACGACGAATCGCCGGTGCCCGACGCCGCCCACCGCACCCCCATCGGCCCGGACAACGACCGGCGCTGGTATGCCCTGGGCGTCACCTACGCGCCGGGGAGCGCCTTCTCCATCGATGCAGCCCTGGCCTACATCGACATGAACGACGCGGTCATCGACAACACCGACAGCCAGGGTCACCGCCTCACCGGCCGCTACCGCCTGGGCGGTGGCTTCCTCAGCGTGCAGGCCAGCTGGCGTTACTGACATGGCGAACCCTTCTTCCCATCTGGGCAAGACGCTGGCGCAGGGCATCGCCGCCCTGGGGCTCCCGCTGGACACTGCCCGGCAGGAGCGACTGCTCGCTTACCTGGCGCTCCTCGTCAAATGGAACAAGGCCTACAACCTGACGGCGATCCGCGACCCGCAGGAGATGGTCACCAAGCACCTGCTGGATTCCCTCGCCGTGCTGCCGCATCTGCACGGGGCGCAGGTGCTGGACGTGGGTAGCGGCGCCGGCCTGCCCGGCATTCCCCTGGCCATATACGACCCGGCGCGGCAGTTCACCCTGCTCGACAGCAACGGCAAGAAGACCCGTTTTCTGCTCCAGGCCAAGGGGGAATTGGGGCTTTCCAACCTCTCTGTGGTACATTCGCGCCTTGAACAATATCGGCCCGGGCAGCTGTTCGACACCGTCACCGCCCGGGCCTTTGCGTCTCTGGCCGATATGACCGCGGGCACCGCCCATCTGCTTGCGCCCGGTGGTGCGCTGCTGGCGATGAAGGGCGAGTATCCGCAGGAAGAGCTGGACGCGCTGCCGCCGGGTTTTGTGGTGCGGGAGATCATTGCGTTGACGGTGCCGGGACTGGAAGCACAACGTCACCTGGTGCGTATCGCACCCGCTGCCTGAGGCGAAAGGGGGAAACGAAATGGGCAGGATCATCGCAATCGCCAACCAGAAGGGCGGGGTCGGCAAGACCACCACCTGCATCAACCTGGGCGCCTCGCTGGCGGCGACCAAGCGCCGTGTGCTGGTCATCGATCTCGACCCGCAGGGCAACGCCACCGTCGGCAGCGGCGTGGACAAGAACAGCTTCGAGCAGAGCAGCTACGACATGCTGTTGGGCCACGCGCCGGCGGAGCAGGTGATCGTGCGCGCCGAACAGGCGGGCTACGATCTGGTGCCCACCAACGGTGACCTCACCGCCGCCGAGGTGGAGCTGATGAACAGCCCGCAGCGCGAGCGTCGCCTGCGCGAGGCCCTGGCGCCGGTGCGCGAGCGTTACGAATTCATCCTGGTGGACTGCCCGCCCTCGCTCAACATGTTGACGCTGAACGCGCTGGTGGCCGCCGACTCGGTGATGATCCCCATGCAGTGCGAGTACTACGCCATGGAGGGTCTGTCCTCCCTGCTCAACACCATCGAACAGATCCGCAGCACGGTGAATCCGCAGCTGCAACTGGAGGGCCTGTTGCGCACCATGTTCGACCCGCGCAGCAACCTGTCCAACGATGTCTCCGGCCAGCTGATCCTGCACTTCGGCAACAAGGTGTATCGCACCTCGATCCCGCGCAACATCCGCCTGGCCGAGGCGCCCAGTTACGGCCTGCCGGCCCTGGCCCACGACCGCGCCTCGCGCGGCGCCGTGGCGTATCTGGCCCTGGCCGGCGAGATCCTGCGCCGCGATGAAAACAACAGTTCCGAGTTGCGGGTTTCGGGTTCCGCATGAACCTCGGACTCGAAACTCGGAACACGAAACTCGGAACTGAATAAATGGCAGTGAAGAAAAAAGGTGGTTTGGGGCGCGGGCTGGAGGCCCTGCTGGGTAGCGCTGCGGTACCGGCGGCTGCCAGTGGCACGACGACGGACAAGAGCGGCAGCGCCCACGACGGCGACCTGCGCAATCTGCCGGTGGACATCATCCAGCGCGGCAAGTACCAGCCGCGCATCGACATGCACCCGGACACCCTGGAAGAGCTGGCCGACTCCATCCGCGCCCAGGGTGTGGTGCAGCCCATCGTGGTGCGCCCCATCGGCCCGAACCGTTATGAAATCATTGCCGGCGAGCGCCGCTGGCGCGCCTCACAGATGGCCGGGCTGCACGAAATCCCCGCGGTGATCCGCGAGGTGCCCGACAACGCCGCCATCGCCATGGCGCTGATCGAGAACATCCAGCGCGAACAGCTCAACCCGATGGAAGAGGCCCGCGCCCTGCAGCGCCTCATCGACGAATTCGAGCTCACCCACCAGCAGGCCGCCGAGGCGGTGGGCCGCTCCCGCGTCGCCGTGTCCAACCTGCTGCGCCTGCTGTCGCTCAACGACGACGTCAAGCGCCTGCTGGAAAATGGTGACCTGGAGATGGGCCATGCCCGCGCCATCCTGGCCCTGGAGGGCGCGCAGCAGAGCGAGGCGGCACGCAGCGTCACCGCCAAGGGCCTGTCGGTGCGCGAGACCGAGCGTCTGGTCAAGCACCTGCTGGAAGGGCCGGCCGCCAAGCCCGCGGCTAAGGCCGTCGACCCGGATGTGCGTCGTCTGGAGCAGGACCTGGGGCAGAGGCTGGGCGCCCAGGTGGTGATCCAGCAGGCTGGCAAGGGCAAGGGCAAACTGGTGATTCAGTACAACAGCTTGGACGAGCTGGACGGCATCCTTGCCCACATCCGCTAGCCTCGCCGGGGCCCTGTGGGGCCGACGGACATGGCCGCTTCCAGGAAAATACTCAACATTTATCAATAAATTACGCTGATGATCTCTATGTGAGTTTTCTTATATAGAAGCGATTTATTGATATATCATTGACCCTAGGGGCCGCGGTCTATATACTTCCGCGCCGCTGACGGCACTAACTCTCCCCCTTAGTTTCAGCGTCTTTTACCGGCTGCCACGGGCGCCGAAGAGACCTTTTTACGCATGAGCACAGCCGACCTGCAGTTGCGGCACACCCTGCGCAGATTGCTGGTCCTCCAGCTCCTGCTGACGGTGTTGCTGGCCCTGGCGGCTTTGGCCTGGCAAGGCGTTCCGGCGCTGCGGGCGGTGCTGTACGGCGGCGCCGTCGCCATGGCCGGTACCCTGGTGATCCTGTGGTATGGCCGCCGCGCAGAAAACGCCGGCGCGAATCTGGCGCGTAACGCCAGTCTGATTTACGGCAGTGCCATCGTCCGTTTTGCGACGACGCTGGTGCTGCTGGCAGTGGGCATCGCGTCCCTACGCCTGCAACCCCTGTGGTTGCTGCTAGGGTTCAGCGCGGGCCTGGCGGCACAAACGGTTCTAACGGCATTGGTTCCAGAGACGAGAAAATGGCGAGCGAAGAACTGACTTCGACTAGTTACATTCAGCATCACCTGACCAACCTTACCTACGGCAAGCTTCCGAGTGGTGAATGGGGCTTTGCCCATTCCGCCGCGGAAGCCAAGGCGATGGGCTTCTGGGCGATTAACGTCGACACTATGGCCTGGTCCATCGTCCTCGGCCTCTTCTTCTTCCTGCTGTTCCGCGGCGTGGCCAAGAAGGTCACCGCCGGCGTGCCGGGCGGCATGCAGAACTTCGTCGAATGGATCATCGAATTCATCGACACCTCGGTGCGCGGCTCCTTCACTGGCAACAACCCGCTGATCGGCCCCCTGGCGCTGACCGTGTTCATGTGGATCTGGCTGATGAACTTCATGGACCTCATCGCCGTCGACCTGCTGCCGGAACTGTTCGCCCTGTTCGGTGTGCACTTCATGAAGGTGGTGCCGACCACTGACCCCAACATCACCTTCGGTATGTCCATCGCCGTGTTCTGGCTGATCCTCTACTACAGCGTGAAGCGCAAGGGTATCGGCGGCTTCGTCGGCGAACTGTCGCTGATGCCGTTCCAGGCCAAGAACAAGGTCGTGCAGGTTCTGTTCATTCCCGTCAATCTGCTGCTGGAAGGTGTGTCGCTGATCGCCAAGCCGGTTTCGCTGGCCCTGCGACTGTTCGGCAACATGTATGCTGGCGAAATGATCTTCATCCTCATCGCCATCATGTACGGCGCCGGCTGGGCTCTCGGTGCCTTCGCTGGTGTGTTGCAGCTCGGCTGGGCCATCTTCCACATCCTGATCATCACGCTGCAGGCGTTCATCTTCATGACGCTGACCATCGTGTACATGGACATGGCGCACCAGGAACACCACTGATTTTTGCTTCAAACCTTCAACCTTTAACTTTTAACTTCTTTAGGAGAGAACCATGGAAATGTCTACCGCCCTCGTTTACATCGCCGGCGCCCTGATGCTGTCCTTCGGTGCCCTGGGCGCCGCCATCGGCATCGCCATCCTCGGTGCCCGCTTCCTGGACGGCGCTGCCCGTCAGCCGGAACTGATCCCGCTGCTGCGCACCCAGTTCTTCATCATCATGGGTCTGGTCGACGCTGTGCCGATGATCGCCGTGGGTATCGCGTTCTACGTCCTGTTCGCGGTTGTTGGTGGTTAAGGGATACGCAGTCCGCTTAACAGCAATCCTGTAACCAACCCACACCACACGAGGTGCGAACATGAATATCAATGCGACCCTGATTGGTCAGTTCATCGCATTCTTCGTGTTTGTCTGGTTCGTGATGAAGTACGTTTGGCCGCCGCTGATCAACGTACTGAACGAACGTAAAAAGACAATCGCCGATGGTCTGGCAGCTGCCGAGCGCGGCAAGAACCAGCAGGTTCTGGCCGAGCAGCACGCCGCCGAGGTGATACACGAAGCGAAGCAGCGTGCCGCAGAGATTCTGGCCAAGGCCGAGAAGCGTGCCAGCGAAATCGTTGAAGAAGCCAAGGGTGCCGCCCGTACCGAGGGCGACCGCATCAAGGCTGCCGCCAATGCCGAACTGCAGCAGGAAGTCAGCCGTGCCCGCGAGCAGTTGCGCGGTCAGGTGGTGAGCCTGGCGGTGGTCGGCGCGGGCAAGGTGATCAAGCGCGAGCTGGATGCCAAGGCACACGACGATCTGCTGCAAGATCTCGTTGCCCAGCTCTAAGGGCATATAAGCATGGCTGAAATCACAACGATCGCTCGCCCCTACGCCCAGGCCGTATTCGACACGGCCCAAGAGCAGGGCAAGCTGAAAGACTGGTCGGAGATGCTGCAACTGGCCGCCGCCGTGGTGAGTCACCCCGAGGTGGCCGTTGCCGTGGACAGCCCGAGCCTGGACAAGGCGCAGCGCGGTCAGCTGATCATCGACATCTGCGGCGACAAGCTCAACGATGCCGGCAGGAATCTGCTGCGGGTACTGGCCGAAAATGGCCGTCTCGCACTGTTGCCGGAAATCGCCGCGCTGTACGAAGTCCAGCGCGCCGCAGCGGAGAGCCGCATCGTCGCCGAGGTCACCTCGGCCACGGCGCTGTCCGACAGTCAGAAGCAGGCCATCGCCGCCGCGCTGAAGAAGCGTCTGGGTCGCGATGTAGCCCTGGAGTGCAAGGTGGACGAGGCGCTGCTTGGCGGCGCGGTCGTTCGGGCCGGCGATATGGTCATCGATGGTTCGGTTACGGGCAAGCTGAACAAGCTGAGCGCCGCTCTGCTGCGCTGACCCGGACTGCTAGAGGACAAATGAATGCAACAGCTTAATCCTTCTGAAATCAGTGAACTGATCAAACAGCGCATCGCCGGCTTCAAGGCCGAGGTCGAGGCGCGCAACGAAGGTACCGTGGTCAGCCTGACCGACGGTATCGTGCGTATCCACGGCCTGGCCGACGTCATGTCGGGCGAAATGCTGGAATTCCCTGGCGACACCTACGGCCTGGCGCTCAACCTGGAGCGTGATTCCGTCGGTGCCGTTATCCTGGGCAACTACGAGCACATCTCCGAAGGCGACAAGGTCAAGTGCACCGGTCGCATCATGGAAGTGCCCGTCGGCGAAGCGATGCTGGGCCGCGTGGTCGACGCGCTGGGCCTGCCCATCGACGGCAAGGGCCCGATCAACGCCGAAGGCTCTTCTCCCATCGAGAAGATCGCCCCGGGCGTGCTGTGGCGCAAGTCCGTTGACCAGCCGCTGCAGAGCGGTCTCAAGGCGATCGACGCCATGGTGCCAGTCGGTCGTGGCCAGCGCGAGCTGATCATCGGTGACCGTCAGACCGGCAAGACTGCGGTTGCTGTCGACGCCATCATCAACCAGAAGGGCACCGGCGTTAAGTGCATCTACGTGGCGGTGGGCCAGAAGGCCTCCTCCATCGCCAATGTGGTGCGCAAGCTGGAAGAGCACGGCGCCCTGGAGCACACCATTATCGTCGCCGCCACCGCCTCCGACTCCGCCGCGATGCAGTACATCGCGCCGTACGCCGGCTGCGCCATGGGCGAGTACTTCCGCGACAAGGGCGAAGATGCCCTGATCGTGTACGACGATCTGACCAAGCAGGCCTGGGCCTACCGTCAGGTTTCCCTGCTGCTGCGTCGTCCGCCCGGCCGTGAAGCCTACCCCGGCGACGTGTTCTACCTGCACTCCCGTCTGCTGGAGCGCGCCGCGCGCGTCAACGCCGACTGGGTGGAGAAGCACACCAATGGCGCCGTCAAGGGCAAGACCGGCTCGCTCACCGCGCTGCCGATCATCGAGACCCAGGCCGGTGACGTGTCCGCCTTCGTTCCGACCAACGTGATCTCCATCACCGACGGTCAGATCTTCCTGGAATCCGACCTGTTCAACGCAGGCATCCGTCCGGCCATCAACGCCGGTCTGTCGGTGTCCCGCGTCGGTGGTGCGGCTCAGACCAAGATCATCAAGAAGCTCGGCGGCGGTATCCGTCTGGCCCTGGCCCAGTACCGTGAGCTGGCGGCCTTCGCACAGTTCGCCTCCGACCTGGACGAGGCCACCCGCAAGCAGATCGATCGTGGTCAGCGCGTCACCGAGCTGATGAAGCAGTTCCAGTACTCGCCGATGACCGTGGCTCAGATGGCCGTCTCCCTGTACGCCGCCAACCAGGGTTACCTGGATGACGTGGCTGTGAACAAGGTGGTGGCTTTCGAGGCCGCCTTGCAGAGCTACATGAAGGCTGAGCAGAGCGAGCTGATGGCCAAGATCAACGAGACCGGCGACTACAACAACGACATCGAGAACGCCCTGCGCGACGCCATCGAGAAGTTCAAGGCGAACGGCACCTGGTAAGCGAGGGTTGAGCAATGGCCAGCGGTAAAGAGATACGCAGCAAGATCAAGAGTGTGCAGAACACTCAGAAGATCACCCGCGCCATGGAGATGGTGGCTGCCAGCAAGATGCGTCGCGCGCAGGATCGCATGGCGGCCACCCGCCCCTATGCGGACCGTATGCGTAGCGTGATTCAGCATCTGGCCCATGCCCATGCCGAGTACAAGCATCCGTACATGGTGGAACGCGAGGTCAAGCGCGTCGGCATCATTGCCATCTCCACCGATCGCGGTCTGTGCGGTGGCCTGAACATCAACATGTTCAAGGCCGCCCTCGGCACCATGAAGGAGTGGCGCGACAAGAACGTCGACGTGGAGCTGTGCACCATCGGCCAGAAGGCGCAGGGCTTTTTCAGTCGCGTTGGCGGCCGTGTCCTGGCGCAGGCCACCCAGTTGGGCGACGCGCCCAAGCTGATGGATGTGATCGGCACGGTCAAGGTGATGCTGGATGCCTACGACAACGGTGAGATTGATCGCATTTACCTGATCTACAACCGCTTCGTCAGCACCATGACGCAGCAGCCGCGCGTCGAGCAGTTGCTGCCGATCAAGGCGGAAGAGCGGGATGAGGCACTGAAGCATCATTGGGACTATCTGTACGAGCCCAATGCCGAGACGGTGCTGGATCAGCTGCTGATGCGTTACGTCGAGTCGCTGGTCTATCAGGGCGTGGTCGAGAACATAGCCTGCGAAATGGCGGCGCGTATGGTGGCGATGAAGGCCGCCTCCGACAATGCCGGCAACCTGATCAGTGAATTGAAGCTCGCTTACAACAAGGCACGCCAGGCAGCGATTACCCAAGAGCTGTCGGAAATCGTCGCCGGCGCATCCGCCGTCTAAGCGCGCTAATCGGATTTAAATTTAAGAGGAACTGGCAATGAGTTCTGGAAAGATTGTGCAAATCATCGGCGCCGTGGTGGACGTTGAATTTCCCCGTGACGCCATGCCCAAGGTCTATAACGCCCTCACCGTCACCGACGCGGGCCTCACCCTCGAAGTCCAGCAGCAGCTGGGCGACGGCGTGGTGCGCGGCATCGCCATGGGTTCCACCGACGGCCTGAAGCGCGGCATGAGCGTCGCCGACACCGGCGCCGCCATCTCCGTGCCCGTCGGCAAGGCCACCCTGGGCCGTATCATGGACGTGCTGGGCAACCCCGTGGACGAGGCTGGCCCGGTCAACGCCGAGCAGAAGATGCCGATCCACCGCAAGGCCCCGGCCTATGCTGACCAGGCTGCGGCGGTGGAGATCCTGGAAACGGGCATCAAGGTAATCGACCTGGTCATGCCCATCGCCAAGGGTGGTAAGGTCGGCCTGTTCGGTGGTGCCGGCGTCGGTAAGACCGTTACCCTGATGGAGCTGATCCGCAACATCGCCGTGGAGCACTCGGGCTTCTCCGTGTTCGCCGGCGTGGGCGAGCGTACCCGTGAAGGTAACGACTTCTACCACGAAATGAAGGAAGGCGGCGTACTCGACAAGGTGGCCCTGGTGTATGGCCAGATGAACGAGCCGCCCGGCAACCGTCTGCGCGTCGCCCTGACCGGCCTGACCATGGCCGAGTATTTCCGTGACGAAGGCCGTGATGTGCTGCTGTTCATCGACAACATCTACCGTTACACCCTGGCCGGTACCGAAGTATCCGCGCTGCTGGGCCGTATGCCGTCCGCGGTAGGTTACCAGCCGACCCTGGCCTCCGAGATGGGCGCCCTGCAGGAGCGCATCACTTCCACCAAGACCGGTTCCATCACCTCCTTCCAGGCCGTGTATGTGCCTGCGGACGACTTGACCGATCCGTCCCCGGCCACCACCTTCGCCCACCTGGACGCCACCCTGGTGCTGTCCCGTCAGGTCGCCGAGCTGGGTATCTACCCCGCCGTGGACCCGCTGGACTCCACCTCGCGCCAGCTGGACCCGCTGGTCGTCGGCCAGGAGCACTACGACACCGCCCGCGCGGTGCAGGGAACCCTGCAGCGCTACAAGGAACTGCGCGATATCATCGCCATCCTGGGCATGGACGAGCTGTCCGAAGAGGACAAGCTGTCCGTATCCCGTGCGCGTAAGATCCAGCGCTTCCTGTCGCAGCCCTTCTTCGTCGCTGAAGTGTTCACCGGTGCCCCCGGCAAGTACGTGGGCCTGAAGGACACCATCCGTGGCTTCAAGGGTATCGTCGAGGGCGAGTTCGATCACCTGCCGGAGCAGGCCTTCTACATGGTCGGCACCATCGACGAAGTCGTCGAAAAGGCCAAGAAGGTTTAACACGGCCTGACAGGGGGTTTATGCTATGGCGATGACCATGCATGTAGACGTAGTAAGCGCCGAGACGTCCATCTTCAGCGGTACCGTTGAAGCTGTGTTCGCTCCGGCGAAGGAAGGTGAGGTCGGCATCATGCCGCGCCACAGCCCCTTCCTTGCCCAGCTCAAGCCGGGTCAGGTGCGTGTCGTCAAGCAGGGCGGTGAGGAAGACTTCTTCTATGTCTCCGGCGGCATGCTCGAAGTGCAGCCGCACACCGTCACCGTGCTCGCCGACACCGCACTGCGCGCCCGCGACATGGACGAGGCCGCCGCGCTCCAGGCCAAGGAGCGCGCCGAGCAGGCCATGCGCGACCGCACCGGCGCGATGGAGTGGGCCGAGGCCCAGGCCGAACTGGCCCAGGCCATCGCCCAGCTGCAGATGATTCAGCGCATGCGGGACAAGACCCGCCGCTAAGTCCGTTGCGGCAGATGAGAACGAAAAAGGGCAGTGTTACACTGCCCTTTTTTATTAGGGGAAAAGAATAATGGCAGAAGCGAAAGTCAGCCGCGGCAAGGTGGTCTCCGTCACCTACACCATCCGCGACCAGGCCGACGACAACCTGCTCGAGGCGGTGGAGATCCCCGTCGACTACCTGCATGGCGGCCGCGCCGGTCTGTACGAAAAGATCGAGGCGGCGCTGGAAGGCAAGGCGGTGGGCGAGGGCGTCGAGGTGTTGCTCACCCCCGATGACGCCTTCGGCCCGAGCGACCCCAGCCTGACCTTCACCGAAATCATCGAAAACGTGCCGCCTGATTTCCGCCGTCTCGGCGCCCAGGCCGAATTCCAGAACGATGCAGGGGAAACCGTCACCATGACGGTCACCCACATCGATGCCGGCACCATCACCCTCGACGGCAACCATCCCCTGGCAGGCAAGAATTTGATATTCTCCGTGCGCGTCGCTGCCATCCGCGATGCCACGCCGCAGGAACTGATGGCGGGCGAGGTGGCGCAGGCACAAGGACTGCACTGAACGGAAGCGAGATACACATCGTGTCAGCCACCCCCCCACTGGAAGTGATCATCCTGGCCGCCGGTCAGGGCACACGGATGAAGTCGGCCCTGCCCAAGGTGCTGCACACCATCGGCGGCGAACCCATGCTGGGGCGGGTCTACCGCACCGCCCATCTGCTCGAACCGAAACACATCCACATCGTCTATGGCCACGGCGCCGATCGCGTGCGCGAGCGGCTCGGTCATCTGGCCGCAACCTGGGTGCTGCAGGATCGGCAGCTCGGCACCGGCCACGCCGTGGCGCAGGCCATGCCGGGCGTGAGCGATGACAGCCGCGTGCTGATCCTCTACGGTGATGTGCCGCTCATCGAGCCGGAAACCCTGGATAAGCTGGTGGACGCTGCGGCCGATGCCCTGGCCGTGCTCACCATCGAACTGGACAACCCCACCGGATACGGACGCATCGTGCGCGATGGCAACGGCCATGTGGTGCGCATCGTCGAACAGAAGGACGCGAGCGAAGACGAGCGCGCCATCCGCGAGATCAACACCGGCCTGCTCGCCGTCGACGCCGCCCGCCTGCGCGGCTGGCTTGCGCGGCTGGACAACCACAATGCGCAGGGTGAGTACTACCTCACCGACATCATCGCCATGGCAGTGGAGGACGGCGTGCTGATCAATACCGTCAGTGCGCCTGACATCGAACAGGTGTCCGGCATCAACGATCGTCAGCAGCTCGCCACGCTCGAACGCGCGCTGCAACAACGCCAGGCCCGGCAGTTGATGCTCGCCGGTGTCACCCTGCTCGACCCGGCGCGCTTCGATCTGCGCGGCGAACTGAGCGTAGGGCGCGATGTGGTTATCGACGTCAACGTGATCATCGAAGGCCGTGTGGTGCTGGGGGACAACGTGACCATCGGCGCCAATTGCGTGCTGAAGGATGTGGAGATCGGCGCCGGCACGGAAGTGAAACCGATGAGCCTCATCGACAGCGCGGTGATCGGCAGCGGCGCGCACATCGGCCCGTTTGCGCGCATCCGCCCCGACACGCGCATCGCCGACGGCGCCCACATCGGCAACTTCGTCGAGGTGAAGAAGAGCGAGATCGGTCCCGGTTCCAAGGTGAACCACCTGAGCTACATCGGTGACACCACCATGGGCGCCAGGGTGAACATCGGCGCCGGCACCATCACCTGCAACTACGATGGCGCCAACAAGCATCAAACGATCATCGGCGACGGCGTGTTCATCGGCTCCGACACGCAACTGGTGGCCCCGGTGACGGTGGCCGACAACGCCACCATCGGCGCCGGCTCCACCATCACCAAGGATGCGCCGGCGGACGAACTGACCCTGAGCCGCGCGAAACAGGTGACCATCAACGGCTGGAAGCGGCCGGTGAAAAAGAAATAGGGATCAAATCATGTGTGGAATCGTCGGCGGTGTAGCGGAGCGTGATGTGGTGGCGATCCTCATCGAGGGTCTGCGCCGGCTGGAATACCGCGGCTATGACTCGGCCGGTGTGGCGGTGCTGGACGACAGCGGCCAGATCGCGCGTGCGCGCATGCCGGGCAAGGTGCAGGCCCTGGCGGACCTGCTGGAGAAAAATCCCATTCGCGGCAACACCGGCATTGCCCACACCCGCTGGGCCACCCACGGTGTGCCGAGCGAAAAGAATGCCCACCCGCACATCTGCCGCAAGGAGTTCGCGGTGGTGCACAACGGCATCATCGAGAACCATGAAGCGCTGCGCGCGCTACAAGCCGCGCAGGGCTACGAATTCACCTCGCAGACCGATACCGAGGTCATCGTCCATCAGGTGCATGCCCACGCCAGTGCCGGCCTCGACCTGCTCGCCGCGGTGCGCGCCACCCTCAACGAACTGCACGGCGCCTACGCCCTCGGTGTGATCAGCATCCACGAACCGGGCCGCCTCATCGCCACCCGCCGCGGCAGCCCGCTGGTCATCGGCCTCGGCATCGGCGAACACTTCATCGCCTCCGATGTGGCGCCGCTGCTGCCGGTGACGCGCCGCTTCATCTTCCTGCAGGAAGGCGACGTGGCCGATATCCGCCGCGACAGCCTCACCATCTACGACGCCAACGGCCAGGTGGTGCAGCGCCCGGTGAAGGACAGCGAGCTGTCCCTCGACGCCGTCGAGCGCGGCCGCTTCCGCCATTACATGCTGAAGGAAATCCACGAACAGCCGCACGCCATCGCCGAAACCCTGGAAGGGCGCATCGCCGGCAACCGCGTGCTGGAGGCCGCCTTCGGCCCCGAGGCCAAGGACATCCTCGATCGCGTCAAGTCGGTGCAGATCATCGCCTGCGGCACCAGCTTCCACGCCGGCATGGTGGCGCGCAACTGGTTCGAGGGTGTCGCCGGCGTGCCGTGCCGCGTCGAGGTGGCGAGCGAATTCCGCTATCGCCACCCGGTGCCGGACCCGGATGCCCTGGTGGTCGCCATCTCCCAGTCCGGCGAAACCGCCGACACCCTGGCCGCGCTGCGCGCCGCGAAGGAGTGGGGCTTCGGTCCCTCCGTCGCCATCTGCAATGTGCCGGAAAGCTCGCTGGTGCGCGAGGCCGATCTGTCGCTGATGACCCGTGCCGGCCCCGAAATCGGTGTCGCCTCCACCAAGGCCTTCACCACCCAACTCGTCGCCCTGCTGTTGTTGGTCACCGTCCTCGGCCGCCGTCACCGCATCGATGCCGAACGCGAGGCCGCCATCGTCGAACAGCTCGCCGCCCTGCCGCGCCAGGTGGAAGACGTGCTCGCCCTGGATGAAACCATCCACCTGCTGGCCGAACGCTTCACCGACAAACACCACGCCCTGTTCCTCGGCCGCGGCGTGCAATACCCGGTGGCGATGGAGGGCGCGCTCAAGCTCAAGGAGATCTCCTACATCCACGCCGAGGCCTATCCCGCCGGCGAACTCAAGCACGGCCCGCTGGCCCTGGTGGACGAAGAGATGCCCGTCATCGCCGTCGCCCCCAACGACGCCCTGCTGGAAAAGCTCAAGTCCAACCTGGAAGAAGTACGCGCCCGCGGCGGCGAACTCTACGTCTTCGCCGACCACGCCGCCGGCATGAACGGCTCCGAGCGCATCCACGTCATCACCGTGCCCGCCGCCGGCGGCCATGTCGCACCCATCATCTTCACCATCCCCCTGCAACTCCTCGCCTACCACGTCGCCGTGCTCAAGGGCACCGATGTCGACCAGCCGCGCAACCTGGCCAAGAGCGTCACGGTTGAGTAACTACCCCGCCATTCTCGTAGGATGGGCAAAGCGCAGCGTGCCCATCATCGCAGAGGCATTCCTAGCGCCTCCCCCGCTTGCGGGGGAGGCGGGGAGGGGTGCGCAATTCGTTGTCCAATCCCCCGGACGTTGCATTTGCAACAAATAACTACTATAAATCAGGTAACGCACCATCAAGAGGGCCAAACCCATGCCCACCGCCACCCTCCAAAAATCCGAACCCGCTGCCGTCCTCACCCAGGCACTGCTCACCGCCGGCGATTTTCTCGGCCTGACCCGCGACGCCCTCGGCGCGGCCATCGGCAAGGAGCGCACCGTGTTCACCCGCGGCAAGGTAGCCCCCAACACCAAGGCCGGCGAACTCGCCCTGATGCTGATCCGCTGCTATCGCAGCCTCTATGCCCTGGTCGGCGGCGACCGCGACCAGATGCGCCACTGGATGCACACCGCCAACCGCCACACCGGCGGCGTCCCCGCCGAACAAGTGCAGAGCGTGCAGGGGCTGGTGCGGGTGATGGAATATCTCGACGCGATCCGCGGCAAGGTCTGATAGGGAGCGGAACTCGTAGGAGCCCGGTTCACCGGGCGATATGGGCCTGTCCGACGCCGCTATCGCCCAATGAATTGGGCTCCCACCCTTGTTGTGGGAGCCCGGCTCCGCCGGGCGATGTCGGCCTAACCGAAGCCGTCATCGCCCGGGACAGGCACCGATAAAACCTCGTAGAACCATGCAACCACTCTGGGAAACCTGCCACCTCGCCACCGCCATCCGCCCGATAGCCGGCGACCTCTGGCGCCTGGTGGAAAGCCAGGAACAGGTCGCCACCAGGCAACTGGTCGACAGCCTGGAGGCGCAAAGCCTGCTGGAAGAAATGCTCGACGCGGTGAAACCGCCGCCCCCGCCCGACAGTGCCCACCTGCACTATCTGCTCTACACCCCGTTCCGCTACCCGCCGCTGCCTTACGGCTCGCGCTACGGCCGCCGCCACGAACCCGCCCTGTTCTATGGCGCCCTGACCCCGGCCACCGTCCTCGCTGAATCCGCCTACTACCGCTTCGTGTTCTGGCACGGCATGCAAACCCCGCCGCCCGCGCCCATCCGCAGCGAACACACCCTGTTCAGCGTCCCCTATGCCACACCGCGCGGCCTGCGGCTCCAGGCCGACCCGTGCGCTGCCCACCGCGCCACCCTGACCCACCCGGCCGACTACAGCGCAACCCAGACCCTCGGCAGCGCCATGCGTGAAGCGAGCATCGAGGCCTTCGAATACCCCTCTGCCCGCTGCCCCGAAGGTGGCACCAACGTTGCGTTGTTCACTCCCAGCGCCTTCGCCGAGTCGCGCCCGTTGGAAATGCAGCCCTGGCTGTGCGAAACCGATGCAGCGGTCGTCACCTTCGCCCAACCCCAAAGCAGGGCGCTGCATCGGTTTCCCATCGAGACATTTACCGTAGAGGGAAAGCTTCCGTGGCCGGCCGGGTAGAATTTGGTACGATTCGCCGGTGCCCGAACTATCCGCGATAACGAGAACAACCGGCCCTAAGGGCACATGGATGTCAGTACTGCCCAAGGGCCGCGTCCTGACGACCAAACAGGATTGAACCAGCGTGAGCGAGCTGACCCTTATACCGCACGGAAGACGGCCAGGCCGAGGTGCGACTGCGTGCGGAGGGCGGCAGCGCCTGGCTGACCCAGGGGTATATCGCCGAACTGTTCGCCTCCACTAAGCAGAACGTCAACCTTCACGCGAAAAAATGTTTCTGGAATTGATTGGCAGGACTGGCCTGCCCGCCAATCTGTTTTTTTCCACCGGCATCCCGGTGCTGAAGAAATGCAAGAAGCCGGATGATGTGCTGTTCATCAATGCCGCCGAGAATTCCGAAAAAGGAAAGCGCCAGAATAAGCTGCTGCCCGAGCACATCGAAAAGATCATCGACACCTACCAGTTCCGCAAGGAGGAAGAGCGCTACGCCCGCCGCGTGACGATGGAGGAGATCGAGGCCATCGGCTACAACCTGAACATCTCGCGCTACATCAGCACGGCAGAGGCGGAGGAAGAGATCGACTTGCAGGCGGTCAATGCGGAGCTGGTCGCGCTGGAGGCTAAGATCGGGGCGGCCAGGGACAGGCACAATGCCTTCCTCAAGGAACTGGGATTGGCACCTTTGTTATGACTCGGATTGCTGGTCCGAAGTCATAGGAACACCCGTTATTCAGGACAATAAAGTCAGAGTTACTACCTGAGTACCTTTACTACTATCTGTGTGAAGGTAAGGTAGTGCGTGATGTCATGCCTGAAACCAAGGGCATGGTTGGCCAAGTAAACATCTCACTTAGTCAGTGTAGAGACACGATGATTGCCGTTCCTCCGATAGAAGAACAAAAAGAAATCGTCCGCCGCGTCGCGGAGCTGTTCGCCATCGCCGTGCGCATCAAGGCCCAATACCGCGCCGCCCGCGCCCGCGTCGACCGCCTCACCCAAAGCCTGCTCGCCAAGGCCTTCCGCGGCGCACTCGTCCCCCAAGACCCTCAACGACGAACCCGCCGCCGCCCTGCTCGCACGCCTGCGCACCCAACGCAGCGCAGCCCCGCCACCAAACGCGGCCGCCGCAAATCGTAGGATGGGTGGAGCCATGCGCAACCCATCAACACACCCAACCAACCATCCGATGGGTTACGCTATCGCTTCACCCATCCTACAAACTCCCAGCCGCATCGAGGCCCAATACCGCAGCGCCGTCGCACCCAGGAGAACGCCATGCACGATCTGATGCACTCCCTCGATGAGGCCGAACTGGATGAGCTGGACCGTTTCCTGCTCAACCGCGGTTACGACGCGCCGGAGGAAGCGTTCCGGGACGAGCTCAACGAGGGGGTGATCAACATCTCCGAACTCGACGGCTTTCTGACCGCCATCATCAGCGGCCCGCTGCCGGTAATGCCGTCGCAATGGTTGCCCGCCCTGTGGGGTGACGTGCCGCCGCAGTGGAAAACGGAACAGGCGTTTGAACACATCATCGGCCTGGTGATGCGCCACCTGAACGGCATCGCCAATTCGCTGATGGACTCGGCATTCGAGTTCGAGCCGCTGTTCCTGGAGCGGGAGGTGGAAGGGCGGCTGTACACCATCGTCGATGAATGGTGCGTCGGTTACCTGCGCGGGATTGGGTTGGCGCAGGCGCAGTGGCGCGAGGGCGAGGATGAGCTGGCGGAGTACCTTGCGCCGATCCTCCTTTTTGCCGATGAAAAGGGGTGGGAGACGTTGAAGACGCTGTCGGTAGACGAGGTGACCGCATTGCAACAGGAGATCCCGGCGGCAGTACGTGCCATCCACACCTACTGGCTGGAGCGGCGCGACGCATACCGTGAGCGGCCGGTGGTGAGGGGTGAGCCCAAGATAGGACGTAATGATCCCTGTCCCTGCGGTAGCGGCAAGAAGTACAAGCAGTGTTGTCTGCATTGAAGGTGCAGACGATGGCAGCAGATTTCTCCAGGAATAGCTGTTCGTGATGATAAAGGATTAAACAAATGGCTACCCTCATCCCCTCCCTTGGTGCTGCGCGCTTCGATACTCGCGGCGAGTTACGCCTGGCCGAACGGCTGAAGGAGTTTCTGGAGGACAACACCTGGGTGTGGCATAACCTGCCGGTCGGGCCTCTGGGCCGGCACCCGACTTCGTTGTGCTCCATCCGCAGCAGGGCATCGTGGTGCTGGAGGTCAAGGACTGGCGCCTGGAGACCATCGTTCGGGCGGACAAGAAGCAGGTCGAGCTCCTGACCGATCGTGGCACGGTTCCTGTGGAGAGCCCATTTGAGCAGGTGCGTGGCTACATGTTCAATGTGGTGAACATGTTGAAGCGCGACCCGCTCCTGATGATCGACCAGGGGCGTTTCAAGGGTCAGCTGGTGCTGCCCTTTGGTCATGGTGTGGTGTTTACCAACATTACCCGCAGGCAGTTCGCCGAGACCGATCTGCACGAGGTGTTTCCGCCGGATCGCATCATCTTCCGTGATGAAATGGCAGAGGGTGTCGCGCCGGATAATTTCCGCGAGCGGGTGTGGAAAATGGTTTCCCCTCCGCTGGGCGCCGGGCTGAGTTTGCCTCAGTTCGATCGAGTGCGGGCGCTATTGTTTCCGGAGGTGCGCGTCCGGCAAATTGCCTTGCCCTTCGGTGAGCCGGCTGCAGATATATCCCCCGCCGACGACCGCGCCCTGGCGGTGATGGATTTGCAGCAGGAGCTGATTGCCCGCAGCCTGGGTGAAGGCCACCGCATCGTGCGCGGCGTCGCCGGATCGGGAAAGACCCTGATTCTGGCCTTTCGTGCCGAGTACATGGCGCGTGCCACGACTCGACCAGTCTTGGTGCTGTGTTACGCCAACGGCATCGCGGGGCGGCTCGAAAACGCCATGCAGGACCGCGGCGTGGAGGATCGGGTGCATGTTTCCACATTTCATTCCTGGTGCTGGAAAATGCTGCGTACCTATGACATTCCCATGCCCAGTGAACGCGACATACCTGAGTACGACGCGCGCCTCGCGGCAGGTGTTCAGACGGTGGTGGATGCCGTCGACCGTGGCCAAATACCGGCCGGTCAATATGACGCCGTGCTGATCGACGAGGCACACGACTTTGAACCTCAGTGGCTGGCGCTGGCCGCCCGAATGGTCAATCCCAACACCAAGTCGCTCATGATCGTGTATGACGACGCCCAGGCCATCTACAAGGGGCGCAGTCGACCGGTATGGAAGCAGCTGGGTATCGAGGCATCGGGACGCACCACCGTGCTCAAGGTAAATTACCGCAATACCGTGCAAATCTTACGTTTCGCCCGCAAGTTTGCCGCCGATGTGCTGGGTGCACCGGGGATATGTGCCGATGACGAGAACGCCATTCTCCTGCCCGAGGACGGTGGGCGCGAGGGGGTGGAGCCGGAGGTGCGGCAATGCGTGAGTTTTGAAGAAGAAGGCCATGCCATCGCTGAATGGCTGCTGGCACGAAAGAAGGCGGGTTATCTGTGGAGTCATATGGCGGTGCTCTATCCGGAACACCATATCGGCCATCGTTTCGAGAGGCTCCTGACGAAGCAGGATATTCCGGTGGACTTCGCCAAGCACAACCGCAACCGGGTTGACGTCAGCCGGGATGCCGTGCGCCTGCTTTCGATGCACACCGCCAAGGGTCTGGAGTTTCCCTGCGTGGCTATCGGTGGACTGGGAGCGTTGGCATCGGAGGATATCGAAGACGATGTGCGGCTTACCTATGTTGCCATCACCAGGGCCACCCATGAGGCATTTCTGACTTATTCCCATCGGTCGCCCCTGGTGGAGCTTCTTCTGGCCCCCTGAGAGTCAAGAGATCGGCCTTCAAAGGCCGAAACGGCACGCGTTTCTCTATTCTCGAAATAAGAATATTGACGTTGACGCATGAACTGGTCTAATGTCGAGTTATTCATTCTTATTTCAAGAATAGCGAATATGGCCAAAGTCAGTAATCGTCAGCTCGCCCTCAAGCCCCAGGACCTGTACCTATTGCTGGCCTTGTTGAGCCGGGGCGAACGGGGGGGCAGTTACCCGGAGTTGGCCGCGCAGACAGGCCTGGCGGCCTCGGCGGTGCATGCTGCCCTGAAGCGTGCAGCCTCCGCGGGTCTGCTGATGTTTCAGGAACGCCGCCCGGTGGTGCTGAAGGCCCAGTTGCGTGAGTTCTTGCTGCATGGAGCGAAATATGCCTTCCCTCCGGTATGGGGGACGCTGACGCGGGGTGTACCGACCAGTTATGCGACGGCTCCCATCGATGGCGTGATCGCGCCTTCTGCCGATCCGGTGCCGGTGTGGCCCTATGCCGGGGGGGCGGTGCGCGGGATAAGTCTTGCGCCCCTTTATCCGTCGGTGCCTGAGGCGGCCATGCGTGACGCGCGCCTCTATGCCCTGTTGGCCCTGTTCGATGCCTTGCGTTCCGGTCAGGCCCGCGAGCGGAACGCAGCCGTGAAGCTACTGGACGACTATTTCCAATGAGCGCAAAAGATCCGAACGTTGCCATGGTGGAGTTGGTCGCCGCAGCGCTCGGAACTTAGCGGGAGGAGGTGGTTTTTGTTGGTGGCTGTGCTGCGGGGCTGTTGCTGACCGATCCCACGGCGTCCCCGGTACGTGTCACTTACGATGTGGATCTGGTGGTTCAGGTTGCGGCGTTGGCCGGTTATCACCGCATGGAGGCACAGCTTGCACAGCGGGGATTTGCTCGCGATCTGGCGCAGGATGCACCCATTTGCCGCTGGCGCTACAACGATCTCGAAGTCGATCTGATGCCCACTGATCCGGAAATCCTGGGCTTTGCCAATCGCTGGTATCCGGTGGCGATGGAATCAGCTCAGTGGATGGCGTTGCCGAGCGGTATAAACATACGGGTGATCACCGGCCCGGCCTTCATCGCCACCAAATTTGAGGCATTCGATGATCGCGGACGGGGAGATATTCTGGCCAGTCACGACCTGGAAGACATCATCAGCGTGATCGACGGCCGCACGGAACTGGTGGGAGAGGCTGCCACCGCCGCGCCTGAGCTGCGGCACTACCTTGCAAGCCGTTGTCGACAACCCCTGTCTACACCGGGCTTTATGGATTATCTGCCAGGGATGATCGTCGCCGATGAATCGCTGGGGCGCGAGTGGCGCTAATCGTCGCACGATTGCGTCGGCTGGGTGAGCTGAATAATGGATGACGGTATAGAAATGGCCTGATAACCGAAAGCGGAGGCAACCAGGCGTCATGGTCTCTCGCAATTTGCTCAGTTTTTCCGTGCAACGGGATTCGGACGTTTAATTCTCAAGACAATGCCCAGCCGGTAGACGATGCTCTCTTGCGGTTTTGCTAAACTGCTTCGCGTTCAATATCCATCCCTCATCCATGCACTGTTCCCATTATTCCGCCAATCGCTGCCGCTCCTGCTCGTTGCTGGAGCAGCACTATGCCGAGCAGTTGGCGGCGAAGGATGCGCGTTGCCGTGCGTTGCTGGCGGTCCACGTGGATGTGGAGTGGCTACCGCCAGTGGCGAGTGCGGAGGCGGGATTTCGCAACAAGGCGAAGATGGTGGTAAGTGGTACCTCCCAGGAGCCGGTGTTGGGGATCGTCGATGCCGAGGGCCGTGGGGTGTCGCTGGCGGACTGTCCGCTGTATCCGCCGGTGTTGCAGGCGAGCTTCGCGCCGCTGGCGGCGTTCATCCGGCGGGCGCGCATCGAGCCGTACGACATCGCGGCGCGGCGCGGCGAGTTGAAGTATGTGCTGGTGACGCTGGCGGAGCACTCGGGCGAGCTGATGGTGCGCTTCGTGCTGCGCTCGCAGGAGGCGTTGGGGCGCATGCGCAAGTATCTGCCCGAGTTGCAGACGGCGCTGCCGGGCTTGCGCGTGGCGTCGGTGAATCTGCAGCCGGAGCACAAGGCGGTGCTGGAGGGGGAGCAGGAGATCCTGCTCACCGAACAAGGCAGCCTGACCATGCGT
The DNA here is from genome assembly GCF_059410345.1 of Sulfurivermis sp. NCBI lineage: Bacteria > Pseudomonadati > Pseudomonadota > Gammaproteobacteria > Thiohalomonadales > Thiohalomonadaceae > Sulfurivermis > Sulfurivermis sp. The sequence continues at coordinate 70,206 of NZ_JBLJDO010000004.1, read as the reverse complement.
CTCAACGGCATCCCGTTGCACCTGCGGCCGAAGAGTTTCTTCCAGACCAATACCGCGTTGGCGGAGGCGCTGTACCGCCAGGGGCGGGCGTGGGTGGAAGAGGCCGGCCCTGCGAGCGTGTGGGATCTGTTCTGTGGCGTCGGCGGCTTTGCCCTGCATGTGGCCGACGGCCGGCGCGTGGTGAGCGGCATCGAGATCAGCGCCGAGGCGATCGCCAGCGCCGAGCAAAGCCGCGACGCACTGGGGCTGACGCGGGTGCACTTTCGCACATTGGATGCCGCCGATTTTGCCGCAGGCCATGCGCAGGCGCCCGAGCTGGTGATCGTCAACCCGCCGCGGCGCGGCATCGGTGCGCAGCTGTGCCGCTTTCTGGAACAGTCGGCGGTGCGCTGGGTGATCTATTCCAGTTGCAATGCCGAGACCCTGGCGCGCGACCTGGCGCTGATGCCGAGCCTGCGCCTGCGCCGGGCGCGGCTGCTGGACATGTTTCCGCACACCGCCCATTACGAGGTGATTAGCCTGCTGGAGCGGTCGCAACCTCTCCGGCACTGATGGTTGTGCTCGCCAGCGTGAACTAACCTTGTGCAAGGGGTAAGTTGCCGGGGGAGTAAGCGATCATGAGCCATAAACACGACCATCTGTTGCAGTCGATCATGCATGGGCCGGTGGGGGGTAATATCCACTGGCGCGAGGTGGAGTCCATGCTGCATCATCTGGGCGCCACCGTCGAGCCGGCGCATGGGGCGCGCATGCGCGTGGTGTTGAACGGGGTAGAGGGATTCCTGAGCAAGCCGCACCATAGCGGCACCTGCGAGAAGAGCGAGATCCGCCATCTGCGTGATTTCTTGATCGCGGCGGGGATCGCCGACGGCTGATGGCTGATGAGTAGACGCCGCACCCTCCCGGCGAACAGCGCCCAAGTGATGCGTTCGCCCATGATGTGGACTACTACCCATAAACAGCGGGACGGGGAAAGAACATGCTGACATGCCGTGAGGTGATGCATCCGACGACCACGTCGTTGTATGCGGACGAGCCCCTGGGCAAGGCCATTGATTTCATCATGGAGCACCACATGGGTCTGGTGCCGGTGGTGGATCGGCAGGAGCGCTTCGTCGGCGTGTTGTCCGGTGATCGTTTAATGCGCGCCTTGCTGCCCAAGCACCTGACCATGGTGCGTGGCCTGGATCGCATGGGGTATCTGCGCGAGTCGCAGGAGGAGCTGCGCGAGCGGCTGGATGAGCTGGCGCAGCATCCCATCAGCGCAGTGATGGAGCCGCGCGCCGAGGTGGTGCATCCCGACACGCCACTCATCGAGGCGCATACCATCCTGTCCGGCACGCAGTTCGTGGTGCCGGTGGTGGACCCGGACAACGGCCGTCTGCTCGGCGCGATCTCCTTCTTCACCATCCTGTCGTTGCTGCGTGGTGAGCCCTGTTGGAGCGACCGTCTGGAGCAGACGACAGGGAAGGGCCACTGATGCAGGCGGTGGAGGGAACGGTACTGTTCGGCCTCGACCCGTTGGGGGCGTCGGCGGGGATCTTCGTCATGGCCTACGCTTTCCTGCTCTCCGAACGCATCCATCGTACGGTGGTGGCGCTGTTGGGCGCGGCGGCGATGGTGATCAGCGGCGTGTTGAACCAGGACCAGGCCATTGCCGGCATCGACTTCAACACCATTGCGCTGCTCGCCGGCATGATGGTGATCATCGCCATCACGCGCCGCACCGGTGTGTTCGAGTTCATTGCCATCTGGGCCGCGAAACGGGCGCGCGCCGAACCCATCGGTATCCTGATCCTGCTGGCGCTGGTCACGGCGGTGTTTTCCGCCTTTCTCGACAATCTGACCACCGTGTTGCTGGTGGTACCGGTGGCGCTGCTCATCGTCGATAAGCTGAAGGTATCGCCCTATCCGTTTCTGTTCAGCCAGATCCTTGCCGCCAACATCGGTGGCACGGCGACGTTGATCGGCGATCCGCCCAACATCCTCATCGGCTCCGCCACCCATCTCAGCTTCAACGACTTTCTGTTGCAGCTCGGCCCCATCGCCTTGTTCCTGCTCGGTCTGGTGCTGCTGGTGTTCTACGGCATCTGGGGCCGTTCCCTGCAGACCACGCCGGAGCTGAAGGCGCGCGTGATGCGCTTCGACGAGCGTGGCAGCCTGCGTGACATGAAGCTGCTGCGGCAGTCGCTGATTGTACTCGGACTGGTGATCTTCGGCTTCGTCGTCGGCGAGCAGTTCGCCATCGCGCCGGGGACCACGGCGATTTCCGGCGCCGCCCTGCTGTTGCTGCTGACGGGTATCGGCGAGGACCGCCGTGGCCAGGCCGAGCAGGTGCGCGAGGCGCTGGAGGAAGTGGAGTGGAGCGCGCTGTTCTTCTTCATTGGCCTGTTCGTCATCGTGCACGGCGTACAGAGCACCGGCCTGCTGGCATATCTCGCGGGGGCGTTGATGGAAGCAACGGGCGGCGATCCGATGATCACGGCATTCACCACCCTGTGGTTGTCGGCACTGGTGTCGGCGGTGATCGACAACATACCCTTTGTCGCCACGATGATTCCCCTGGTGCACAGCATGGAGGCGGGACTGGGCGGCATGGCGGCGGCGGAACCGGTGTGGTGGTCGCTGGCCCTGGGCGCCTGCCTGGGCGGCAACGGCACGCTGATCGGTGCGGCGGCGAATGTGATGGTGGCGGGTCTGGCGGAGCGCTCCGGCACGCCGATCAGTTTCATGCGCTTTCTGCTCATCGGCATGCCGCTGATGCTCGCCAGCGTGGCGCTGGCCAATGTGTACATCTATCTGCGCCACTTCTATTGATTAGGGAAGCTCTGAACTTATTCAGAGTTTCCTTAGCTCCTTTGCGCTTCTGTTTCGGCGCCGCCTTGGGTACTCTATTCACCTGCTTAAACTGCGTGAATGGGCGGTGCTCCCGCTGCACCTGCACTCGCTTCTTTCTCTTTCAGGAACGGATATCCTCACCATGTATGACGGTCACGACAACTACGCCGAGATAGCGCGCAAGGAGGTCGCGGCCGGCGCTGCTGCGCCCCTGGTAGAAGACAATCTACACCTCCCGCAAATCGCCTGGACGCTCGTGTCCAAGCTGCAACTGCTCATTGCCTTGGGCGTGGGCGTGCTCTCTTTCTACCGCGCTCTGGTCTGGATCGGCAAAAATGTGCGGGGGGAGTTGGGTTTTGCCGGTGTGGGCGTGTTGCTGGCGGTTATGTTCCTGGGGCTGATCTGCGCCATGGTATTCCATTTCGCCACGGGGATGATTCTGCGCCGTCTGCCGCGCTGGAAGACGCTGGCGGCGATCTACGGTGTGGCGCTGCTCGCCATCTGGGTGGGGCTCGGTGTGCCCATCCAGCAAGGCATGGCGGCCAATGCGGAGAAGAAACGGCTGGCGATGGAGCGCCTGCGCCAGGCCCGTCCGCCTGTCGACGGCGGGGTGGCGCACCGGCATCAGCAATGGCAGGGGCGCCTGCACCGCAAAGGGGCGCACGGTGCGCCCGGGGTCGAGCCGCCGATGCTGACCGTGAAGGATGAGGGCGCCACGGTGTTGATCGGCCACAACGAGACGCGCCCGCTGCATGTGGCCTTGGCCAGGGTACGGCCGTCGGACGCCGTTGCCGAAGTCTGGGAGGGTTGTCGTATGGTGCTGGTGGCGCCGGACCGACATTTTCTCGAGAACTGGGCCGGTCAGCGGCGTATGTCCTATCGTGTCGAGCCGGGCACGATGATGCTGTTCGAACTGCATCCCGACTGCGCTGCGGACTATGCGGACGCAGCAATTGAATATCGTGTCGGCGTGTATGCCGACAACGACGGCTGGTGGTCGGACTCTGCGCTGGCCGTGCCGTTACCGGCCTATCAGTTGGAGCACGGGGCAGAGGACTGACATCATGGCGTCACGCAAGTTTGGCCGACAACCGTACGCCGGGGCGGCGCCCTATGTGGCGGTGCCTGCCCTTCTGCTGATGGAAAGCCCGACGCTGCGCCTGTGGGGGTTTGCCGCAGTCGGCTTTTTCAGCCTGTTCCTGTGGCTGGCCGCCTTGCAGCGCTGGCGGCTGGCGCGCGACACGCCGACGTCAAAGATCCGCAGCGCTGCCCAGGGCTATGTGGAACTGGTGGGCACGGTGGAGCCGGTTGATAGCGAACCGTTGCTGGACCCGATTCAGCGCCAGCCCTGTGTATGGTTTCGGGTCGAAACCTTCCCGGTGGAGCGGGGCAGCAGCTCCGGTGTCGGATGGATATCCATCAAATCGGCCGAGAGCTCGCGTCCGTTTCTGTTGCGCGACGAAACGGGCAGCTGTCAGGTGCTTCCGCAGGAGGCGGAATTTTTGGTCGGTGCGCCGGTGCGCGTAGCGGACGGCAAGGATATCGAACACCGCGTCAGGCGTATCCGCGCGGGCGACAGGCTGTATGTGGTCGGAGAGTTCCAGACCAAGACCCGGCCGCGTGACGCCGCCACATCAAGCGACGCGGGCGCGGCCGTGCGTGCGGTCCGGCAACGGGCCGACGAGATCCTGCGGCAGTGGCAGGCCGACCCGGAGACGGTGCGCGCAAGATTTGGCGGTGGCGGAGACGGCACGCTCGACGAGGCGGCGCAGAAACGTATGGAAGAGGCCGCCCTGCGCGAGGCGCGCACGGCCTTCGAGCGGGAGCGCCGCGTCAACCTGGTCGAAGTGCACACCATGAGCGCGCCAGAAAGCGGCCGCCCCTATGTCATAGCCAATCACAGCCCCAGTACTGTTGAGTCGCACTACCGGATTATGTCCTGGGTCCACTTGGCCTTTGTGCTGGTCGGACTCGGTGCGGCCGCCTGGCTCGTGGTGGCGTAGTGCTTCAATAAAACCCCAGCTCCTGCGCGATGGATGACAGCAGGGCGCGGCCGCCGTCGAGACTGTTGTACATGCCATGGCGATGGTCGATCCACCACTTGGCGTCGACCTGGTTCTCCAGGTAGTCGATGGCCTTGTGGATGCCCTGCTGCATCATGTGCCAGTGGTCCGGGTCTTCCTCCTCGGCCTGCGCGCTGACCTGTTCCATCCATTTCACCACCTTGTCGATGGCGCCGAAGGCGTTGAGGCGCACGGTCTCGGCCCAGGCCACCTGTTTGTCGGAACCCTCCAGCGGCGGCAAGCCGCGCTGCTGCGCCTGGTAGCGTGCCTGCTCGCTCTTGTGCCGCTGTTCCTTGCGCTGTTCCTCCACCTGGCACAGGCGGCAACTGCCTTCGCCGAGTTGCTGGATGCGATCGGTCCAGGTGAAATCGTCGTCACCGTAAAATGGATACAGCACGGTGTGGCCGCAGGCGTGGTGAACGATCTTCAGCTCGAACAGCTCGCGCGTCTCGCCGTTGCCCTGGTTGTGGCCGATGAGGGTGCAGGGAATGTTCTGTTCGGTGCACCAGCGGGCAAAGTCGAGATGGGTGTCGGATTCGTAGATGCGGCGGATCGTTGCGTCCGGGTAGTGTTGCGTGATAACTGCTGACTTGAAGTCCGCCGCCGGTTTGAAATCATTGGCCGGGCGCATCCACAGGCCGTCGTAGCCGATCTGCCAGCGGCGCAGCCAGGCCAGGGTCTGTTCGCGCACCGCGGCGCTGCGGCCGGTGAGCAGGATCACCGGGATGCCTTCGGCGCGCGCCTGATTGAGGCGATCGATGAGCGGCAGGTTGGGCATGTCGTCGCCGCAGGCCGCCAGGAAACGATCCCAGTGTTTCACGCCGTCCTCGTTGTAGAGGTGGTGCAGGCGGTGCTCGATGAGGGCGAGCACGCCGTCGAGGCCGCAGATGACGATTTCGTTGGGTTCCGGCATGGGGCGTATTGTGCCGCAGAAGCACGGCAGAGAGCTGTGTCGTGGGCACGAAGTGTATTACACCTCCCCCACGCATGTGGGGGAGGTGGGGAGGGGGTGTTAAGAAGGGTGCCGACCCTTATCCCCCCTCCCGGCCTCCCCCCGCGCGCGGGGGGAGGAGAAAATCTGAGATGGAATTTCTGCACATTGGGGACAAGAGGAAACCTGAAAGGGCTCTTCTCGCATGCGAGGGGCACAAAGGAGGCCATGTGCTACCGCGGGAAAGAAGAAAAGCGGGTAACGCTACAGCAGATCGCGCAGCCGGTAATACAGCATGCCCAATACCAGCGCCGGGGTGCGCAGTAGTTCGCCGCCGGGGAAGCGGTGATGGCGCAGGCGGCCGAACAGGTCGTAGCGTTCGGCCTGGCCGGCGACGGCCTCGGCCACCAGTTTGCCGGCCATGCCGGCGAGGGCCACGCCGTGGCCGGAGAAGCCTTGCAGGTAGTAGACGTTGTCACCGAGGCGGCCGAAGTCGGGGGCCTGGTTCATGGTGATGTCGCAGAAGCCGCCCCAGACGTAGGGCACCTCCAGTCCAGCCAGTTGCGGGAATACCTTCACCATGCGCCGGCGCATCTTTTCCTTCAGGTTGAGCGGTGTTGCCGTGGTGTAGCTTTCACCGCCGCCGAACAACAGGCGGTTGTCGGCGGTGACGCGGAAATAGTCCAGCACCAGGTTGGTGTCGAAGGCAGCCGAGCGGTGGCGGATGAGGTTTTGCGCCTGCTCCGCCGGCATGGGGGCGGTGGTGATGATGTAGGTGCCCACCGGCATGATGCGCGCCGACAACTCCGGCGCGATATGTGCGGCGAATTCGGACAGGTACACATTGCCGGCCAGCACCACGTAGCGGCAGGCCACTTCGCCCTGTGCGGTTTTCACTCGCGGCTGTGCGCCGCGCACGAGGGTAGTGGCGGCGGAGTGTTCATATATCCGCACGCCGGCCCGTTGTGCCGCGGCGGCCAGGCCGAGGCAGTATTTGAGCGGGTGCAGGTGGCCGGACAGGGTATCGAAGGCGCCGGCGTGGAAGTGGTCGCTGGCGATCCAGGCGTCCAGTTCGGCGCGGGGGATGGCTTGCAGTTGATAGTCGTAGCGCTGCGCCATGTGCTGCACCCAGCGCTCCAGCCCGCGGGCCTTGCGCCGGCCGATGGCGAGACTGAGGTGGCCGGCGGTGTATTCGCAGTCGATGTCGTTTCTGGCAATGGTGTCGCGCAGCCAGTGCAGGCCCTCGACGGAGATGTCCCAGGCATGCCGGGCCTCGTCGCGCGACAGTTGCACCTCGATGGCCTCCAGCCCGGCAACCCCATAACCCGTTAGCACCTGGCCGCCGTTGCGTCCCGAGGCGCCCCAGCCGAGCCGGCGCGCCTCCAGCAGGGTGACGCGGTAGCCGCGCTGTGCCAGCTCCAGTGCGGCCGCCAGGCCGGCATAGCCACCTCCCACCACGCAGACATCCGCCTCGGTGCTCCCCTGCAGCGGCGCGGTGGCAGCCGGGCGCGTGAGGCTGGCCTCGTAGTAGGAGTTGCGAGTGAGAACGGCTTCTTTGTCGAGGATGCCCATGATGGTCGGGGTGGTTGCGGGGGTGGGGCCGCCAGCAAAACTTAGGATGAAAAGCGGCCGGCTGGCAACGGGCCGGGTATCCGGCACGACATTATTTTGCGCCCGGCGCGCTACACTGTGCACCTTTCCCATACAGGTTACACCCATGGCCATCACCGCCACCGTCTTCAAGGCCGACCTGCAGATCGCGGATATGGACCGCGGCTACTACGCCGACCACAGCCTGACCCTGGCCCGTCATCCCTCGGAGACCGATGAGCGCATGATGGTGCGTCTGCTGGCCTTTGCGCTGCACGCCAGCGAGGGGCTGCACTTCACCAAGGGCCTGTGCGCCGAGGATGAGCCGGAGCTGTGGGAGCGCAGCCTGACCGACGAGATCCTGTTGTGGATCGATGTGGGTCTGCCCGACGAGCGGCGCCTGCGCAAGGCGAGCAACCGTGCGCGCGAGGTGGTGCTGTATGCCTATGGCGGCCGTACCGCCGAACAGTGGTGGGAGCGCACCGCGCCGGAGCTGCGCCGCTTCGACAAGCTGCGGGTATTCAGCCTGCCGCAGGAGGCGACGCGGGCCCTGGCCGGACTGGTCAGCCGCACCATGCGCCTGCAATGCACCATCCAGGAAGGGCAGGTGTGGCTGGGTGACGGCACAACCAGCGTGCTCATCGAGCCGCAGTGCTGGCAGGGCGCGTGAGCCGCTTCGCCGCCATCGACTTCGAGACCGCCACCTACAGCGGCGACAGCGCCTGCGCGCTGGCGGCGACCATTGTCGAGGATGGCGTCATCGTGCAGCAGTTGTATGAGCTGATCCGGCCGCCGACACGGCTGTTTTCCTTCACCCATATCCACGGCCTGCGCTGGAGCGATGTGCAGGATGCGCCGGATTTTGCCGCGGTGTGGGAGATCTTCGCGCCGGCGTTGCGCGAGGTGGAGTTTCTCGCCGCCCACAACGCGCCCTTCGACAAGGGCGTGCTTCATGCCTGTTGCGCCCGCTACGGGCTGGCCGTGCCGCCGCAGCCCTTTGTCTGCACCGTGCAGCTGGCGCGCGCGCAGTGGGACATCCGCCCCACCAAATTGCCCGATGTGTGCCGCCACCTCGGTATCGAACTCACTCATCACCAGGCCGACTCCGACGCCGCCGCCTGCGCGCGCATCGTCATCGCCGCGGAACAGGAGGGGTGGCGCCGCCGGCCTTGAGATCAGGCGCCGATGAGGCGGTCGTAGATGAGGAAGCCGGCGACGTAAGTGCCGATGGCGGAGCCGAGGCTGGCGAGGAAGAACACCAGCAGGGTGCGCGATACGCGGTTGCGCCACCAGCCGCGCCAGTGGGTGACGTCGTGGCGCAGGTTGTTGAAGTCGGCCACGCGCGGTTTCCGGAAGTACAACTCCACCGCGCCCGCCACCATGCCGGCGCCGATCATCGGGTTGAGCGAGGTCCACGGCGCGGCGAGAAAGGCGGTGAGCACGGTGACGGGATGCCCGGTGGCGATGAGCGCGCCCAGCGCCGACAGTGTGCCGTTGATCAGCAGCCAGTCCCACACCATGGCCCAGCCCAGCTCCGGGCTGCGGGAAAAGCCGATGACGAAGCCGGCGAGGATAACGGCAACGATCAGCCAGGGGATGGCCTTGGGCCAGCGTGATGCCGGTGGCCGCGCCTCCAGCCGCTGCACCGTGGCCTTGGGGTTGGTACAGGTCGTCGCGTCGTCCAGGTGCGTGGCGATGCCTTTGAGATGGCCGGCGCCGATCACCGCCAGGATGTTCTTGTGGCCGCTGGCCTGCGCCTCCTCGCACAGCCGCGCCGCCATGTATTCGTCGCGCTCGGCGATGAGCGGCCGATACAGCACGGTGTTGCGATCGGCGAATTCGGCGAAGGTGGTCTCCAGCAGGTCGCCTTCCTTCAGCCGCTCGATCTCCTGCGCGCTCACCTGTTCCCGCGACAGCACGCTGCCGAGCAGGCCGCCGAGGATGCCGAGGCGCTGCCACCAGGGCACGTTGCGGTAGACACGGCGCAGGGTGGTGCCGACGTCGCGGTCGATGAGCAGCACCGGCAGGCCGCGCGCCAGGGCGCCCTCCAGCGCCGCCTGCATCTCCTCGCCGGGCCGCACGTTGAACTGTTCAGCCAGGCGCTGCTGATAGGCGCCGAGGGCCAGGCTCGCCGCCATCATGGAGGCGCGGCCCTGGCGGAATACCTGGTACAGATCGGTCTGGCCCCACACGTCGGGATTGACCAGGGCCTGGTGGCGCGCCGGGCACAGCTCCACCGCCACCGCGTCAAAGGCGCCGGTTTCCAGCAGCGCCGCCACGTCGTCGGCGCTGGCGCGCGAGACGTGGGCGGTGCCGAGCAGGGTGTAGGTGGTGCCGTCGCGGGCTATGCGGCGCAATGGGCCGCTGGTGCGGATCGTATCTTCGGACATGTATGGCGTTCGTTGGTCGCGGAGCGGTGATTATCCGCGCAAGCGCGGGGAGATTCAAAAGCAGGATTGAAAACCGGCGGGGTCACACGCATGCTTGCAGTGAACTGTTGCAGCTGAGTGCAGCCATGTTACTTGCCATCATCGGCCTTCTGATCCTCGCCCTGACCCTGCTGCCCGCCTTGTGGGCCAAGGCGGTGCTGCGCCGTTACAGCGGGGTGCGCGGCGACTATCCCGGCAGCGGCGGCGAGTTGGCACGCCATCTGCTCGATCGCCACGGCCTGCAACAGGTGACGGTGGAAACCACTGCGCAGGGCGATCACTACGACCCGCTGGCCAAGGTGGTGCGCCTGGCGCCGGAGCATTACGACGGCCGCTCGCTCACCGCCGTGACGGTGGCGGCCCACGAAGTCGGCCACGCCTTGCAGGATCACAGCGGTTACGCTCCGCTGGCCTGGCGCACGCGCCTGGTGCGTATCGCCCAGGGCGCGGAGAAGGCCGGCGCGGCGCTGATGCTGGCGCTGCCGGTGCTCACCGTGCTGACGCGCGCACCCTCCGCCGGGCTGGTGATGTTGCTCGCCGGCCTGGCCTCCTTCGGCACCGCCATCCTGGTGCACCTCATCACCCTGCCGGTGGAACTGGACGCCAGTTACCGCCGCGCCCTGCCGCTGCTGGCCAGCGGTTATCTGCCACGCAACGACCTGCGCCCGGCGCGGCAGATCCTCACCGCCTGCGCCTTCACCTACGTCGCCGCCTCGTTGTTCAGCGTGCTGAATCTGTGGCGCTGGCTGGCGATCCTGCGGCGCTGAACCGTCTCTTCCCCTACGTCAGTGGGGATGGTCGGAAGGAGGCGGGTCGGATTTCTGCAACCGCTTGAGAAACACCCGCATCTCCTTCGCTGCCTGGATATCGCCCTTTTCCTCCGCAATGCCGATGCCGGCCTCATAGGCGGCGATGGCCTCGTCGTTGCGGCCGGCGGCGGCGAGCGCCTTGCCCAGCAGCTTGTGGCTGGCAGAATGCGCCGGGTCATGGCGCAGGGCGGCGCGCAGGTGCTCGATGGCGCGCTCGTGGTCGCCTTGCTTGAGCCAGGCGCTGCCGAGGCCAAAGCGCAGCATCAGGTTGTCCTGGCCGGTGGCGAGGAGTTTTTCGAGGGGGGTCGGGTCCATGCCAGTGACATGGGGCCGCGGCGCGGGCCGGGCAAGGTCAGACGGGCCGCTGCGCCACCAGATACGCTTCATCGCGCAGGCCGCGTGCGGTGTCGCCCACGGTGTCTTCCTCGCGATAGGCGATGACGTCCAGCGCGCTGAACAGATGCAGCAGTTCGTTGCGCGCCAGGCGGAAGGCCGGATTGCTGGGGCCGTGTTCGCTCACCTGGGCACGCGTCCAGGTCTGGTAGTAAAGCAGTCCCCCGGGCTTGAGGGCGGCCTGTATGGCGGGGCACAGGCGGCGCTCCAGATAGCGGCCGACGACGATGACATCGAAGTGATGCTCCGGCAGGCCGTGCAGGGTCAGGTCGCGCATTTCGGCGTGCAGCGGCAGGTCGTGGCCGCGGGCATGGGCGTTGAGCTTGTCGATGGCGACGGCGGAGATGTCCCAGGCGAAGGTGTCGAGACCGCGCGCGGCGAGCAACAGGGCATTGGAGCCGAGGCCGCAGGCAAGGTCCAGCGCCGTGCCGTGGGACGGCAGCAGGTGGGCGTAGTCGCTCAATACCTGCGCCGGGCGGCCCCCGCCCACCTGGGTGTCACGATAGCGCTCGTTCCATTTGGCGGCGTCGGACATGTCTATTTGCGCCAGAAGGTCGGCGTGAACAGCACCAGCAGGGTGAAGATTTCCAGACGGCCGAGCAGCATGGCCACCATCAGCACCCACTTGGCGGCGGCCGGAATGTCGGCATAGTTGGCGCCGACATCGCCGAGACCGGGACCGAGGTTGTTGAGGCAGGCGGCAACGGCGGAAAAGGCGGTGACCTGATCGAGGCCAAACATCATCAGCAGCAACAGCATCACCGCGAACACGCCAACGTAGGCGGCAAAAAAGCCCCACACCGCGTCGATGACCCGATCGGGCAGGCACTTGTTGCCCACCTTGATGGGGATCACGGCATTGGGGTGGATCAGACGGCCGATCTCGCGCAAGCCCTGCTTCACCAGCAGCACGAAACGGATCACCTTCATGCCGCCCGCGGTGGAATTGGCGCAGCCGCCGATGAAGCTGATGAACAGCAGCATCACCGGCAGGAAGCCGGGCCAGGCGTGGTATTCGGCGGTGGTGAAGCCGGTAGTGGTGCCGATGGATACCGCCTGGAACATGCCGTGCAGCAGCGCGTCGGTCGGATCGCGGTAGGTGCCGCTGATATACAGATAGGCGCTGGTGATCAGTGCCGTCGCACCGAGGATGATGGCATAGGTGCGCGATTCGGTGTCGCGCAGATAGGGGCGCGGGCTGCGGCCGCGCCAGGCGTAGAAATGCAGAGTGAAATTGATGCCGGCAAGGAACATGAACACCACGGCGCTCAGTTCGATCAGCGCATTGCCGTGGTAGTAGCCCATGCTGGCGTCGTGGGTGGAAAAGCCGCCGATGGCCACGGTGGAGAAGCTGTGGCCGATGGCGTCGAACGGTGCCATGCCGGCACTCCAATAGGCCAGGGCGCAGGCGATGGTGAGGCTGAGGTAGATGTACCACAAGGTCTTGGCCGTTTCGGTGATGCGCGGTGTTAGCTTGCTGTCCTTCATCGGCCCCGGCATCTCGGCACGATAGAGCTGCATGCCACCGATGCCGAGCATGGGCAGGATCGCCACTGCCAGCACGATGATGCCCATGCCCCCCAGCCACTGTAGTTGCTGGCGGTAGTAGAGAATGGAGCGCGGCAAGGTGTCGAGACCGGTGATCACCGTGGCACCGGTGGTGGTGAGGCCCGACATGGACTCGAACACGGCATCGGTGATGGACAGCCCGGGTTGTTCCGACAGCGCCAACGGCAGGGCACCGAACACCCCCAGTACCGTCCAGAACAGCACCACCACCGCAAAGCCATCACGCAGGCGCAACTCGCGGCGCAGTTTGCACACCGGCAGCCATAGCACTAGCCCGGTAATCAGGGTGACGGCAAAGGCGAGCAGGAAGGTGTCGTGGGCACCGTCGCCGTAACCATAGGACACCAGCAAGGGCGGCAGCAGGGTGCTGCTGAAGATCATCAGCAGCAGGCCGACCACGCGTTGGATGACGGCAAATTGCATCGGCGTTACAGAAAGGTGATGCCGACCTGGAACAGGCGTTCCACTTCGGAGATGCGCTTTTTGTCGACCACGAACAGGATCACGTGATCCTCGGCCTCTATCACCGTGTCGTGGTGAGCGATGAGCACCTCGCTGCCGCGCACGATGGCGCCGATGGTGGTGCCGTGCGGCAGCTTGATCTCCTCGATGGCACGGCCAACGACCTTGGAGGAGTTTCTGTCGCCGTGGGCGATGGCCTCGATGGCCTCGGCGGCACCGCGGCGCAAGGAATGCACCGCCGCCACGTCGCCGCGGCGCACGTGGGTGAGCAACGAGCCGATGGTGGCCTGCTGCGGCGAGATGGCCACATCGATCTCGCTGCTCTCCACCAGGTCGACGTAAGCGGCACGGTTGATCAGTGTCATCACCTTGCGCGCACCGAGGCGCTTGGCCAGCATCGATGACAGGATGTTGGCCTCGTCGTCGTTGGTGAGCGCGCAGAACACGTCGGTCTCTTCGATATTTTCTTCCAGCAGCAGGTCGCCGTCGGCGGCATCACCTTGTAGGACGATGGTGCGACTCAACTCTTCCGACAAGGCCTTGGTGCGTGCGGTATTGTGATCGATCAGCTTGACCTGATAGTCGGCCTCCAGCGCCGCGGCTAGGCGTTTGCCGATGTTGCCGCCGCCGGCGATGATCACGCGCCGCGCCGGCTTTTCCTGCCGACGCAGCTCGCTCATCACGGCACGGATGTCCTTTTTGGCGGCGATGAAGAAGATTTCGTCGTCGGCCTCGATGACAGTGGTACCTTCCGGAATGATAGGGCGATTGCGACGGTAGATGGCGGCGACACGGGTGTCCACGCCGGGCATGTGCTGGCGCAGGGTCTGCAACTCGTGGCCCACCAGCGGCCCGCCGTAATAGGCCTTTACCGCTACCAACTGCACCTTGCCCTCGGCGAAGCTCAATACCTGCAGTGCGCCGGGGTATTCGATCAGGCGGTGAATATAGTCGGTGACCAATTGTTCCGGGCTGATCAGCACATCGACCGGAATCGACTCGGGCGCGAACAGCTGGGGGTGCATCAGATATTCCAGGGCGCGCACGCGGGCGATCTTGGTCGGCGTGCGGAACAGCGAGTAGGCAATCTGGCAGGCCACCATATTGGTCTCGTCGGAGTTGGTGACGGCGATCAGCATGTCGGCATCTTCGGCGCCGGCGCGCATCAGTACTTCCGGGTGCGAGGCCTGGCCGGTCACGGTGCGCAGGTCGAGGCGATCCTGCAGGGCTTGCAGGCGTTGCGGCTCGGTGTCGACGACGGTGATGTCGTTGGCTTCACTGGCGAGATTGTTGGCGAGGGAGGAACCCACCTGGCCGGCGCCGAGGATGATGATCTTCATGGCCGTGATTCCGCTGTGCGTTGGGCGCGCATTGTAGTGGAGGCGGATACGAGAGGAAAGCGACAAGATACGAGGAAAGAATGGCTCGCTGCACAAGCAATTCACTCAAGTACCTCGTGGCACGCCAGTGTCAGGATTCGCCTGCTGCTACTCCTTTTTCTTTGTTTCGATGCCGAGCGACTTGAGCTTGCGATACAGATGGGTGCGCTCGATGCCGGAGTGCTGCGCCACCTGATTGATATTGCCGTCGAGGCGGGCGAGCAGTTCGGTGAAATAGCGGCGTTCGAAGTTCTCGCGCGCCTCGCGCAGTGGCAGGTCGACGTCGGCGGCGGCGACAGTCGCCGCCGACGTGACGTTCAGCGCCCCCAGCGCAGCCTCCACCTCGGCGGCATCCACATCGCCGCTGCCGCCGACGATGAGCAGGCGCTGCACCAGGTTGCGCAACTCACGCACGTTACCCGGCCAGGGATGGTTGCGCAGGCGGTTTTGCGCCGCCACCGTGAAGCTGCGGTAGGGCAGTTTTTCCTGGCTGACGAAATGATCGACGTAGAAACGGATCAGGTCGCTGACATCCTCGCTGTGCTCGCGCAGCGGCGGTACGGTGAGCGGTACCACGTTGAGGTGGTAGTAGAGGTCGTTGCGGAACAGGCCGTCGCGCACGCGCTGGCCGAGGTCGTAGTGGGTGGCGGCGATGACGCGCACGTCCACTTTGACCGGGTCGGTGCCGCCGACGCGGTGGTAGCTGCGTGTTTCCAGCGCGCCGAGCAGGCGCGCCTGGGTGGCGCTGTCCATGTCGCCGATATCGTCCAGGAACAGGGTGCCGCCGTTGGCCTGTTCCAGCAGGCCGTAGTGCACCTTGTCGTCCTCTTCACTACCGAACAGTTCCACGGTGGCGTTGTCACCCAGCAGCGAGGCCACGCCGACGCTGATGAAGGGGCCGTCGCGGCGTGGGCTACAGGCGTGGAGATAGCGTGCCATCACCCCTTTGCCGGCGCCCGGTTCACCGCTGATCAACACGGTGGTGCCATGTTGGGCGACGCGGCGGACCTGTTCGCGCAGCTGTTGCATGGCGGCGCTGCGGCCCACCGGCTCGCCCACCGGTTGCGCCAGGCGCTTGAGGCCGACGTTCTCGCGGTGCAGATTGTAGGCCTCCAGCGCGCGCTCCACCGTGACCAGCAGCTTGGCCAGCGACAGTGGTTTTTCAATGAAGTCATAGGCGCCGAGGCGGGTGGCCTCCACCGCGGTCTCCACCGTGCCGTGGCCCGACATCATGATCACCGGCGAAGTGAGCGGGCCTTCCTCGGTCCACTCCTTGAGCAGGGAGATGCCGTCGGTATCCGGCATCCAGATGTCGAGCAGCACCAGGTCGGGGCGGCGCGTACGGCGCGCCCGCCGCGCGGTGGCGGCATTTTCCGCCGTGTCCACCTCGTAGCCTTCGTCGCGCAAGATGTCCTGCAGCAGCGACCGGATGTCCGGTTCGTCGTCCACTACCAGGATGTAGCCGTGCGCCATGGTTATCGAATCCTCTGGGTGACTCAGAAGCCGGCCCCTGGCCCCTCGCCCTTCGCCTTGACCGGTAAGCGAATCATAATGCAGGCGCCGCCCTCGGGCATGTTTTCCACCCAAATCATGCCGCCATGCTCCTCCACGATCTTTTTGACGATGGCCAGCCCTAAGCCGGTGCCCTTGGGCTTGCTGGTGACGTAGGGCTCGAACAGGTTGGCCAGCATTTCTTCGGGAATGCCGGGACCGTCGTCGCACACGGACAGTTCCACGTAGCGGCAACCGGTCTGCTCGGCGCAGTGGGTGGTGATGCGGATATAGGCGCCGTCGCGGCCGCAGGCCTCCAGGGCGTTCTTGATCAGGTTGTGCAGCACTTGGCGCAGGCGGCCGGCGTCGGCCTCGATGGTGGGGGTGCGCGGGTCCAGTTGCAGGTCGAAGCTGATGGGCCGTTGCTCAGTCTGGTACAGCTCCACCACCTCGTTGACGATGCGGTTGATGCCCACCTGCTCCAGGCGGATCTGCGGCGGACGGGCATAGTCGGAAAAGGCCTTCACCATCTCCTTCATCGTCTCCACCTGCTGCACGATGGTGTGGGTGGCGCGGTCCAGCACCTCGGCGTCGGCCGCGGGCATGGTGGCGAGGTATTTGTGGCGCAAGCGCTCGGCGGAGAGCTGGATGGGCGTGAGCGGGTTTTTTATCTCGTGGGCCAGGCGCCGCGCTACTTCGCCCCAGGCGGCGTCGCGCTGGGCCTGAATCAGGGCGGTGATGTCGTCGAACACGATGACGTGGCCCTCGCCGCCGGGCAGCAGGGCGCCGCGGCACATCAGTACCTGGCGGCCCTTCTGGCCGAACAGCACCAGTTCGGCGCGCCATTCCGGCTCGGCCAGGTTGAGGTGCGACAGTAAGGCCCCGACAAACTGGTCCAGGGCGGGGTGGCGCCCCGGCAGTTCCTGCAAGGGCTGGCCGAGCACCTCGGTCAGTTCGGCCCCCAGGATCTGGCCGGCGGCGGCGTTGACCGTGTGCAGTACGCCGTCGCTGTCCAGGGTGAGCACGCCGGAGGACAAACGGCCCAGCACCGCCTCCAGATAGGTGCGCTGCTCCTCCGCCTGACGCTGGCTGTGCTGCGCCGCCTGCTGGCTCTGGGCGATCTTGTAAGTCATCTCGTTGAAGGAGCGCACCAGAAAGCCCAGTTCGTCGCGGCCGGGCAGGGGCAGGCGTTTGTGGTAGTCGCCGGCCGCCACTGCGCGGGTACCCTCGGCCAGGTCGCGGATCGGCGCCACCAGCCGCCGCGCAGAGAAAAAGGCGGCCCACACCGCGGTGAGCAGGGACAGCAGCAGGATCAGCGACAGGGTGAGCGTGAAGCTGTATTTCAGCGGCTGGCGCAGGAAGGCCAGTTCCTTGTACTGGGCAAACGCCTCCTGCACGCTGTCGGCCAGGCGGCTGAGGCGCTCGGCCACCGGGTACAGGGCGTGCAGCACGCGCGGCTCGGCCCCCGGCTCCAGTGCCGGCAGGGTGATGGCGACGCGCACATGCATGCCAGCCTCGCCCAGGGGTTCCAGGCGGGCATAGTCCAGGCCCTGGCGCAGCTGCTGCAGCACCGCATCGCTCGGCATGGCCGGGACGATGGAGCTGGGATCCATGCTGGCGCCGGCAATGACGCGGCCGCGCAGGGTGAGCAGGGTCATCTCCGCCGCCTCACCGTGCTGGCGCAGCTCGTTCAGTCGCAGCGCTGCGGCGCTGTCCGGCACGCTTGCCAGCTCGCCCGCGGCCTGGCGGGTCTGGCGCAGCAGCTCGCGCAGGCGGCCATCGAGGGAGGCGCGGCCCAGTTCCAGGGCATCTTCCAGCGACTTTTCCACCCGCAGATCGAACCAGCTGTCGATGCCGCGGTGGAGGAATTGCAGCGAGAAGTAATACACCACCGACACCGGCGCCAGCGCCAGCAGCACGAACATCACCACCAGGCGCAGGGTGAGGCGCGAGCCGGGGGCGTGTTCGCGGTACTGTTGCAACAGGTGGATCAGGTTGCGGCCGATGAGGGCGATGAGCAGCAGCAGGGCGAGGATGTTCACCCCCAGCAGCAGCGAGTAGAGACGGCCGAACAGGGCGGTATTCTGGATGGCGCCGCTCATCAGGTAGAACGAGGCCAGCAGCAGCACCAGCAGCAGTACCACCGGTCGCGGCCCGGAGGTGAGGCGTTTTAAGGCGTCAAGGAGCATGTGAACCACGCGCTCGACAGGCGCCAGGCCGGGGTGACGTAGGCCACCGGGCGCAGCGGCGCCGGCAGGGCCTCGATGTCCAGGGAGGTGCGCAGCCGCACCTGGTATTCCTCCTCCGCCTCGATGTGCGCCGCGTCCAGCAGCGGCAGCTCATCCAGCGCCCCCAGCGCGGCCAGCGCCTGGTTGAGGGTGGGATGGATGGTCAGCGTGCCGCTGCCCAGGTTGCGCAGCAGGTATTGATCGGAAAAGGCGTGGTAGGTGAGCTGGTGCCGCTGCTCCAGTTTGGCCACCGTCTGGTTGGCCCACCAGCGGCGCAGGCGCTGCACTTCGATCTCCAGCCGCAGGGTGAGAGGGACGCCGTTGGCCAGGGCATCGAGTACCTCGGCGCTGAAGTCGTAATCAATGCGGGCGGTGAGCTGGTAGCCGTCATCCTGCAGCTTGGTGGCGGCACTGCGCACCTCGAAACCGCCGGCCTGGGCGCCGACCGCGCACAGGCCGAGGGCGAGCGCACCCAATAGCCGGCGCCAGCCAGCCAGCAACGGGTTACGCCTTGCGCAGGACTGCGTAATAAAAGCCATCCATTCCATTCTCGCCGGGCAGGATCTGCCGCCCCGCCGCCACGGCCTGTCCCCAGGCGGCGGTGATGGGGAGTTCTTGTGCCTGCGTCTTCTCACGCAGGAAGGCCGTCACCTGCCCGGCGTTCTCCGCCGTGAGTATGGAGCAGGTGGCGTAGACAAGAATACCGCCCGGTGTCAGCAAGGGCCACAGCGCGCGCAGCAGCCGTGCCTGCTGCGCGGCCAGCGTGGTGATGTCCTCGGCCCGGCGCAGGGTCTTGATGTCGGGATGGCGCCGGATCACGCCGCAGCCGGAGCAGGGCGCATCGAGCAGGATGCGATCGAAGGGTTTGCCGTCCCACCAGGCGGACGGGTCGCCGGCATCGCCGGTGCGCAGTTCGGCGGTGAGCTGGAGCCGTGCCAGGTTTTCCGCCACTCGCTGCAGGCGTTCCGCCTCGCTGTCCAGGGCCAGCAGAGCGACCTCGGGGCAGGTTTCCAGGATGTGGCCGGTCTTGCCGCCGGGGGCGGCGCAGGCGTCCAGCACGCGCTGGCCGGGCGCCAGTTGCAGCAGGCCGGCGGCAAGCTGGGCGGCGGCGTCCTGCACCGACACCGCACCCTCCGCAAAGCCGGGCAGTTGTTCCACCGCCACGGGGGTGGCGAGCGTGATGGCATCCGGCGCATGGGCGGCGGCGCTGGCCTCGATGCCGGCCTGCTGCAGCCGCTCCAGATACTGTTCACGGGTGCCACGCAGGCGATTGACGCGCAGGGTCATGGGCGGGCGCTCGTTGTTGGCGGCGGCGATGGCGCGCCACTGCTCGGGCCAGTCCTGCTCCAGGCGGGCGAGCAGCCACACGGGATGGGCCAGTGCTGCGGAATCGCTGGCGTCGACGGCAGTGAGCAGGGTTTCCTGTTCCCGTTGCAGGCGGCGCAGCACACCGTTGAGCAGGCCGCGCGCCCATTCTTTTTTCAGTTTCGCTGTCGCCTCCACGGTGAGCGACACGGCGGCATGGGGCGGCACATGGAGATAGAGCAGCTGATACAGGCCGGCGAGCAGCAGGGCATGCACGTCGCCGTCGCGGGCGCGCAGCGGCTTGTCCAGCAGCTTGCCGGCCAGGGCCTCCAGCCGCGGCGCCCAGCGCAGGGTGCCGTAGCACAGCTCCTGGGTCAGGCCGCGCTCCGCCGGCGGGACGCTGGCCAGGGCCGGCGGCAGGACCGCCGCCACGGAACGGCCTTCCGCCAGCACCTGGTGGATGGCCTTGGCCGCCGCGCTGCGGGCGTCGTCCTTTTTGCCCTTAGCCATGGCCGAGGGTCACGCCGTCGAGTGGGTGGGCGTTGAGGAAATCGGCGGCGGCCAGCGGCTTGCCGCCGGGCAATTGCACCTTCAACAGGCGCAGCAGGCCGTCACCGGTGGCGACGTCGATACCGTCGCGGCCGGTGCGTACCACGCGGCCGGGGGCGGCGTTGCCGGCCTCCCGCAAGGCCACGGCCTCCCACACACGCAGCACCTCCTCGCCCAGCCGGGCCTGCGCCACCGGCCAGGGATTGAAGGCGCGCACCTGACGCGACAGTGCCACGGCACTGCGCGACCAGTCCATCGCGGCCTCGGCCTTGTCCAGCTTTTTGGCGTAATTGGCCAGGGCGTCATCCTGCGCCGCGCCGTGCAGAGTGCCGGCCTGGAGCTGGTCCAGCGCCGTGAGGATCGCCTCGGCCCCGAGGGCGGCGAGGCGGTCGTGCAGGGTGGCGGCCGTATCGGTGTCGCTGATCGGGGTACTGACCTTGTGCAGCATGGCACCGGTATCGAGGCCCACGTCCATCTGCATGATGGTGATGCCGGTCTCCGTATCGCCGGCGAGGATGGCGCGCTGGATCGGCGCGGCGCCGCGCCAGCGTGGCAGCAGCGAGGCGTGGATGTTGAGGCAACCGTGGCGCGGCATCTCCAACACCGCCTTGGGCAGCAGCAGACCGTAGGCGGCGACGATCATCACGTCGGCGCCCAGCGCCGCCAGCTCCTGCTGGGCGGCCGCGTCCTTCAGCGACAGCGGTTGATACACCGGCACGCCATGCTCCAGCGCCAGCGCCTTCACCGGGCTGGGGGTGAGCTTGCGGCCGCGTCCGGCCGGTCGGTCGGGCTGGGTATAGGCGGCGATGACCTGGTGAGGTGAGGCGAGCAGGGCCTGGAGGGCCACAGCGGCGAACTCGGGGGTGCCGGCAAAGACGATCTTCAGCGGAGTCATGTAGATACCGAAAGGAGGTGGGCCGGGCGGCGCGTAATTGGTGAGCGCTTACAGTGTCTGGCGGCGCAGTTTTTCCAGCTTTTTGCGGATGCGCTCGCGCTTGAGGCTGGACAGGTAGTCGACGAACAGCTTGCCCTCCAGGTGATCCATCTCATGCTGGATGCACACCGCCAGCAGGCCGTCGGCCTCCAGCTCGAAGGGCTGGCCGTCGCGGTTGAGGGCGCGCACCTTCACTTTCTCCGCCCGCTCCACGGTCTCATACACGCCGGGCACCGACAGGCAGCCCTCGTCCATCTGCTCCACGCCGTCGCGGCTGATGATCTCGGGGTTGATGAACACCCGCGGTTCGTTCTTCTCTTCCGACACATCGATGACGATGACGCGCTGGTGCACGTTCACCTGGGTGGCGGCCAGGCCGATGCCCGGGGCGTCGTACATGGTGTCGAACATATCGTCCACCAGGCGGCGGATGGTGGCATCCACCTGGGTCACTGGCGCAGCGCGGGTGCGCAGGCGCGGATCGGGGAAATGCAGGATATGGAGGATGGCCATGGCGGTTTTCCGTGACAAACCTATAGTAATTGCGCAAGACTTGCTGCTAAAGTAATGATGATACTAGGTTCTGACTCTCAGGACGACCCGCCAATCGATGCTGCGGGATGGGGTCAGACCGGGGGGAATCATCCCGCACGGGATGGACGCCGAATCAGACACAAACATCTACGGGACGCCCATGGAAAAGAATCCGCTCCGTATCTCCCGACTGCTGACTTCCTTGGCAGCCGCCGCCATTGTCGTTGGTTGTGCCAGTGCGCCGCAACAGCCCGAGGCACCCGCGCCGCAACCCGAGCCGGTGGTTGTGCCGGAACCGGTGGCTCCGCCGCCGCCGGTGGTCCTGCGGGAGGATCATCCGCAACAATATATCGTCGTAAAGGGCGATACCCTGTGGGACATCTCCGCACGCTTCCTGCGCGACCCCTGGCTGTGGCCGGAGGTATGGGACAGCAATCCGCAGATCGAAAATCCTCACCTGATCTACCCGGGTGACATCCTGATCCTGGCCTACAAGGACGGGCGCCCGGTGATCCAGGTGCATCGCGGCGGCGTTATCAGCAGCACCACGCCGCGCGGCATTCCTGAGGTGCGCCTGTCACCGCAAGTGCGCGTGGAAGGTCTGGAGCGCGCCATTCCCACCATCCCCATCGACGCCATCCGCCCGTTCCTGACCCGGCCGCGTGTGGTGACCGAGAAGGAACTGGAGGCTGCGCCCTATATCATCTCCAGCGTCGACAAGCATCTCATCGCCGGCCCCGGCCATCGCGTTTACGTGCGCGGCCTGACCGATGCGGACCTGACGGATTACGTGGTGGTGCGCCCCGGTGCCGTCTATCGCAATCCCAACAATCCCGATGACATCCTCGGCTACGAGGCGATCCATGTGGGTGACGTGCGGCTGAAGGAGTTCGCTGACGTTTCCACGCTGCAGATCACCAGCGCCACCCGCGAGGTGCTGAACGGCGATCGCCTGCTGCCGGCCAATGATACGGCGGCGGATGTGAGCTTCCTGCCGCGCGCGCCCAAGAGCAAGGTACGCGGTCAGATCATCGCCGTGCCCGGTGGCGTGTCCCTCATCGGCCAGTATCAGGTAGTGGCGCTCAACCTGGGGCAGCGTGAGGGTATGGAGCCGGGCCACGTCCTGGCCATCTATCAGGCCGGTGAAATGGTCCGCGATCGCATGCGGGGCGGCGAACTGGTGAAGATGCCCGATGAGCACGCCGGTACCCTGATGGTGTTCCGCACCTTCGAGCGCGTCAGCTATGGCCTGGTGATGAAGGCCACGCGTACCATGCACGTGAAGGACATTGTCACCAATCCCTGAGTTTTTATCGCTTCACTCTGCAACGGCGCCTGCGGGCGCCGTTTGCATTTTTGTGCCGGGTGATTACCGCTATACTGCCGCCTGGCTATAGGGACATGGCTGACCACGATGACCACCCGCGACGACCTCCACTACTGGCTGGCCCTGCTGCATCTGCCCGGTGTCGGGCCGGTGCGCCTGCACGAACTGCTGGCTCGCCACGGCTCGCCACGTCAACTGTTCGAACAAGGTGGGCGCGATACCACCCTGGAAGGCGAACTGCGCGACGCGCTGCGCGTGCCCGCCTGGGACGCGGTGGAGCGCGACCTTGCCTGGGCCGGTGACGGGCGCGCCATCATCACGCGGGATGACCCGCGTTATCCGCCCCTGCTGGCGCAGGTGCATGATGCGCCGCCCGTGCTGTATGTGCACGGCAATGTGCATGCGTTGATACAGCCGCAGCTGGCGATGGTGGGCAGCCGCAACCCGACGTCCCTGGGCGAAGAGACCGCGCAGCAGTTTGCCTGTGTGCTGGCCGGTGCCGGCCTCACCATCACCAGTGGTCTGGCCCTGGGCATCGACGGTGCCGCCCACCGTGGTGCCCTCGCGGCGCGGGGGCAGACCATCGCCGTGTTCGGCACCGGCCCCGATCGCATCTATCCGGCGCGTCACCGCGACCTGGCCCATGCCATCGTCGATGGCGGCGGTGCCCTGGTGAGTGAATATCCGCCCGGGACACCGCCACTGCCCGGCCATTTCCCACGGCGCAACCGCATCATCAGTGGCCTGTCTCTCGGTACGCTGGTAGTGGAGGCGGCGCTGCGCAGCGGTTCGCTGCTCACCGCGCGCAGTGCTGCGGAACAGGGGCGCGAGGTGTTCGCCATCCCCGGCTCGATACACAATCCACTGGCGCGTGGTTGCCATCGTCTGATCCGCGATGGCGCCAAATTGGTGGAGACGGCGCAGGACGTGTTGGAGGAGTTGGCGCCCCAGCTGCGTGCCATACTGACGCAAGAGTCCGCGCCATTAGTAAGTGAATTTGATCTCGATGCAGACTACCGGCACCTGCTCGATTGCCTCGATTTCGCGCCCACTGCCGTGGACATTCTGGTGGAACGCAGCGGATTGACGGCCGATGCCGTTTCCTCCATGCTGTTATTACTGGAACTGGAGGGTTATGTAGCCTCCGCGGCGGGCGGGGGTTATGCCCGGACCAGCAAAGAGAGCCTCTGAATGAAGCAAAACGTGTTTGACGTCCTGATGTACCTGTTTGAAAACTATATGGAAGATGAGATAGGTTTCGACGAGGATCAGGACGCGTTGCAAGAGGTGTTGCTGGAGGCGGGCTTCAGGCAAAACGAGATCCGCAAGGCCTTCGACTGGCTGGAAGGCCTGGCCGAGTTGCAGGACGATGCGCCGCCGGCGGTCGTGCCGTCCGGCTCCTTCCGTCTCTATTCCGAGCCGGAGCTGGAGAAGATCAACACCGAGTGCCGCGGTTTTATCCTGTTCATGGAACAGATGGGCGTGCTCGACTCCGCCACGCGCGAAATGGTCATCGACCGGGTGATGGCGCTGGAGGAGGAAGAGGTGGACCTGGAGCAGCTCAAATGGGTGATCCTGATGGTCCTGTTCAACCAGCCTGGCCGCGAGGCGGCGTTTGCGTGGATGGAAGACCTGGTCCTGGACGAGACAGCGGGTGTACTGCACTGAGCACGCCACCCCTCTCCGCCACAAGGTATGCCCGCGTTACGCGGGCATTGTTTTTTTAAGGAAGCAGTATGAGCAAGCATCTCGTCATCGTTGAATCGCCGGCCAAGGCCAAGACCATCAAGAAATACCTGGGCAAGGATTTCGAGGTGCTGGCCTCCTATGGTCACGTGCGCGACCTGCTGCCCAAGGAAGGGGCCGTCGATACGGCGCATCGTTTTGCCATGAAGTATCAGCTCATCGACAAGAACGAAAAACACGTCGATGCCATTGCCAAGGCGCTGGCCAAGGCCGACAGCCTGTACCTGGCCACTGACCCGGACCGCGAAGGCGAGGCCATCTCCTGGCATCTGCTGGAAATCCTGAAGGAACGCGGTCTGCTCAAGGGCAAACAGGTGGCCCGTGTGGTGTTTCACGAAATCACCAAGAAGGCGATCCAGGAGGCCACCGAGCATCCGCGCGAACTGGCCATGGATCTGGTCAATGCCCAGCAGGCGCGCCGCGCCCTCGATTATCTGGTCGGTTTCAACCTGTCGCCGCTGCTGTGGAAGAAGATCCGCCGCGGCCTGTCCGCCGGCCGTGTGCAGAGTCCGGCGCTACGCCTGATCGTCGAACGCGAACTGGAGATCGAGGCCTTCAAGGCGCGTGAATACTGGACCATCGAGGCCGACGCCCTGGCCGCCAAGCAGGTCTTTTCCGCCAAGCTGATCCAACTCGCCGGCGAGAAGATCACGCAGTTTTCCATTACCGACAGCAAGCAGGCCAAGGCGGCGGAAAAGGCGCTGACCAAGGCCGCCGGCGGCACGCTGGTGGTGAGCAAGGTGGAAAAGAAGCAGCGCAAGCGCAATCCGGCGGCGCCATTCACCACCTCCACCCTGCAACAGGAGGCCTCGCGCAAGCTGGGCTTCACGGCGCAGCGCACCATGCGCACGGCGCAGCAGTTGTACGAAGGCATCGACATCGGCGGCGAGACTGTCGGCCTCATCACCTACATGCGTACCGACTCGGTAAACCTGGCCCAGGAGGCGCTGGACGAGATCCGTGCCTACATCGCCCAGCGTTTCGGTGCTGACAACGTGCCGAAAGAGGTGCGGACCTACAAGACCAAATCGAAGAATGCCCAGGAGGCGCACGAGGCGGTACGCCCGACCTCCGTGTTGCGCGAGCCGGACGCGCTCAGGGATCATCTGACCAAAGAGCAGCACAAGTTGTACGAGCTGATCTGGAAGCGCACCCTGGCCTGCCAGATGATCCACGCCACCATCGACACCGTGGCGGTGGACCTTGGGGCCGGGGAAGGCAACATCTTCCGCGCCAACGGCTCCACCGTGGTGCACCCGGGCTTCATGGCGGTGTACGAAGAGAGTGTCGATGACGCCAAGAAGGATGAAGACGAGGACAATCGTCTGTTGCCGCCCCTCAAGGAAGGCGAGAGCATCGGCCTCAAGGCGATCCGCACCGAACAGCATTTCACCGAGCCGCCGCCGCGCTACTCGGAGGCCTCGCTGGTGAAGGCACTGGAAGAGTACGGTATCGGCCGTCCCTCCACCTATGCCTCGATCATCTCGACGCTGCAGCAGCGCGAGTACGTGGAGATGGACAAGAAGCGCTTCATTCCCACCGATGTCGGCCGCATCGTCAACAAGTTCCTCACCGAGCATTTCACCAAGTACGTGGACTACGACTTCACCGCGCACCTGGAAGACGAGCTGGATGAGGTGTCGCGCGGCGAGAAGGACTGGGTGCCGGTGATGGAGGAGTTCTGGGGGCCGTTCCAGGAGCTGGTAGAAACCAAGGAGAAGGACGTCAGCCGCAAGGACGTCACCCAGGAGGCGATGGACGAGTCCTGCCCCAAGTGCGGCAAGCCGTTGTCCATCCGTTTAGGCCGCCGCGGCCGTTTCATTGGTTGCAGCGGATATCCCGAGTGTGACTACACGCGCAACCTGAACGAAACCGCCGAACAGAAGGAAGAGGCGCCACCGGAGATCGTGGAAGGTCGCACCTGCCCCAAGTGTGATTCGCCGCTGATCATCCGCCAGGGCCGTTATGGCAAGTTCATCGGCTGCTCGGCCTACCCCAAGTGCAAGTTCATCGAGCCGCTGGAAAAACCGGCCGATACCGGCGTCACCTGCCCCGAATGCAAGAAGGGCACCCTGGTGCAGCGCAAGTCGCGTTACGGCAAGTTGTTCTATTCCTGCAACACCTATCCGGACTGCAAGTACGCCGTATGGAATCCGCCGATCAATGAGCCGTGCCCGCAGTGCGGCTGGCCTATCCTCACCCTCAAGACCACCAAGCGCCGCGGCACCGAAAAGGTCTGCCCACAGAAGGAGTGCGGCTACGCCGAACAGGTGGCGCCGCCGGGCGGCAGTGATGCCGAAGAGTGATCCCATCCAGGCGGCTGATGGTTCGATCTGAACACGGAAAACGGTGATGAGCAGTCCCTGGCAGGTACATGAGGCTGCGCGGGCGTTGCGCGCGGGCGGGGTCATCGCCTATCCCACGGAGGCCGTCTACGGTGTCGGCTGCAATCCCCTGGATGCACGCGCCGTGCTGCGCCTGCTGGAGTTGAAACGGCGGCCGCTGGAAAAGGGCGTGATCCTCATCGCTGCCGATTTCGCCCAGCTCGAACCCTATGTCGGCCCGTTGTCCGAGACGCTGCGGCGTAAGGTGCTGGCCACCTGGCCCGGCCCCGTGACCTGGTTGTTGCCGGTGCCGGACAGCGTGCCGGTGTGGCTGCGCGGCAGCCATGATTCCCTCGCGGTGCGCGTCACGGCGCACCCATTGGCGGCGGCGTTGTGCCGCCAGTTCGGTGGCGCCATCGTCTCCACCAGCGCCAACATCAGCGCGCGGCCGCCGGCGCGCAATCCCCTCACCGTGCAACGGGTGTTCGGCGACCGCCTCGACTTCATCCTGCACGGTCCGCTGGGCGGTCTGGACAAGCCCACCGAGATCCGCGACGGTCGCAGCGATCGCGTGGTGCGGGCCGGTTGAGGCGGGCGCTACCTCAGCCCGGTGACGTCGAGCAGGCGCTGTAGCCGCGTATCCAGTGTGGTGGCGTCGGCCGCACGCACCGTGGCATGACCCACCTTGCGGCCGGCGCGCTCTTCCTTGCCGTAGTAATGCAGGTGCGTGTCTTCCAGAGCGAGCACTGTCTGCCGTGGCGGCAGGGTGCCGATGAAGTTGAGCATGGCAGCATGGCCGAGCGCCGCAGTGCTGCCCAGCGGCAGGCCGCACACGGCACGCAGGTGGTTCTCGAACTGGCTGGTCTGGGCACCTTCGATAGTCCAGTGACCGGAGTTGTGTACCCGTGGCGCGATCTCGTTGGCGATGAGGCGCGCACCGTCTTGAAACAGCTCCAGCGCCAGCACACCCACATAGTCCAGTTTTTCCAGCAGCCGCCGAATGTACGCCTCGGCCTGGCCCTGCATCGTGTCGCCCGCGCAGCTGCGCGAGAGGTGGAGGATGCCGTTGCGGTGAACGTTCTCTGCCAGCGGGTAGTAGCGGATCTCACCGTCGTGGCCGCGCACTGCGATGATCGACACCTCGCGCTGGAAAGCGATGAAGCCTTCGAGGATCAGGGGTACGCCGCCGATACGCTGCCAAGCGGCAGCGATGTCCTCCGGCCGGCGCAGCACCGCCTGGCCCTTGCCGTCGTAACCAAGGCGGCGCGTCTTGAGCACGGCAGGCAGGCCGATGGCAGTCACAGCCTGTTGCAGTTCCTCCAGGCTGTTCACGGCCTGGAACGGCGGCGTGGCGATACCCAGTTCGCGGAACAGGGTCTTCTCGTGCAGCCGGTCCTGTGCGGTGTGCAGGGCCTGGGCCGACGGCCAGACCGGGCGCTGGCGCGCCAGATACTCCACGCAGGCCACCGGCACGTTCTCGAATTCGTAGGTGACCACGTCCACTGCGGCGGCGAAACGATCGAGCAACGCGGTATCGTCATAAGCGCCGCAATGATGTTCGCCCAGCACGGCGGCGCAACTGTCCCCTGTCGGATCGAGAAAGGCGAAACGCATCCCCAAGGGATGGCCGGCCAGCGCCAGCATGCGCGCCAGTTGCCCGGCGCCGAGGATTCCTACCCTCATGCGCCCTCCCGCGGATCGGGGTTGGCCAGCACGGTGTCGGTCTGGTTCTGGCGGAACGCGGCCAAGGCCTGGCGGAATTGCGGATGCTTGGCGCCGAGGATGGCGGCGGCGAGCAGGCCGGCATTGGCGGCGCCGGCGGTGCCGATGGCGAGGGTGGCCACCGGGATGCCGGCGGGCATCTGCACGATGGACAGCAGCGAGTCCATGCCGTTGAGGGCCTTGGACTGCACCGGCACGCCCAGTACCGGCAACACGGTTTTGGCGGCGACCATGCCCGGCAGGTGGGCGGCACCGCCGGCACCGGCGATGATCACCTCCAGGCCGCGGCCCTCGGCCGAGGTGGCATAGTCGAACAGCAGGTCCGGGGTACGGTGGGCCGAGACCACGCGGGTTTCATAGGGCACGCCCAGCTTGTCGAGCATGCCCGCGGCATGGCTCATGGTGTCCCAGTCCGACTTCGAACCCATGATGAGGCCGACCAACGGCTGCATGTGTAGTCTCCTTGGCTTGCGGCCCACGGGCCGGAAAGGCGCGATTTTACACCGCTTTTGCCCCCGCCGCTGCGCCGCCGGGCTTTGCTAGAATCAGCCCTTCCCGTGTCCTCCGTGAGCCCAGCCCATGACCCCACCGGATTCCACTCGTGTCGAACAGTATCTCCGTGCCCTGCAGGACCGTTTGTGCACGGCCCTGGCGCAGGAAGACGGTGGCGCGGTGTTTCAGGAGGATGCCTGGCAACGACCGACAGGTGGTGGTGGCCACACGCGTGTGCTTGCCGGGGGCGCCTTGTTCGAGCAGGGTGGTGTGAATTTCTCCCATGTGATGGGCGACAGCCTGCCGCCATCGGCGACGGCGGCGCGGCCCGAGCTGGCCGGCCGTTCCTGGCAGGCGATGGGGGTGTCGCTGGTGCTGCACCCGCGCAATCCCTATGTGCCCACCTCCCACATGAATGTGCGCTTCTTTGTGGCGGAGAAACCGGGCGAGCAGCCCTTGTGGTGGTTCGGCGGCGGCTATGACCTGACGCCGTATTACGGCTTTGAAGAGGATGTGGCGCAGTGGCATCGGGCGGCACGCGATGCCTGCGCACCGTTTGGCGCGGACGTCTATCCGCGCTACAAGCAGTGGTGCGACGAATACTTTTTTCTCAAGCACCGCAATGAGGCGCGTGGTGTCGGCGGCATCTTCTTTGACGACCTCAACGCCTGGGGTTTCGAGCCATGCTTCGCCTTCCTGCAAAGCGTTGGCGACAGCTATCTCGGTGCCTACTTGCCCATTGCCCGGCGCCGCCGTGATACCCCCTACGGTGAGCGCGAGCGCGACTTCCAGCTCTATCGCCGCGGCCGCTACGTGGAGTTCAATCTGGTGTGGGATCGCGGTACGTTGTTTGGTCTGCAATCGGGCGGCCGCACCGAATCGATTCTGATGTCCCTGCCGCCACTGGTGAAGTGGCGTTATGACTGGCATCCGGTACCTGGTAGCCCCGAAGCAGAATTGTATGAGCGCTTCCTGCCGCCGCGCGATTGGCTGCGTTGACAAAACCGTTCTGCACCAAAACTGGTTGGCGTCTTTGCGGTGTCTCCGCCCGGTCATTCCCGGTTGCGCATGAAATCGGCCACTTTGTAAAAGGCCGCCTCCAGCTCATGACGCAATCCTTCCTCGATACCCACATCCACCATGGCCTGGCGCATGCAGGCCATCCACTGATCCCGCGCGCAGTCGTCGATGGGGAAGGGCATGTGGCGTTGGCGCAGGCGCGGATGGCCGTATTTCTCCACATATAACGCCGGGCCACCGAGCCAGCCGCTGAGGAACAGAAACAGTTTCTCCTCTGAACCCTTGAGATTGCGCGCGTGCATGGCGCGGATCCCGGCGGCCTCCGGCAGGCCATCCATTAATTGGTAGAAACGCTGCACCAGGGCACGTACCGCCGGTTCGCCGCCGATGCGTTGGTAATGGGAGTTTTCCATGGTCTTCGTGACAGTGATTTGCGAAATGGTGTTTAATGTAGCCGCGATAAATGCCGCGACGGAAGTGTAGCACCCGTACTCGGCAACGCCGCCAGCGGAAGGCCTCCAGGGGAACTGCCCCACGTATCAGATTCGGAGACCATGCCCGCCATTAATTCCCCCCTGTTGTGGCTGCCTGCCAGAGGGTTGCGCCTGTGTCCCTGATTCAGGCTTGGTCGCGACGTCTGCGCGCGGCCCTGGGGCTGCATTGCCCGCAGGATGCCAGTGAGCGTTACCGCATTCTGTTCGACAGCAACAAGGCGGTGGAACTGCTCATCGATCCGCAGGGTGGGGCCATCGTCGACGCCAATCAGGCGGCCGTGGCTTACTACGGTTACCGGCGCGAGGAACTGCTGGCGCGCCGCATCAGCGACATAAACATCCTGTCACCGGAGGAACTGGCCGCGGAAATGGCGGCCGCTCAGGCAGAGCGACGCAGTCATTTCTTCTTCCGCCATCGCCTTGCCAGCGGCGAGGTACGTCATGTGGAGGTGCACTCCGGCCCGGTGCTCATCGATGGCCGCACCCTGTTGTATTCCATTGTCCATGACATTACGGAGCGTGTTGCCGCCGAGGCCGCGCTACGCGCCAGCGAGGAAAAGTATCGTGCCATCGTGCGCAACACCGCCGAGGGCTACATCCTCATCGACGCCCGGGAGTTTCGTATCGTTGAAGTCAACGAGGCGGCCTGCGCCATGCTGGGCTATCCGTCCGGCGAATTGCTTGGGCGGGCATTGCCGGAGTTTACCGAGGGTGAAAACCGGGCGCGCCTGGCCGCGCAGCTGGCGCGCATTGCCAGCCTGGAACACCGCCGCTATGAGCTGGCGCTGGTGCGCAAGGACGGCCAGCCGGTGGAGGTGCGTGTCAATGCCACCACCTTGCGCGATGCCGATGGCGTGCCGCGCTACGCATTCGGTTTCTATACCGATATCACGGAACAGAAACGCACCGAAGAGCAGTTGCGTCGCGCCGCGACCTTTTTCGCCAATACCTCCGAAGCGATCCTTATCACCGATGCCGCCAACCGCATCATCGCCGTCAATCCGGCCTTTACCCATATCACCGGCTACAGCGCCGATGAGGTCATCGGCCAGGATCCCAAGCTGCTGCGCTCGGGTCGCCACACCGAGGCGTTTTACGCCCAGATGTGGACGACGTTGCAGCGCATGGGGCGTTGGCAGGGCGAAGTATGGAACCGGCGCAAGAGCGGCGAGGTATTTCCGGAGTGGTTGTCCATCGTCGCCATCAAGGATGCGGATGGCCAGGTGCAGCAGTACATGGCGATCTTTTCCGACATCACGCGACGCAAGCGCGACGAGCAGAAGATCTGGCGCCAGGCCAATTTTGATGCGCTCACCGGATTGCCGAACCGAACCTTGTTCACCGACCGCCTTGCCCAGGCTTTGCAGGCCGCCCATCACGAGGGCTGGCAGGTCGCCTTGATGTTCATCGACCTGGACCGTTTCAAGTGGGTCAATGACACGCTCGGCCACAATGCCGGTGATCACTTGTTGCAGGAAGTGGCGCACCGCCTCAAGAGCTGCGTCAATGAAATGGCTACGGTGGCCCGACTCGGTGGCGATGAATTCACCGTAGTCCTGCCCGATATCGGCTCGCCCCATGATGCAGAGCAGACGGCTGACTATATCCTGCGCCGGTTGGCGGAGCCGATTCTGCTCGACGGTCATGAGACCTTTGTTTCCGGCAGTATCGGCATCACGTTCTATCCCCGTGATGCCGCCAGTATTGAAGATTTGATGCGCAATGCCGACAGCGCCATGTACCGTGCCAAACAGGCCGGCCGCAACACCTATCGTTACTTTACCCAGGAAATGAATGAGGCGGCGGTACGCCGCCTGCGCCTGGAGCATGATCTGCGCCGCGCCCTGGATCGCGGTGAGTTCGAGTTGTATTACCAGCCCATCGTCAACGGCAGTGATGCGGTGCTGCTCGGTGCCGAGGCCCTGCTGCGCTGGCATCACCCGGAATTGGGTATGGTGTCGCCGGACGAGTTCATTCCCCTGGCCGAGGAGATCGGGGTGATCGCTCCCCTGGGTAAGTGGGTATTGCTACAGGCCATTCGCCAATGCGCGGCCTGGCGGGAACAGGGCCGCGAGCTGGTGGTGGCCGTCAATGTCTCCGCCGAGCAGTGCAAGTTGGATGGGTGTTGGGAAAACGTACAGCAGGCCCTGCAACAATGGGGGTTGCCTCCCGAGGCGCTCAAGCTGGAAATTACCGAACGGCTCATGATGGAGCATACCGATGAAGTGGTGGCGATGCTCAACCGTCTGCGTGCCGCCGGCGTACATTTGGCGGTGGACGACTTCGGCACAGGTTATTCCTCGCTCAGCTATCTCAAGCGCTTCCCGGTAGACCTGTTGAAGATCGACCGCGAGTTCATCGAGGGGTTGCCGGACAATCCGGACAATGTGGCCCTGGTGGAGGCGATCATCGCCATGGCACATAGCCTGGACCTGCGGGTGGTCGCCGAGGGTGTGGAAACCATCGAGCAGGAGGCATTCCTGCGCCGGGCAGAGTGCGACATGATGCAGGGTTTTTACTACGCCCGGCCGATGCCGGCGGAAGCCTTCAGCGAATATATGCGATAAGAAACGCCCCGCGGCTGATTTGTTACAATCGGCGCATGGATGTCTCCGACTTGTTAGAACACCTCAACCCGGCCCAGCGCGAGGCCGTATGCGCCCCCCCGGGCAATTTGCTGATCCTCGCCGGCGCCGGCTGCGGCAAGACCCGTGTCCTCACCCACCGCATCGCCTGGTTGATCCGCGCTGAACATGTCTCGCCCTGGTCGATCCTGGCGGTCACCTTCACCAACAAGGCGGCGCACGAGATGCGCGGCCGCATCGAGGCGCTGTTACAGGCGCCGATAGGCGGCATGTGGGTCGGCACCTTCCACGGCCTGGCCCACCGCCTGCTGCGTGCCCACTGGCAGGAGGCCGGTCTACCGCAGTCGTTCCAGATCATGGACAGCGAGGATCAGCAGCGTCTGGTCAAGCGCCTGATGCGTGAGGCCAGCGTCGACGACGCGCGCTGGCCGCCGCGGCAGGTGGTGGGTTTCATCAATGCGCGCAAGGACGAGGGCGTGCGCCCGCCAGCGGTGGAGCATTACGGTGACCCCTACCTGAAGATGATGGTGCAGCTCTACCAGAGCTATGAGGAGGCTTGTCAGCGCAGCGGCCAGGTGGACTTCGCCGAGCTGCTGCTGCGCGCCCATGAACTGTTTCTCAAGCGCCCCGATGTGCTGGCGCACTACCGCCAGCGTTTCCGCCACATCCTGGTGGACGAATTCCAGGACACCAACGCCATTCAGTACGCCTGGCTGCGCCTGCTGGCCGGCGACAGCGGCAAGGTGTTCGCGGTGGGCGATGATGATCAGTCCATCTATGGCTGGCGCGGCGCCAAGGTGGAAAACATTCACCAGTTCCGCAAGGACCTGAGCGATGTGCAGCTCATCCGCCTGGAGCAGAACTACCGCTCCACCGCCACCATCCTCAAGGCCGCCAATGCCCTCATCGATCACAACACCGATCGTTTGGGCAAGGAGCTGTGGACTGAGGGGGCGCAGGGTGAGCCGATCCGCCTGTACGGCGCCTTCAACGAACTGGAAGAGGCGCGCTTCGTGGTGGAGCAGATCCGCCAGTGGGTGAACGAAGGCCATCGCCGCGATGAGGCCGCGGTGCTGTACCGTTCCAATGCCCAGTCGCGCGTGCTGGAAGAGGCGTTGATGCAGGCGCAGATGCCCTATCGCATTTATGGCGGCCTGCGCTTCTTCGAGCGGCAGGAGATCAAGGATGCCCTAGCCTACCTGCGCCTGGTGGCCAATCGTCACGACGACGCCTCGTTCGAGCGCGCGGTGAACACGCCGACACGCGGCATCGGCGAGCGCACCGTACAGGCGGTGCGCGATCACGCCCGTGAGCACGGCCTGTCCCTGTGGCAGGCCGCCAACGATATCCTCGCCCGCAACCTGCTGGCGGCACGCGCCGCCAATGCCCTCAAGGGCTTCGCCGATTTGATCGACGCCTTGAGCGCCGATACCGTGGGTCTAGATCTGCACGAACAGGCCCAGCATGTGGTGCAAATGAGTGGTCTCATCGAGCACTACCGCAAGGAAAAGGGCGAGAAGGGCCAAGCCCGCATCGAGAACTTGGAGGAGTTGGTCAATGCCGCGCGCGAATTCGAGTTCGACGCGGAGACCCACGGTGACATGCGTCCACTGGACGCCTTCCTCGCCCATGCGGCCCTGGAGGCCGGCGAGGGCCAGGCCGACGAATGGGACGATGCGGTGCAGTTGATGACACTGCACTCGGCCAAGGGGTTGGAGTTTCCGCTGGTGTTTCTCTGCGGCATGGAGGAGGGGCTGTTTCCGCACCAGATGTCCATGGACGAGCCGGGGCGGCTGGAAGAGGAGCGGCGCCTGGCCTATGTCGGCATGACCCGCGCCATGCGGCGGCTGTTTCTCACCTACGCCGAGGTGCGTCGCCTCTACGGCGAGGAAAAATACACCCGCCCCTCGCGCTTCGTCCGCGAGGTGCCGGCGGAGTTCATCGAGGAGATCCGCCTGCGCGGCGGCGTCAGCCAGCCGGCCTTCCACGGCGGTGCCACGGCAACAGCCGCGCCGGAAGGTCTGCGCCTCGGCCAGCGCGTGGTGCATCCCAAGTTCGGCGAAGGCGTGCTGCTCACCTACGAAGGCCAGGGGGCGCAGGCGCGGGTGCAGGTCAATTTCGATCACGTGGGCAGCAAGTGGCTGGTGCTGGCCTATGCCAATCTGGCAGCGGTATAACCAAAGCAAGGGAGCTAACCATGAAACGTCGTGACTTCATCAAGGGTGCTGGTGCCGGTGCGGTGCTGGCGGGCGCAGCGGCCACGCCGTTGGTCCAGGCGGCGCCGCAGTTCAAGTGGAAGATGGTCACTACTTGGCCAAAGAACTTTCCCGGCATGGGTACCGGGGCCAATCATCTGGCCAAATTGATCGAGGAAATGAGTGGCGGGCGCATCGAGGTAAAGGTGTTCGGCGCGGGCGAGCTGGTGCCGGCTTTCGAGATCTTCGATGCGGTGTCGCGTGGCACGGCGGAGATGGGCCACGGTGCCTCCTATTACTGGAAGGGCAAGAGCGAGGCGGCGCAGTTCTTCGCCGCGGTGCCGTTCGGTATGACGGCGCAGGAGATGAATGCCTGGCTGTATCACGGCGGCGGCATGGCGCTGTGGGAGGAGGTGTACAAACCCTTCGGTCTGATTCCGACCGCCGCCATCAACACGGGCGTGCAGATGGGCGGCTGGTTCAACAAGGAGATCAAGAGCGTCGCCGACCTTAAGGGCCTGAAGATGCGCATCCCCGGCCTCGGCGGCGAGGTATTGCAGCGTCTGGGTGGTACGCCGGTGAACCTGCCCGGTGGCGAGATCTACCAGGCCCTGCAATCGGGCAACATCGACGCGGTGGAGTGGGTCGGTCCCTACAACGACCTCGCCTTCGGTCTGCACAAGGCGGCCAAGTTCTACTATTACCCGGGCTGGCACGAGCCAGGAACCGTGCTGGAGTGCTTCATCAACGAGAAGGCCTTCAAGGCATTGCCCAAGGACTTGCAGACCATCGTGCTCACCGCCTGCAAGGCTGCCAACATGGATGGCCTGTCCGAGTTCACCGCGCGCAACAATGAGGCGCTGCACACCCTGGTGACGCGGCACAAGGTGCAGTTGAAGAAGTTCCCCGACGATGTGCTGCGCGAACTGAAGGCGACTTCGGATGCCGTGGTGGCGGATATCGCCGCCAAGGATCCGATATCCAGGAAGGTCTACGAGTCGTTCGTCAAGTTCCGCGATCAGGTGGTGGCCTGGCACGACGTGTCGGAGCGCGCCTTCCTCAATGCGCGGGCAGGGACATAGTCAGGCGTCAAGCAGGGAGGGTAGCCCGGATGCAGCATAGTGGCGTCCGGGCTACACCGTAACCATTTGACACTCTCTCACCCGCCGCGATTATCGGGTTGAAGCCTGATCCGCAGGCTATAGTTGCAGTATTGTCGGCCCACCTCACTGGAGGCCATCATGCGTGCTGCACTCATTCCCCTGTTGTTGCTGTTGTCATCCCACGCCATAGCCGAGGCGCGCATCACCACGCCGCCCTACCAGCCGCCGCAAGTGGTGTACGACTTCTACCTGGACCACCCCGCCAAGATGGGGCCGGCCCTGTTCTGGATACGCGCTCTGATCAATCCACTGTCACAGGAGCCTTACGACTTTGCGCCGGAGATGATGTCCATCAAGGTGGTGCTGCACGGCACCGAGCTGGTGACGGTGGCGCGCAAGAACTACGACAAATACCGCGATGAGGTGGAGCGCATGCGCTACTACGCCAGCCTGGGCGTAGAGTTCAAGGTCTGTGCCATGGCCGCCGAGGACTATCACTACGGCCCAGAAGATTTCTACGACTTCATTGAGTTGGTGCCTTCAGCGTTTACCGAGCTGGTGCACTGGCAGATGCAGGGCCATGCACTGATCACGCCGCAGGTGCCGGAGCGCAACCACACCATTGAAGATATTCGGTGAGGTCGAGCGACATGACTCTCACCGTTCGGCTTGCGCTGCATTAACCTGGCCTACGGCTGATCGTTCGATCGATTTCGCCGATCAGTTTCAGCAGCCGTGCCGTGTCCTGCGGCAACTCCAGGAAGCTGTGCTCGGCCAGGGGATGGATGTCGCAGGCCGTAGGCAGGGGCGCGCCGCTTTGCAGCAGGGTACGCATGCGCGCCAGGAATACCCATTGCAGCCACTGGTGGAACTCCAGGGTGTCATGGCAGAAGGGCAGGGGGCTGGCCAGAGCGGCGGCTGAAGGGGCCACGTCTTCCCACAGCCCGATGCGGCGCATCTCCTGTTCGATGGCGAGCAGCAGATCGGCGATGTGGTGGTGGCGGGCGGTGGTCATGGCGTATAGCGTATGGCGGTGATCCAGTAGCGTGTCCTGCCCCTGGGCAGCTCAATCTCCACTTCATCGTCCAGCTGCTTCTTCATCAATGCGCGCGCCAGCGGCGCATCCATGCTGATCCAGCCCTGCTCGGGGTCGAATTCGTCCGGGCCGACGATGCGCCAAGTGTGTTCTGCACCCTCCTCATCCTCCGCGCTCACCCAGGCGCCGAAATATACCCGCGACGGGTCGCTTGGCGCCGCACTCACCACAGTGAGTTCCGGCAGACGCTTCTGCAGGTAGCGGATGCGCCGGTCGATCTCGCGCAGCTCCTTCTTGCGGTAGATGTACTCGGCGTTTTCCGAACGGTCGCCTTCGGCGGCGGCGGCGGACAGCGCCTTGACCACCTCGTGGCGGCGTTGCCACAGGTCGTGCAGCTCCGCTTGCAGGCGTTGATAACCGGCTGCGGTGATGTACAGCGAGCTGCGCGGTTGCGGCGGGCGGTAGCGCGACATGTCAGCGGCCGTACAGTACACCGGGCAGCCAGGTGGCCAGTTCCGGCCACAGGGCCAGCAGACCGAGCATCAGCAACTGAATGAGGATGAAGGGGATCGCGCCGCGGTAGATCTGCGCCGTGCTGATCTGCGGCGGTGCCACGCCGCGCAGGTAGAACAGGGCGAAGCCGAAGGGTGGGGTGAGGAACGAGGTTTGCAGGTTGATGGCGATCATCACGCCGAGCCAGATGGGGTCGAGGCCCATGGCGAGCAGGATCGGTGCCACGATGGGCACCACCACGAAGGTGATCTCGATGAAATCGAGGATGAAGCCGAGCAGGAACATCACCAGCATGACGATGAGCATGGCGCCGATGACACCGCCAGGCAGGTCGGACAGCAGCTCCTTGATCAGCTCGTCGCCGCCGTAGCCGCGGAACACCAGGGCGAACAGCGAGGCGCCGATGAAGATGAGGAACACCATGGCGGTGATCTGGGTGGTGCTGCGCATCACCTGATTGAGCATGGCGAGGTTGAACTGGCGCTGACTGGCGGCAAGCAGCATGGCGCCGATGGCGCCGACGGCAGCAGCCTCGGTGGGGGTGGCGATGCCGCCCATGATCGAGCCGAGCACGGCCAGGATCAAAAGCAGCGGCGGCAGCAGCACGGTGAACAGCCTCCGTAGCAGGGCGGTGCCGCGCAGCGCCCGATCTTCCGGCGGCAGGGCCGGCATGGCTGTCGGTTTCAGCACCGCGACGCCGATCAGGTAAACGACGTAGAGCAGCACCAGCACCAGGCCCGGAATCAGTGCGCCGGCGAACAGGTCGCCCACGGACACCGTTTCCGGCGCGAAGATGCCCATGTCCAGCTGCGCCTGCTGGTAGGCGGAGGACAGCACGTCGCCGAGCAGGATCAGGATGATGGAGGGCGGGATGATCTGGCCCAGGGTGCCGGAGGCGCAGATGGTGCCGGCGGCAAGCTGCGGGCTGTAGCCGCGCTTGAGCATGGTGGGCAGGGACAGCAGGCCCATGGTCACCACGGTGGCGCCGACGATGCCGGTGCTGGCGGCGAGCAGCATGCCCACCACCACCACCGAAATGCCGAGACCGCCGCGCAGCGGGCCGAACAGCGCCGCCATGGTGTCGAGCAGGTTTTCCGCCACCCTGGAGCGCTCCAGCATTACGCCCATGAATACGAACAGTGGCACGGCGATGAGGGTTTCGTTGGTCATGATGCCGTACAGGCGGTTGGGCAGGGCCTGCAACAGCGTGATGTCGAACGCGCCGAAGGCGGCGCCGCCGAAGGCGAACAGCAGGGCGGTGCCGGCCAGGCTGAGGGCCACCGGGTAGCCGGCCAGCAGCACCAGGCAGACGGCGAGGAACAGCAGCAGCGCCAGCCATTCCATGGCTACAACTCCACCTTGGCGTCGTGGGCCGGCGCGTCCTCGGGATGGCCCTGCAGCACCAGCAGGCTGCGCAGCGCCTGGGCGAACCCCTGCACCAGCAGCAGCAGGGCCATCAGCGGGATGACGCTCTTCAGCAGATACACCAGGGGCAGGCCACCGGTGTCACGCGAACCCTCGCGCAGCGACCAGGAGGCGGCCACATAGTCCCAGCTCACCCACAGGATGAACACACATACCGGGACGAGCAGTAGCAGGGTGCCGAGCAGATCCACCCAGGCCTGGCCGCGGGGCGAAAAACGGCGGTAGAAGATGTCGACGCGCACATGGCCGTCGTGGCGCAGGGTGTAGGCAGCACCGAGCATGAACACCACGGCGTGCAGGTAGGTGATGGCTTCCTGCACGGCGATCCAGCCCAGATTGAAGGCATAGCGCAACACTACCACCACGCAGGTCACCAGCACCATGGCCAGGGTCAGCCAGGCGACGGCCCGTCCGGTCCATTCACTCAGGGCATCGATGAAGACGGCGATCCGTTCCAGCGGCGTCATTGGAGTATCGGGTTGGTGAAAGAGTGGGCCATTGTACGGAAGGGCTTGTGACAGGGGCAAACCGTGGGACGTGGCGTGACGGAAGGCACGCTTGCGGCCAGCGGCGATGGTCTGACGTACCCTCCCCAATGGCTTACAATTCGTAGGCGTTTTCCTACAGTGTCCCTGAGCTTTATGCACACAGTGGCCAAGGACAACGCCCCTCGCCGCAAGTAAGTGTCCGCTTGCGTCGCAAGGCGCATAATATTTGTTAACTTATTGAATAATAACGAATATTTCTGAGTGGTCAAAGTGTGACCGTTTTAAGACCGGGCCAGTGGCGGTGCGCCCTGGACCGGGGTGTCACCACTTCGTCCACAGAGTTATCCACAGGTTTTGTGGATAACGATCTGCCCTCAAATGGCGCGCCACAGGCGAATCAGGCACTTACCAGCGGAACAGGATCCACTGGTTGATACTGGGCGGGTCCAGTTCGTTGCGGCGGGTGTCGAAACGGCCGTCGCCATCGCTGTCGATGAGGTAATAGGGATAGCCGCGGGCGGGGGTGATCTTGACCATGTAGAGGCGGCCGTTGACGAGGTATTCCTCCACGGTGGCGTCGTCGCGGGTACGGATGGTGACCTCGGGTTGCAGCTCCTCGGCCTCCTGGATGGCGGCTGCGTCCGGCAGTGGCGGCGGCGGCAGGGGATCCGGCTGCTCTGCGGCAGAGACGGAACCGGCGAGCAGGAAGGCGGCGGTGAACAGGAGAGTGCGCATGGGTCGGGTCACAGGTCGAGGAGGATTTCCCGCTCTTCGGCGGAGGGTTCGAAGCCGCGGTGTTCGTAGTGGTTGAAGATAGCATTGACCACGTCCTGGGGCTGGTCCAGCACCTGGAACAGGTCCATGTCTTCCGGGCTGATGGTCTTTTCCGCCACCAGGGTGTTGCGGAACCAGTCGATGAGGCCATTCCAGAACGGGCTGTGCACCAGGATGATGGGGATGCGGCGGGTCTTGCCGGTCTGCACCAGGGTGAGGATCTCCGCCAGCTCGTCCAGGGTGCCGAAGCCGCCGGGCATCACCACGTAGGCGGCGGCGTATTTCACGAACATCACCTTGCGCGAGAAGAAGTGGCGGAAGGACAGGCGGATGTCCTGGTAGGGGTTGCCCAGTTGTTCGTGGGGCAGCTGGATGTTGAGGCCCACCGACGGTGACTTGCCGGCAAAGGCGCCCTTGTTGGCCGCCTCCATGATGCCGGGGCCGCCACCGCTCACCACCGAGAAGCCGGCATCGGACAGGGCGCGGGCGATGTCCTCGGTGAGTTTGTAGTAGGGGTGATCGGGGGCGAAACGCGCCGAGCCGAAGATGGATACCGACGGGCTGATGCGCGCCAGGCGTTCGAAGCCCTCGACGAACTCCGCCATGATTTGGAAGATCTTCCACGACTCGCGGCTCAGGGCGGAATCGTCGATGGGCGTCATGCCCGGGTGGTGTGATTTGTGGTCGTCGCTCATGGAAGGGTCGCGCGGGTAACGGCAAAGCGGCTATTGTAGTCGTAATTTTCGCCACGCAGACAACAAATCACACCCATGTCCGACCCGAACGCAAAGCCGCTGGTCCTGGTGGACGGCTCCTCCTACTTATATCGCGCCTTCCATGCCCTGCCGGCCCTGACCAACTCCCGCGGCGAACCCACCGGCGCCGTGTACGGCGTGGTCAACATGCTGCGCCGGCTGCTCAATGACTACGACCCGGAACACATGGCGGTGGTATTCGACGCCAAGGGCAAGACCTTCCGCGATGAGCTCTACGCCGAGTACAAGGCGCATCGTCCCCCCATGCCACCGGAACTGGCCTCCCAGATCGCACCGCTGCACGCCATCGTGCGCGCCATGGGCCTGCCGCTGTTGATGGTGGAGGGCGTGGAGGCAGACGACGTCATCGGCACTCTGGCGCGGCAGGCCGCCGCCGCCGGGATGCCGGTGCTGATCTCCACCGGCGACAAGGACATGGCCCAGCTGGTGGACGGCCACGTCACCCTGGTCAACACCATGACCGACACGGTGCTGGACCCGGCTGGGGTGGTGGAAAAGTTCGGTGTGCCGCCGGAGCGCATCATCGACTACCTGGCCCTCATCGGCGATACCAGCGATAACGTGCCCGGCGTGCCCAAGGTGGGACCGAAGACAGCGGTGAAATGGTTGCAGGAATACGGTTCCCTGGATGCGATCATCGCCCATGCGGAGGCGATCAAGGGGAAGATTGGCGACAACCTGCGGGAAAGTCTCGGTTTCCTGCCGCTGTCGCGCCAGCTGGTGACCATCAAGTGTGACGTGCCGCTGGCGCAGGGGCCACAGGAACTGCGCCGCACGGCGCCGGATACGGATGCACTGCGTGAGTGGTATGGGCGCATGGAGTTCAAGGGCTGGCTGGCCGAGCTGCTGGGTAGCGGTGAGGTCGTGACGGCGGAGCCGGAAACACCGGCGGCTGTCGCCCGTCGACACTACGACACGGTGCTGACGATGGCGCAGCTGGACAACTGGCTGGTACGGCTGAGGGGGGCGGAACTGTTTGCCTTCGACACCGAGACCACCAGCCTGGACTACATGGACGCCGAGATCGTCGGCGTGTCCTTCGCGGTGGAGCCGGAGCGGGCCGCCTATGTGCCCATGGCCCACGACTATCCGGGCGCACCCGACCAGCTCGGCCGGGACGAGGTGCTGGAGCGGCTCCAGCCGCTGCTGGAAGACCCGCACCGGC
This sequence comes from Sulfurivermis sp., assembly GCF_059410345.1. Taxonomy (NCBI): domain Bacteria; kingdom Pseudomonadati; phylum Pseudomonadota; class Gammaproteobacteria; order Thiohalomonadales; family Thiohalomonadaceae; genus Sulfurivermis; species Sulfurivermis sp. The sequence continues at coordinate 27,517 of NZ_JBLJDO010000004.1, read as the reverse complement.
CGAAATTGGGGCAGAACCTCAAGTACGACATGAGTGTGCTGGCCAATCACGGTATCACCCTGCGCGGCATCGCCCACGACACCATGCTGCAATCCTATGTATTGGATTCCACCGCCACCCGCCACGACATGGACTCCCTGGCCCTCAAGTACCTGGGGCGCAAGACCATCAGCTTCGAAGAGGTGGCCGGCAAGGGCGCCAAGCAGCTCAGCTTCAACCAGGTGCCCATCGAACCGGCGGCGGAGTACGCCGCCGAGGATGCCGACATCACCCTGCAACTGCACCAGACCCTGTGGCCCCGCGTCGCCGCCGAGCCGGCGCTGAAGCGGGTCTATGAGGAGATCGAGCTGCCCCTGGTGCCGATCCTGTCGCGCATGGAGCGCGCTGGGGTGCTGGTGGACGTGGCGATGCTGAGGCGGCAGAGCGTTGAACTGGCGCTGCGCATGAATGAAATCGAACAGGCGGCCTACAGCGCCGCCGGAGGGCCGTTCAATCTGGGTTCGCCCAAGCAGATCCAGGAAATCCTGTTCGAGCGCCTGCAACTGCCGGTGCTGAAGAAGACCCCCACCGGTCAGCCCTCCACGGCGGAGGAGGTGTTGCAGGAGCTGGCCCTGGACGGTTACGACCTGCCGCGCCTGATCCTGGAGCACCGCGGCATGGCCAAGCTCAAGTCCACCTACACCGATCGCCTCCCCGAGCAGGTGAGCCGCCGCAGCGGCCGCGTGCACACCTCCTATCATCAGGCGGTGGCCGCCACCGGGCGTCTCTCATCGTCCGATCCCAATCTGCAGAACATCCCGGTGCGCACCACCGAGGGCCGCCGCATCCGCCAGGCCTTCATCGCCCCCAAGGGCTGCAAGCTACTGGCGGCTGACTACTCACAGATCGAGCTGCGCATCATGGCGCACCTGTCCGGCGACGAGGGGTTGCTCACGGCCTTTGCCGCCGGCGAGGACATCCACCGCGCCACCGCCGCCGAGGTGTTCGGCGTGACGCCGGCCGAGGTGAGCGCCGACATGCGCCGCAGTGCCAAGGCCATCAACTTCGGCCTCATCTACGGCATGTCCGCCTTCGGCCTGGCGCGCCAGCTCGGCATCGATCGCGCCGCCGCGCAGACCTATGTGGACCGCTACTTCGAGCGTTACCCCGGCGTGCGCCGCTACATGGATGAGACGCGCGCGAGCGCGCGCGCGCAAGGCTACGTGGAAACCGTGTTCGGCCGCCGCCTGTACGTGTCCGACATCAAGGCCAGCAATGCCCAGCGCCGCCAGTACGCCGAGCGCACGGCCATCAACGCCCCGATGCAGGGCACCGCCGCCGACATCATCAAGCGCGCCATGATTGCCGTCGAGCCGTGGCAGCAGGGCAGCGGCGGCAAGGTGCGCATGATCATGCAGGTCCACGACGAACTGGTGTTCGAGGTGGCGGAAGACTATCTGGATACCGCCAAGGCCGAGATCCCCCGCCTGATGGCCGGTGCTGCGGAACTCAAGGTGCCGCTAGTGGTGGATGTCGGGGTGGGCGGCAACTGGGATGAGGCGCATTGAGCCGTGCTCTGGCGAGCGCGGCACGCCGGGTTCATTGGGTAAATTAATTGACGACATTAAAATAATTAATGATGCGATTGGGGAATCGCAGAACTTTTTGGGTCGGGGTCAGTCGTATTGGTCAAGCGCTCTGCGCTTTCCCACTCTTCTCTCCCTGGTGGGAACAACTGCCCGGCTTCCTCCCCCTAAGCCGGGCAATTTAGATACGCCCCGGCTGCCTTCCCCCCCCCTTTCGGCACCGGGGCTTTTTTTTGCCTAACCCTCGGCCGGCGTCATTTCTTCCGCCGCGTCGGCGCCGTAGCCAAACCAGCGATCCAGCAATGCCCGCGCCTCATCCACGCCCTGGCCGTCATGGGCGGAAAACAACTGTACCGAGGCCTCCGGGTAGGCGGCGAGGAAACGGCGCACCTGCTGCAGGGCGGCGGAGGCCGGCCCGCGCTTGAGTTTGTCCGCCTTGGTCAGCAGGATATGCACCGCCATGTTCCGGTGGCGGCACCAGTTCAGCATGATCTGATCGAACTCGGTGAGCGGGTGGCGCACGTCCATGAGCAGGATCAGGCCGCGCAGGCAGTTGCGGGTGTTGAAGTACTGTTCCAGGGTCTTGCGCCAGTGCTCCTTGATGGCCGGCGGCACCTTGGCGTAGCCATAACCCGGGAGGTCGGCGAGGCGGCGTTGCCCGTCGAGGCCGAACAGGTTGATCTGTTGGGTGCGCCCCGGCGTCTTGCTGGTGCGCGCCAGCCCCTTGATGGCGGTGATGGTGTTGAGGGCGCTGGATTTGCCGGCGTTGGAGCGGCCGGCAAAGGCGACCTCAATGCCCGTATCGGCGGGCAGCTGGTGCAGATGCTGGGCGCCGAGCAGGAACTGGGCCTGGCGGTAATGATTGACGGCATTCATCAGTAATTGCACCGGTTAGGCGGGAGTTCAGGGGAAAAATGCCGGTATCCCAGCCCCTGTTGTTGACCGGCGTATCCCATTGTTGGTATATAGCCCTGTCTTTTTGGAGGGGGCATACGAAGCTTGGCATTATCGTACGCCAACCCGCATAATCAAACGCTTTCCTGAATTGATTTCTTTTTGAAGTAGGAGCCCGCTAAATGAACAAGTTCCTGGTTGCCTGCGCTGCTGGCGCAATGATGATCTCCGTTTCCGCCCAGGCCGCAGACGGCAAGGCCGTATACGACAAGTCCTGTGTGGCCTGCCACGCCTCTGGCGCCGCCAACGCCCCCCGTCTGGGCGACAAGGCTGCCTGGGCCCCGCGTATTGCCCAGGGCATGGACAAGCTGTACGGCGTGGCCCTCAACGGCAAGCCGGGCACCGCCATGCTGCCCAAGGGCACCTGCGCCGCCTGCACCGAAGCTGACCTGAAGGCCGCCACGGACTACATGGTTTCCCAGAGCAAGTAACAAGCAAATAGTTGGGTAATTTAATGAACAGACTAGCGATTGCAGCCCTGCTGCTGGGCGCCCTCGGGTCGGCCCATGCGGCCGGCAGCGCCAGCGCGGGCCAGGGCAAGGCCGCGGTGTGCGCCGCCTGCCACGGCATGGACGGTAACAGCATGGTGCCGATGTGGCCGAGCCTGGCCGGTCAGCACGCGCAGTACATCAGCAAGCAGCTGATGGACTTCAAGTCCGGTGCACGCAAGGATGACACCATGACCGGTATGGCCGCCCCGCTGAGCGAACAGGATGTGGCCGACCTGGCCGCTTGGTACGCCAGCCAGAAGCACACCATCGGTTCTGCCAATGCCGAGAAGGCCGCCCCCGGCGAGACCTTGTACCGTGCCGGGGATGCCAGCAAGGGCCTGGCGGCCTGCATGGCTTGCCACGGCCCCAACGGCAGCGGCAACCCGGCCGCCAAGTTCCCCGCCCTGGCCGGTCAGCACGTGACCTATACCGTCAAGGCGCTGAAGGACTTCCGCGATGGCAAGCGCAGCAACGACCCGGCCAACATGATGCGGGACGTCGCCAGCAAGATGACCGATGCACAGATCGAAGCGGTGGCTGAGTACATCGCCGGTCTGCACTGAAATCCACGCAGTACGGCAGCACCCCTGGAAGGGCGGCCCATGGCCGCCCTTCTGCATTTTGCGTGCTATCATCGGCAACTCCAAAGCGGCAGCACGCAACTTCTGCGCGCTGCGCGGCTCAAACACCACACGCGACATCACTCAGGGCAGGGTTTTAGTTGAACGACAAGATACCTCCCGTGCGCCCGCGGCGCAGCACGGGCGCCATTGCACTCGAATTCCTCGGCTCGATGAATCTGGCCATCACCCTGCTGGTGGTGATCGCCATTGCCTCCATCATCGGCACGGTACTGCAGCAGAACGAGCCCTACACCAATTACGTAATGAAATTCGGGCCGTTCTGGTTCGAGGTGTTCAGGGCGCTGGGTCTGTTCGATATCTATGGCGCGATGTGGTTCCTGGTATTGCTGGGCATCCTCCTGATTTCCACCTCGGTGTGTGTATGGCGCAATACACCGCACATCCTGCGCGACATGCGCCATTACCGCGTCGATGTACAGGAAAAGTCGTTGCGCAGCTTCCACCTCAAGGCGGAGTGGGACACCGCCTACAGTAGCGGTGATGCGGCGGCACGTGCAGAAGCGTTGCTGAATGCGCGCGGCTACCGTGTGCGCAGGAACGCCAAGGGCGAACAGACCACCGTGGCCGCCATGAAGGGCGCGCTCGGACGCCTCGGTTACATCCTGTCCCATGTCTCCATCGTGGTGATCTGCCTCGGCGGCCTCATCGACGGCAACCTGCCGCTGAAGTGGAAGGAATTGCGCGGCGAATTGCGTGCGGAAACGCGCGACCTGCCCGCCAGCGAAGTGCCGGCGGAGAGCACGCTGGGGACCGATAATCTCTCCTTCCGTGGCAGCATCAGCATTCCCGAGGGTGGCGCCAGCAGCGTGGTGTTCCTCCAGCTGCGCGACGGCTATCTGGTGCAGGAATTGCCATTCACCATCGAACTGGAACAGTTCCGTGTCGAGCACTACCCCACCGGCATGCCCAAGTCATTCGAGAGCGATTTGGTGATCCACGACGATGACCTGGCCGAGCCGTTGCGCCAGACCATCGCAGTGAATCACCCACTGATCTATAAGGGCTATGCCATCTATCAATCGAGCTTTGGCGACGGCGGTTCCGGCCTGACCATGCGCGCCTGGTCGCTGGATCTGCCGCATCAGGAACCGCTGGAATTGACCAGCAACGTGAACCGCTTTCTGCGGCTGACCACCACGCGTGGCGAACGCACCCTGGAGTTCAGCGACTTCAAGCTGTACAACATATTCCCCGTTGATGAGGACGATGCCAGCGGCAAGAAACACCGCAACTACGGCCCGAGCTTCGTGTTCCGCCTGCGCAACCCGGCCGGTGAGGCGCTGGAGTATGTCAACTACATGCTGCCGGTGGAATTGCAGGGGCGGCGCTTCTTCATGAGCGGCATGCGCGCCACGCCGAGCGAAGAATACCGTTATCTCTACATCCCCGCCGACGGCGCCGGCACACCGCAGCGCTTCATGGCGCTGCTGGCCGCGGCCCATGATGGTGCCCGGGTGCGCCGCATCGTCGAGGCGCAGCTGGGCGATATGATGAACAGCGACGCGGCCAGCCAGCAGGTGCGTGCCACGATGATCGAATCCATCGGTCGCCTGGTACTGTTGTTCGCCGAGCAAGGCATTGAAGGTCTGGTCAAACACGCGGAGGCCAACATCGCCGCCGAGCAGCGCCAGGAGGCTATCAACTCCTACGTCAACGTATTACAGGGCGTGTTGGGCGCGTTGTACATCGAGGTGCTGCGTGCAGAGGGTGTTGATGTGGCGCAGGGGATCTCGGAAGAGGATGGCCAGTTCTTTGATGATGCCCTTAATACCCTGTCGATGCTGGGGGCTTATGGCTCGCCGTTCTATCTGCAGTTGAGTGCCTTTGACCATATCGAGGCCAGCGGTCTGCAAATTGCCCGTTCACCGGGCAAGGATATCGTCTACCTCGGATGCGCTATGCTGATGGTCGGTGTATTCATGATGTTCTACATGCACCAGCGCCGTGTGTGGGTTTATCTGGCACCGCGCACCGCCGGCAGCGCGGTGCTGTTCGCCGGTAGCGGTCACCGCAACCGCACGGAGTTCGAGCATGAGTTCCGCGCGTTGCAGGCCGAACTGGAAAAGACGCTTCCGCAGCGTGTCGATGCAAGTTGAATGATGAGGTGGTAGTGATGTCCGTATCGAGCGATTATCTGGAACAGGAATTCAAGCAACAGCCGCTGCTCAAGCGGCTGGGGTGGTTTGACTGGCTGTGGGCGCTGCTCACCGTGGCCGGCACCATCTATTCCCATGTGCATTACGCCGAGTTTATGGATAACTATGAAATCGGCATTCTCTACGGCACGGCCGCCACCCTGATCTGGCTGGGCTGGGCATGGAAGCCGACACGGCAGTTGAGCCTGGCCATCGCCCTGCTCAGCCTGTTCGCCATCTGGCTGTACGGTGAAGACTTGGCGCGCGGTGAGACCAGTTTCTTCCTCAAGTATCTGGTAAGCAGCCAGTCGGCGATCATGTGGATGAGCGCCCTCTACGTGATGGCCACCTTTGCCTATTTCTTCGGTATGTTCGCCCGCTCCGATTTCTCCAACCGCGTCGGCAGCGCGCTGACCTGGAGCGCGACAGCCATGGGCTTCACCGGTCTGATGGTGCGCTGGCGCGAGTCCTATCTGATCAGCCACGATGTCGGTCACATCCCGGTGAGCAATCTGTACGAGGTGTTCATCCTGTTTGCGGTGATTACCGCGCTGATGTACCTGTTCTATGAAGAGCGCTACAAGAATCGCCAACTGGGTGGTTTTGTCCTCACCGTGATCTCTGCGGCGGTGGCCTTTCTGCTGTGGTATGCCTTTGCCCGCGGTGCCCACGAGATCCAGCCGCTGGTGCCGGCGCTGCAAAGCTACTGGATGAAGCTCCACGTCCCCACCAATTTCATCGGTTACGGCGGCTTCGCTTTGGCGGCGATGGTGGCCATCGCCTACCTGCTGGTGGAACGCCGCCCCAATGGCTGGCTGGCTGCCCGTCTGCCCAGTCTGGAACAGATGGACGACGTGATGTACAAGGCCATCGCCCTTGGTTTTGCCTTCTTCACCGTGGCAACCGTGCTCGGTGCCATGTGGGCGGCGGAGGCCTGGGGTGGTTACTGGTCGTGGGATCCGAAGGAGACTTGGGCGCTGATCGTGTGGCTGAACTATGCCGCTTGGCTGCACCTGCGTCTGACCAAGGGCTGGCGCGGCGGGCCGCTGGCCTGGTGGTCCGTCGTTGGCCTGTTCATCACTCTGTTCGCCTTCCTCGGCGTGAACATGTTCCTGTCCGGCCTGCATTCCTACGGCACGCTGTAACTCCAGGTACAGCAGCAATAAAGATACGGGTGCCTGCGCGCGCTGCCTGCGCGGCAGGCACCTTCTATCTGTGCCGCGTTTCTATTTCTTCCCGCCGTAGACATAACGCGAGAAGGTCGCCACATCCTGACTCACCCGGCGGAACAGGTGGTCCAGGTTGATGATGGCGTGTTCGAGCAGGTTGACGGCGATGAACGGGTGCTCCACCCGCAGCCGCTGGTACATGGTGCGGGACAGCCGCAGCAGGCGGGTGTCGGTGGACTTGGCCAACAGGCGCACCGAGCGCGGTTCGCGGTCGAAGAAGGACATCTCGCCCACCAGCTCGCCTTCCTTGATGCCACCGATCTCCACCATTTGGCCGTCGGCCTCGTAGATCAGCGCCACCTCGCCCTTGAGCATGAAGTACAGCGCTTCGCCCACCTCACCGATGTCGGCGATGATGGCGTTCTTCTTGAAGGTGACCAGCTCGGTGAACTCCAGCAGGGTTTGCACCTCGCGCAGGGTCAGCGATTCGCACAGGTACTGCTGGCTCAGGAACTCCGTCAGGTTTATGGTATTGTCCGTGGCCATGGCAACTCCCCTGTTCGATGTCTGTCATAGCATAGAACGCCCCTGTGGAGCGGGAAAGACCGCGCCTCTCCCCGATGGCGAACCGGTGGTATAGTTGCAACATTCATCCGGCGGTCCGGCCGCCCTTCCGACGTTAGGAGTCACACCCATGAAAAAATATGTCGCCCGGACCCTCCTGGCGCTGTTGCTGCCGCTGGCGGCCCTGTCGGCCCATGCCGCCGACGATATCTACGAGGGCTTCCAATACGCCCGCCTGGAGACCCCGGTCGAGACGGCGCCTAGCGCCGCCGGCAAGGTGGAGGTGGTGGAGCTGTTCTGGTATGGCTGTGGTCATTGCTACAACTTCGAACCGTTCCTGCACGACTGGCTCAAGCGCAAGCCGGAGCACGTCGAGTTCATCCGCATCCCCGCCATCTTCAACAGCAACCAGTGGCGCCTGCATGCGCGTGCCTATTACACCGCCGAGGTGCTAGGCATCGTCGACAAGATTCATACGCCCATGTTCAATGCACTGCACCAGCAGAAGCGCCTGCTCAACACCGAGCAGCAGCTGGCCGCTTTCTTCGGCGAGTTCGGTGTCGAGGAGAAAAAATTCCTTGATACCTTCAAGTCCTTCGCTGTGGACGTGAAGGTGAACCGCGCCGAGCGTTTGACCCAGCGCTACGGCATCAGCGGTGTTCCTGCCATGGTGGTGGCCGGTAAGTTCCGCACCGATGGCCCGATGGCACAGAGCTACCAGGGCATGCTCAATGTAGTGGACCATCTGGTGGCGCAGGAGCGGAAGACCACCTCTACGGCGACCAGCAAGCAGTAAATGCCATGAAGGCGGCGCAACTGTTCGTCCGGTGCCTGGAGAACGAGGGTATCGAGTACATCTTCGGCATCCCCGGCGAGGAAAACCTCGACCTGATGGATGCCTTGCAGGACTCGCCCATCCAGTTCATCACCACGCGCCATGAACAGGGCGCCGCCTTCATGGCCGATGTCTACGGCCGTCTCACCGGCCGCGCCGGTGTATGTCTCGCCACCCTCGGCCCCGGCGCTACCAATCTGATTACTGGTGTGGCCGATGCCAACATGGATCACGCGCCACTGGTGGCCATCGCCGGCCAGGCCGCTACCACGCGCCTGCACAAGGAATCGCACCAGGTGCTGGACCTGGAGCTGATGTTCCATCCCATCACCAAGTATTCCTCGCGCCTGCTCACCCCCAATGTCATCCCCGAGGTGGTGCGCAAGGCCTTCAAGCTGGCGCAGACGGAGAAGACCGGTGCCGCCTTCATCGAGTTTCCCGAGAACATCGCCAAATACGAGGTCGACGAACTTCCCCTGCCGGTAAAGAATCCGTCCCAGCCGGAGCCGTCCGCCGATCGCGTCAATCGTGCCGCCGAGCTGATTTCCAATGCCAAGGCGCCGTTGATCCTGGCCGGCAACGGGGTGGTGCGCGCCAAGGCCTGGCAACAGCTCACCGATTTTGCCGAGCGGCTCAATATCCCGGTGGCCAATACCTTCATGGCCAAGGGCGTGGTGCCCTTCGCGCGCAATGCACAGGCACTGGGCAGCGTCGGCCTGCAGGCGCGCGATTACGTCAACTGCGGCTTCGACACCGCCGACGTGATTATCTGTGTCGGCTACGATCTGGTGGAGTATCACCCCTATCTATGGCATCCGACGCGCGATCGCATCATTGTCCATGTCGACAGCACACCGGCGGAGGTGGACGCCTACTATCCGGTGGCGGTGGGGGTGGTGGGCGACATCAAGCATTCGCTGGTGCGCATCGGTGAATTGGCTACGCCGCACCAGGGCCATCGCATGCGCCCGCTGCGCGACGCGCTGGTGGAGGAAATGTCGTCACACAAGAACGACGACAGTTTTCCGGTCAAGCCGCAGAAGGTGATTTGGGACCTGCGCACGGCGTTGGACATGGAAGACATCGTGATCTGCGATGTGGGCGCGCACAAGATGTGGATGGCGCGCATGTTCCGCTGTGAATATCCCAATACCTGCATCATCTCCAACGGCTTTGCCAGCATGGGTATCGCCGTGCCCGGCGCCATTGCCGCCAAACTGGCCTATCCTGAACGCAAGGTGGTGGCAGTGACCGGCGATGCCGGCTTCCTGATGAACAGCCAGGAGATCGAGACGGCGATGCGCCTCAAGTTGCCGATGGTGATCCTGATCTGGAATGACAACGGCTACGGCCTGATCAAGTGGAAGCAGTTGAACCAGTTCGGCCGCGCCTCCTATGTGGATTTCACCAACCCCGATTTCATCAAATACGCCGAATCGTTCGGCGCCAAGGGCTATCGCATCGAGCGCGTCGCCGATCTGCTGCCGACGTTGCAGAAGGCGCTGGCCGACGATACCGTGAGTATCATCGACTGTCCGGTGGACTATGGTGAAAACCTCAAGCTTACCGCCAAGCTCGGCGAAATGGTCTGTCCCATCTGAGGCGGCCATGAACGACGCCGCCCTGCCTAGTTCAGTGCAGCCGCCGGGTCACCGGCTGCGGCTGCTCAGCTACAACGTGCAGATGGGCATCAGCAGCTCGCGCCCGCATCACTACGTCACCAATCTGTGGAAGCATGTGCTGCCTGCCAGTTGCCGTTTCCGCAATCTGGATCGCGTGGCGCAGCTGATCACCGATTTTGATATCGTGGCCTTGCAGGAACTGGATGCAGGCTCGCACCGCACCGGTTACGTACATCTGACCGAATACCTGGCGCAGAAGGCCGGTTTTCCCTTTTGGCATCACCAGCTCAACCGTGACCTCGGTCAGCTGGCCCAGCACGGCAACGGCCTATTGTCGCGTACGATGCCCAGCGAAGTGACCGAACACCGTCTGCCCGGCATGATGCCGGGGCGTGGCGCGCTGCTGGTGCGTTATGGTCATGGGGAAAATTCCCTGGCGGTGGTGCTGATCCACCTCGCACTGGGAAGGCGTTCGCGCCTGATGCAGCTGGATTTCGTCAGTGAACTGCTGGCCGATTACCGCCACGCGGTGCTGATGGGGGACATGAACTGTGCGCCGGGCAGCCCGGAGATGAGGCACCTGTTCCGGCGCACGCGCCTGTGCGAGCCGGTCGAGGAACGGCATACCTTCCCCAGCTGGCGCCCCAACCGCAGCATCGATCACATCCTGGTGACGCCGGAGCTGAGCGTGGCCAGTTGCCATGTGGTCAATCACGCCTGCTCCGATCATCTGCCGGTGGCGATGGAGCTGATACTGCCCCAAGACATACACCTGCCGGCATAGAAAATTATCGAGAGGGGGTTCCACCCGCCTCGACGTTAGGGAGAACAGCATGACGCAGGACGAGCGCCTCGCACGTGAACTCGAACAGTGGCGCAGCAAATACTACGACGGGCTGACGCAGCTTGAGCGCAAGGAGAAGGCGTGGCGACAGACGGAAAACGTGCTGCGCCAGTGCATCTCGCGCCTGACCCTGGCAGCCGACAGCAGCGATCGGGAACTGAACCAGCAGCTCGACACGTTGCGCACGGCCATTCGCAAGAACACCGGCAGCGCCGAACTGGAGGCATTGATCCAGTCCCTGTCGGAGCACCTGATGCGCCTGGACCAGCAACGGCGCAGCCACGCCAAGCCGCCGGCGCCGCTGGAGGTGCTGCGCCGTCTTGCTGACGGCATCAACTTTCCGCGCGGACTGGGTCACAAGGCCAAGGCCTATAGCAAATCGCTCAGTAGTTTGAGCGATGAGGCCGACTATCAACCCCACTTGCAGGGCCTGATCACGCTCATCGGCGAGGCCTTCGATTGGGTCGCAGAACAGCATGCGGAAGGAGAGACGACTACGGGCAAGGGCCTGCTGGGGCGCCTGTTCAGCCGCGAGGAAGCCCCGCCTGCGGCCGCCGCACCTGCCGTATCGGTGCCGCCGCTCCCGCCACAGCGAGAAGCAGCGGATGGGTTGGCCCTGGCCAAGACGGTGCTGACCCAGTTGCTGGTGGCGGCAGCAGCCCCTGCCGAACTGCGCGCGCGCGCCGGCGCCGCCAGTCGCCGGGATGAGTTGCAGCGGGTGACCGCAGAGCTGGCCGCGTTGTTACCGCAATCTGCCGCCACGATTGCTTCAGCAGTCACCTTGTCTCCGCAGGAGGTATTGCTGCAATTGTTGGAGCGCCTCGCTGTGCCGGCGGAGTTGCATGGTCAGGCAGAGGCGATCAAGGCGGCCCTTGCCCTGGCGGCGGACGAGGAGGAGTTGGAACAGATCCTGGGGCAAATTGCCGATCTGGTCACCACCATGCGCACGCGGGCGCAGACCGAGCGCGCAGAGGTCGAAACCTTTCTCAAGCAACTCACGCAGAATCTGCGCGAGCTGGACATGAGCCTGCAGGGCGCCGTCGCGGCCCATCGTGAGACGGTGGAGGATGGGCGGGCGCTGGATGCCGAGGTACAGGTGCAGGTGCAGGGCATCGAGGATTCGGTGCGCTGGGCACAGAACCTGGATCATCTCAAGCAGACGGTGCAGGAACGCGTTGACACCATTCGCCGGCACATGGAGGTGTTCCGCAGCAACGAGGATGAGCGCATCGAGCGCGCGGAGGCGGAGGTACGCAAGCTGAATGCACGGCTGCGCAATCTGGAGGAGGAGTCTGCCGCCCTGCGGGAGCGCATCCGTGATGAACGTAACCAGGCGCTGCTCGACCCGTTGACCGAAGTGCCCAACCGTTTGGCCTATAACGAGCGCATTGCGCAGGAATATGCGCGTTGGAAACGCTACCGCTCGCCCCTGGTGTTCACCGTATGGGACGTAGACAATTTCAAACGCATCAACGACACCTACGGTCACCAGGCCGGCGATAAGGTGCTCAAGGTGGTGGCCAAGGTGTTGTCCAGCCAGGTGCGTGAGGCGGACTTCGTCGCCCGTTATGGCGGTGAAGAGTTTGTCATTCTGCTGCCAGAGACCGATCTGACACAGGCGCGTGTGGTGACGGAGAAGATCCGCGCTGCGGTGGAGGCCTGCGAATTCCACTATCGCGGCGAGCGTGTGTTGATCACCATCTCCTGCGGCATGGCGCAGTTCCGCGAACAGGACGAGGCCGATGCGGTTTTCGCTCGTGCCGATGCCGCCATGTACCGTGCCAAGGCCGCCGGTCGCAATTGCTGCCGCGCCGACGGCGACGCCTGAATAACTATATTCACCGCAGCGGCGCCAAGATGGCAAAGGATGCGCGTCCGCCATCTTGGTGCTCTTCGTTGTCTGCGCTGATGGTTCGGTTTTCATTGCCCTTGTGCTCTTTGCGCCTTTGCGGTGAAGGGCATTTCAAGGCCATGGAATTGCACCCTCACGCCGCCTATCCTTGTGCCATACCAATAATCCCCTGGAGGAAAACCATCATGAAACGGATGCTCGGTTGCTTGTTGTTGGCATTGTTCGGAATGCAGGCTCACGCCGCCGTGGTGGGCGAAGAGGTGAGCTATCGCGCCGGCGATACGGTGATGAAGGGTTATCTGGCCTATGACGATGCGGTCAAGGGTAAGCGCCCCGCTGTGCTCGTGGTGCACGAGTGGTGGGGGCACAACGACTATGCGCGCAAGCGGGCACGCATGCTGGCGGCGATGGGGTATACCGCGCTGGCGGTGGATATGTACGGCGACGGCAAGACCGCCGAGCATCCCGAGGACGCCGGCAAGTTCGCCACGGCGGTGAACAGCGACATGGAGCAGCGCCGCGCCCGCTTCCTCGCCGCCAAGGCGCTGCTGGAGCAGCATCCCACGGTGGCCGCGAATGCCACCGCCGCCATCGGTTACTGCTTCGGTGGCGGCGTGGTGCTGGCCATGGCGCGCGACGGCGTCGACCTCAAGGGCGTGGCGAGCTTTCACGGCGCCATCGCCACCAAGCAGCTGGCCCAGCCGGGCAAGGTCAAGGCCCGCGTGCTGGTGTTGAACGGCGCCGCTGATCCGATGGTGACGGAGCAGCAGATCGAGGTGTTCCATCAGGAGATGTCGGCCGCCGGTGTGGATTACCGCTTCGTGAATTATCCCGGCGCCAAGCACGCCTTCACCAACCCCGACGCGGATACCTACGGTCAGCGCTTCGGCATGCCGCTGGCCTACCACGCCGAGGCCGACGCCCAGTCCTGGGCGGAACTGGAAACCTTCCTGCGCGCCACCTTCGGGCGCTGATCGCCGGTGACATCACGCCGCGGATTTTTGCGCCTGTGCGGCGGCCTGGCCGGCCTGGCGGCGCTGCCCCTGGCGCAGGCCCGCGCCCTGGTGAGCAAGCCCATTCCGTCCAGCGGCGAGCAGCTGCCGGTGATTGGCATGGGCAGCTGGATCACCTTCGATGTCGGCCATCTGCCCGGCGAGCGGGCGCAGCGGTTGCGGGTGCTGGAGGCCTTTTTTGCCGCCGGCGGCCGCCTGGTGGATTCGTCGCCCATGTACGGCCAGGCGGAGGATGTGCTGGGCGAGAGCCTGGCGCGCCTGGGGCGCCCCGCGCAGCTGTTTGCCGCCAGCAAGGTGTGGACCCCCGGCCGCTGGCTGGGGGTGCAGCAGATGGAGGCCTCGCAGCGCCTGTGGGGCGTCGCCCGCTTCGACCTGATGCAGGTACACAACCTGCTGGACTGGGAGGTGCATCTGGAGACCTTGCGCGAATGGAGGGCGGCGGGGCGTATCCGCTATCTGGGGGTGACCACCTCCCACGGCCGGCGCCACGCGGAGCTGGAGGAGATCATGCGTACCCAGCCCCTGGATTTCGTCCAGCTCACCTACAACCTGCAGGATCGCGAGGTGGAACAGCGCCTGTTGCCCCTGGCGCAGGACCGCGGTATCGCGGTCATCGCCAACCGCCCCTTCCGCGGCGGTGAGTTGTTCCGCCGGGTGCGTGGTCAGCCCTTGCCGCCCTCGGCCGCCGAGGCCGGCTGCGCCAACTGGGCGCAGTTCTTCCTGCGCTTCGTCGTTTCCCATCCGGCCGTCACCTGCGCCATCCCGGCCACCTCCCAGGTGGCACACATGCGGGAAAACATGGACGCCGGTCTTGCCCCCCTGCCCGACACCGCGTTGCGGCGCCGTATGGAACAGCAGTTCCGGTTCTTGTGATTTCGCAAAATAATACTTGACCCACCAGCAAGGTATTTGCTTTAATACCCAACAACATTACTCAGGTATGCGGCGCCGCCCTGCGGTGCCCTGTAAGGCTTAAACCATATATGGAGGGAAATCCCATGCAATTGCCAGATCGTGACGGTGACGGTTACCTCACCAATATGAACATCTGGACCCCGGAAATCGGCCGCGCCATGGCCGAGGCCGACGGTGTCGAGCTGACCGACGAGAAGTGGCATCAGATCATGAAGGCCCGCGAATACTACGAGGAATTCGGTTCGGTGCCGCCGATCCGCAAGTTCTCCAAGTACCTGGAGGCGGACCAGAAGGAGATGTTCAAGCTGTGGCTGACCGGTCCGATGAAGCCGATCACCAAGTACGGCGGCCTGCCCAAGCCCACCGGCTGCGTGTAAGCGCTGCGCTCGATACCATCAGGCCCGCGGAGTCTCCTCCGCGGGCCTGATGCTTTTGGGGCCGGTCAGTTTTGCAGATGCCGCGCCTGCCGCGCCGGGGCGTTGCGGCGGGCGGCCTGCTGCACCTGTTGCAGGTGGCCGTGCAGGAAGTCGGGACAGCCCTTGGCGCCGAAGGCGGCGCAATCCTGGGCCAGGGCGGTGAGGCTGTCCTGCTCCGGCACGGCAAACACCTCGACCAGGGCCTGATGCAGCAGCTGGAACAGACGCGGCAGGGCGATCTTGTGGGTCTGGCCGGTGATGGAATAGAGCCAGTCGGAGAAGCGCAGGAAGCGGCCAAAGGCGTCGCTGCCCAGCAGCAGGGGCAGGGTGTGGGCGTAGCGGCCGGAGTTGGCCACCAGGTCCCAGTAGCGGGCAAAGCGCGTCAGGCGCTGCATGACGGCGAAGTCGAGGTCGCGGTTGGCGAGCAGGGTGTAGGGCGGCTGCGGGTCGTAGCGCATGGCGAACTCGGCGGTGTGGCGCGCGATGGGCGCGCCGCGCAGGCGCTTCAACAGGCCCACCTGGATTTCGTGCGGGCGTAGCGCCCACAGCCGGTTGAAGCCGGCGGCGAAGCTGGTCAGGCCCTCGCCCGGCAGGCCGATGATGAGGTCGGCGTGCAGGTGGGCGTGGGTATGCTCGCGCAGCCAGCGCAGGTTCTGTTCCGTCGCTACGTTGTCCTGCTTGCGGCTGATGCGTTGCTGCACCGCCGCATTGAAGCTCTGCACGCCCACCTCCAGTTGCAGCGTGCCGGGCGGAAACTGCACCAGCAGTTCCTTCAGGCCGTCGGGCAGGTGATCGGGGATCACCTCGAAATGCAGGAACAGATCGTCGCTCAGGCGATCGAGAAAGAATTGCAGCACGCGGCGGCTGGCCTTGACGTTGAGATTGAAGGTGCGGTCGACAAACTTGAAGTGGCGCACACCGCGTGCGTGCAGCCGCTCCATCGCCACGAGGAACTGGTCGAGGACGAAGGGCGAGGCGGTCTTGTCCAGGGCGGAAAGGCAGAACTCGCACTTGAACGGACAGCCACGCGACGCCTCCACATACACCAGGCGCTGGGCGATGTCGGTGTCCGTATATTCGTCGTAGGGCAGGGTGAGCTGTTCCAGCGGTGGTGGTGCGGCGTGGATGATCTTCTGCGCTGGCCGTGTGCCGGCCAATAGCGCACGGCACAGGGCGGCGAAGGCCAGATCGCCCTGGCCGGCAATGACGTAATCGGCCAGCGCGACGATGGCCTGCTCGTCCTGTTCGTAACTCACCTCCGGCCCGCCCAGCACGATGATGACTTCCGGCGCCACCGCCTTCAATACCTGCACCAGTTGCAGGGTCTCGCGTGCATTCCAGATGTAGACCCCGAGGCCGATGATGCGCGGCCCCTCTGCCAGCAGGCGCTCGGCGATCTCCGTACTGCGCTGATCCCACACGAACTCCATGAGCCGGGTGTGCGGGCGCAGCTCGCCCATGTTGGCGAGTAGATAGCGCAGGCCGAGGGAGGCATGCAGATACTTGGCGTTGAGGGTGGCGAGAACGATGTCGGTCATGATCGGGATCAATGTGGTCTGGCGCATTCTACGCTACGTTGCGCCACCACGCCGTCATCTCCCTCCGCCGTGCGCAGGGGAGGGGGCGTGTCCGGGCCGGATCGTGCTACATTCGCCAGGCCCGCTGCGGAAAAGACCACAAAAATCATACGTATCGGGAGCCACTGAAAAAACAAGATCCACACCCAGTGAGGAGGAGTAGATGGAGTTTTTTGCCACCACCCCGGTGCGCCTGCGCGCCGAAGACCTGCAACGCCACCTGCGCATCGACAACCTGCCGCAATGGTGCGCGTCCATCGACAAGGTGTTGTCGCACGAAGGCGATCGCGGCGACATCTATTGTGTCTGGGGCGAGATGCGCGTGCGCCGCGACGTGATCCGCGATGGCGTGCGTTTCATGCTGCCGGCCTGCCTCAACGCCGTGCAGTGGACCATTACCGCCGAAGGCAACGGCGGCGTCACCGTGCATTGCACCAGCAACCGGCCCATGCATGAGGCCGATTTCGTCGAATCCCTGCAGCAGTTTGTCGCCGACTGGAAGAGCGGCCTGGAGGCCGGGCTGCAACGCGCCATCCCCGACGCCACCCGGGCCGACTGCGACTGCGGTCTGTGGATGGCCTGAGCTAAAGACCGCGCAGGTGCAGCGGCCGCAAGGGCCGCTGCCCGGCCAGGGCCTGATCGATCTGCGTGAGCAAACGGCCACGGTCTTTAGGCAGGGTGCCTTCCAATGCCAGCGCATTGGAGGCGTGATCGGAGCGGAAGATGATGGGCCGTGGTGGTGTCAGGCTGGCAATGAGTTGGCGCTGTTCTTCCAGCAGGGCATGATCATCCGCCAATTCGAATGGCGTAGCGTATTTGCGTTCGAACTCCGTCCGAATGCTGTCGTCCAGATACAGTTGCAGCGTGGATAGTTGTGTCACCGGCGCGCTATTCAGCAGCGCGACCGTGCCGGCGATGTGTTCCTGACTGTAGTGTACGCCGCCGAGGCCGAGGATCACCGTGGCCGAGACCTTGATGCCGGCTGCCCGTGCCAGGTGCAGCGCAGCGCCGATGCCGTGTGGCGTGGCGCCCTTGGTGATCTTCTTCAGGAGCAGCGCCGAGCCGGATTCGATGCCCACATACAACAGGCTGAGCTTGTGCGCGCGCAACTGCGCTAGCTCGTCTGCGGTCTTGCGACGGATGTTGGCCGGTGTGGCATAGCAGGAGACCCGCGTCAGGCGCGGCAGCCGCGCCGCCAGATAATCCAGTAGTTGCAGCAGGTGGGGTGTGGGCAGCGCGAGGGCATCGCCGTCGGCGAGAAACACCCGGCGCGCATCCGGCCAGTCGCGTGCCGCCGCGTCGGTGTCCGCATACACCTGATCCAGCGCCCGCGCCTGATAGCGTTTGCTGCGATACATGGCGCAGAAGCTGCACTGGTTGTAGCTGCAGCCTAGCGTCGCCTGGATGATCAGGTTGTCGCGCTCGCCCGGCGGGCGGTACAGGGGCAGGTGGTAATCCGTAAACATCATCCTAGCGTAGCGTGTTGTTGCCCTTGCGGCGTATACCGTTGCGGCGTGCAAGGTGCTATGGTGCGCGCAGCCCCCGATTATCACACCATTTCAACGGCTTATGCGCCCATAAAGAATGTCTGAGGTGTAGTCATGCAGTGCGGCCCGCGCGAGATCGTCACTCCGTTTCGTCCCATTCCGCTGGAGGTGCCGGCGGGGATGAAGCCCAATGAGTTTTTCAACAGCACCGAAAATCTCAACGACCTGGTGCACAACAACGGCCTGCTGCTCAATCCGGAAAACCTGCTGCTGTATCGCAAGGCGCTGGGCCACAGCACCGAGTTCGACACCTCCATCATCTACAACACCTCGCAGACCATCCTGAATCCCCTTGGCCGTCCGGTGCGCCGCACCCAGGTGCCGGAGAACGTGCGCCATGTGTGGAACCGCATGAACCAGATCATCATCGACTACATGCTGGAGCAGTATCCGGACCCCGGCAAGCATCTGGTGCTGGCGGGCGAGGCCAGTCTCGATGCCACCTGGCCGCTCACCTCGCCCGGCGTACCCAGCATCCGCATGTTGCACAATCACTTCATCGTGTTCCCCATGGACGAGTTGCGTAACGCCAAACTGGCCGATCCCAACAACCCCAATCTCACCGACGGCGGTCAGCACTCGCTGTTCGAGAAACACATGCACGGCGTGTACCGCGAATTCATCTGCAAGGCGCTGCATCTGGAGGTGTTGCGCCCGGTGAGCGATGACTCGGCGCGCATCGACCTCACCGGTTATCCGCAGGGCCTGCCCAGCTGGGAGGTGCCGGGCGGTGCTGCCGCACTACAGGACGTACGCTTCTGGCATGAGTACGATCTGGTGCTGAAGGGCTTCCTGGATTTCTACCGCACCTTCTTCTCCCAGGTGTCCAGCCGCAACGCGCCCATGCTGCCCGATCTGTACTTCCCGGCGCAGGTGGAGAGCGTGCTGCTGTTCGACAACGACTTCCTCAAGACCGCGAAGATGGTGCGCGACCGCTGCATCAAGGACCCGGCCTACGCCAACGCCATCCGCTGGCAGCCGGCCTTCAAGCAGCTCGTCTACCGTAATGAGCAGGGCAAGCTGATCGTCACCATCTCGCAGAATTCCATCGGCAACGCCATCACCGAACTGCTCGGCGTGGTGGTCAGCCGCGTGCCCGACGCGGCGGCCTACGAACAGCGCGAGCCGCAGTTGATCGCACGATTGCTGGAGGTGCGTCGCCGTCTCATCGAGGCGGACCTGGGCGAGGGCATCGCCACGGAGTATTGGCCGGCGTGAATCAGCCAATGGAAATATTTTTCGCGTTGAGGCGGCTGGCTATTTATGCCACGGCATCTTCGACGGCGGGAACACCAGGCGCGTGCCGCTGAACAGGTGGCGCTGCGCCGGTGCGGCGTGATGGCGGTAGCTGCGCCGGCGCTGGATGCGCTGACTGTGCAGACAGCCGCCGCGCAGGCTGTGATGGCCGGCATCGAAGTCCTGCGTTGCCTCTTCCGCATCGCCCGGTGCCTGATAGCCGGTATAGCGGTGAAACGGGTTGGCGCACCATTCCCACACCCGGCCGTAGTCGCTGATCGCCTGGGTGCGCGCGGCCACCTCCCATTGATATTCGTGCTGCACCACGGCGCCGGCCAGTGTGCCGCCCAGCGATGACACCCACTGCGCGTAGGCCTCGGCCTCGTGCAGGCTGATGCCGTTCACTGCATCCTCCGCCAGCAGATCGAACGGGCCATTGAGACCGACGCCATACCACTGTCCCTGCGTGTCGCGGCGCCAGTGATGGGGGTGCGGCGCATGCTGCTGGCGCCACTGCCAGCCCGCGGCGCTCCACAGCTCCTGTGCGTCATAGCCGCCGGCCTCGATGAAGGACAGCCAGGCGCCGTTGCTCACCGGGTGGGTGTCGATGCGGAAGGCATGCAGATGCACCATCTGCGGCGGCAATTCGTTGTCCAGCGCCGCCGGGTCGTCCTTGGCGCCGACGCGGTAATGGCCCTGTTGCACGTCGGCGTGTGCCGTGGAGGGTGCCGCGGCGCGCAGCGGCTGCGCGACGCGATACTGTTCCCCTTGTTGCAGGCGCCGCTCCGCCAGTTGCGCCAGCATCTGTTCGCACAACTGCGCCTGCTGTTGCAGCAGCAAGGGCAGCAGGTGCTGCTGCTGCACCAGTGAGTGGGGCGGCAGCAGGGCCGGATTGGCCAGCAGCATGGTGTTGTGATCCTGCGCCTCCAGCGTCCAGTTGAGCAGGTGCTCGCGCGGCGGTAATTGCTGCACCAGCGCTGCGCTGGGCTGTACGCCGGCACCGAACAGCGGCCGCACGCGTGCCGTCAGATCGGCATCCTGCTGTACCACCTCGCGCAGCCAGTAGGTCTCCAGATAGACGGCGCGGCCCAACAGCCAGGCGAGCGGCGGCAGATCGGGGTGGTGGCGTGTGTAGCAATCAGTTTCGGGCACCGCTTCGATGAGATGGCTCATCATCTGGTGCAGCACGCTCAGTTGGCCCAGCAATTCGTGGTTATTCATGCGGCGGTTTCCACGGCAATCAACAAAGGCGCCATGGTAGCCGAAAAATCGTCCGAATCAGGAAATTGCCATTTTACGCACTGAGTGGCAGCGGCGTATGTCCCGGTCCTGGCTGATCGGTGCGCGGGTCGAGCGGCGGCAGGCCGTGGGCGGCGCGGGCGCGATTGCAGCGCTCGTTGGGTGTGCCATCTTCCTCCCAGGGTTCCAGCTCGCGGCAGGGTGAGGAGCGGCGCGCATAGATGGTACAGCTCACCGTATCGCCGATGTGGCCTTCCAGGGCGATGCAGCGTACCGGGCTGTGCAGCGTGCCCTGCATGGCGGCGCGGGTGTGGTTGAGCGGGACGGTGAGCTCAGGTGGCACGCTGCCGCCGAGGAAGGGATCCGCCTCGGTCCAGTAGAACGACACGCGATAATGGGCGCAACATGCGCCGCACCGCAGACAGGGATTGTCCACGGCTAGCCTCCTGAAAAGAAGACCCGGTGGGTAGGGCGCGCGGATTATAGCGGGCGGCGATGGTGGCGGCGAGGGGTGGCAGGGGCGGAACGGGCAAATTTATGCGCTAGAATGCACACCCCTATTTGTATCGGTAAGGTGCCATGACTGAGCAGGAACCGGATTTGCGGGCCAAACTCAACAGCGAGACGGCCAAGATTGCCTGGCCGGAGCTGGAGCGCCATTTCGCCCGCGGCGTAGTGGTGGTGGTGATGCCGGGGATGGACCTGATCGAAGTGGCCCACGCCATGGCGCGCGACGACAGCGCGGCGCTGGCGGCGTGGATGCAGTCCGGCCAGGTGGCGCGTGCCGAGGCGGAGCAGGCGCGCGACTGGCATGCGCGCCAGGCGGTGTTCTGGGCGGTGGTAGTGGCGCCCTGGGTGGTGATCCAGGAAGCGCAGCCGCGGCTGGATTCCTGACAGTAGGCAACACGGGAGGCGACGATGGATTCCATGCAAGGTGAGGGTACGGCTTACGACGAGGCGGCGCGTGAGGCGGTGGAACTGGGTAACCGTATCGCCAACGACGATGCCGAGGCCGATCTGTGGGATGTGGCCGACGGCCTGCTGGCCGGCGCCATCCAGTATTGGTTGTTCTCGCGCCAGCCCTGCGGCGACCCGCGCTGCGAGGACTGTGCCCCGCTCAGCACCGCCGAGGCAAGGCTGGCGGAGTTGTTGCAACTGACGGAAGAACTGGCTGCCGGCAGCGAGTACTTTCACTCGCCCACGGACAGCAATGTGGGCCGGGCGTAAAAAAGTGCTGTTGCAGGAGTCCACGCCGTGGGCAAATGCGGCGTCTACAGATCAAATGTCCAACGGCTTTACCGGCGCCTCCAGCCAGGAGGCATCGTGGCGCCAGTCCACGGCCGGATCATCCACGAACAGCTCCACCTCGTTGCCGTCGGGGTCGCTGAGATAGAGGCTCTGGCTGACGGTGTGATCGGACATTCCCTCGATTTCGATGTCCAATGCCGCCAGCCGCGCCAGGACGGCGCGCAGTTCGTCCAGCGAATTGCCCACCTTCCAGCCGACGTGATACAGGCCGAGACGGCGGCCGGCCAGCGGCCCGGGGGCATCGCCCAGTTCGATGAGCAGCAGTTCATGGTGGCTGCGTCCGCCGCTGAGCACGGCGGCGCGGCCGTTGAACACGCTGCCGACCTGTTGCAGGCCGACGGCGTCGCGGTAAAAGTTGAGCGACTGTGCGAGATTGCGCACGTAGAGCACGATGTGACCGAGTTCAGTCATGGCGGCGGGCCTTTGCAGCTAGAGTATTCACAGTGTAGTTCGCAGCGTGGGAGACAAGGCAATGAATGTGGCAAGACGAGCAGGGTTGATGGCGGCCGTGGTTCTGGTGTTGTCGGCCTGTACCTGGGTGGAGCCGACGGCGCAGGGCGAGAAGGTGCGCGTGCTGAGCGCCGAGGAAGTGACCAAGTGCAAGAAGGTGGGGCAGACCACCGTGTCGCTGCTCGCCAAGCTGGCCGGCATCGAACGCAATGCGCAGAAGGTGCAGGAGGAGCTGAACATCCTGGCGCGCAACAGCGCGGTGGAACTGGACGGCGACACCGTGGTACCGATCTCGCCGGTGGAAGACGGCAAGCAGACCTTCGCCGTCTATCGCTGCGTGCCGCGTTAAACTCCCATGTAGGTTGGGTTACGGCGCAAACCCCCGTGCCTAACCCAACCTACATTGCTCGACGCAACTCAGAATCCCGGCACTTCGCGCCCCTGTGGGAAGCTCACGCCGTAGCCGAACTGGATCACCTGTTTGGCCTGCGGTTTCAGTTCCTGTTTCCACAGCAGCACGCCGACGCGGCCGTCCACGTCGCGCTCGCTGGGTGGAGTGGTGTCGTCGCTGAGGGCGACCTTGATCTGCTGATCACGCGGCACCGGGATTTGATCGTAAATGCTCACCGGCAGCGCGATGCGGTGGCGATTGTGCAGCTCGATGCGATAGCGCCGCTCCACGCGGTTGTCCTTGCTAAACACGCCCTTCTCGCCGCGCTCGTCCTTCACCACCAGATACTTCACCTCCACCGCATCGTCGCTGCCGAAGGCGAGGGCGAGGCGGGCGCCGGGGCGCAGCATGGGCTGCATCACCTCGCCGACGTAGGTGTCGTCGCGTGTCAGGCGCCAGGCGCCGGGCAGCAGCGGCGCCGCGCCGGCGTAATCGAACTCCGCATAGAGGAAGGCGCGCGCATCCAGGCGCGGCACGCTGCGCGCCGCCAGTTGCACGGACACATCCTGCTTGTCCAGCACGAAGCGCTGGCGTGCGTTGTCGGCGGAGACCGACACCTTGCCCGGCACGCGGTAGCTGACGGCGAAGTCGCCCACCGCCGCCTCGGCCACCTGCTCCTGCGCCTCCAGCGCCGGCGCAGCGGACATCACCCCGGCCAGCATTTCATCGGACTTCATTTCGCGCATGGCGCGCGGCGCCGTCGGCATGGGGCGCGGAAAATCAATCCACCAGGGCTGCAACTCCGGTATCGCCGCGCCGGCGGCGGGGCGTGCGGTGGACAGGGTGAGCACGACCTCATTCCAGTCCTCGCCGCTGGCCTGACGCACCCAGGCGGCCTGGGTCAGTTGCAGCGCCCGTGACTCGGTGCTCAGTCGCGCGTCGTACACCGGTGTCCACGACGCCCCCGGCACCTGATAACTCAGCTCGAAGCTGGCGCTGCCGGCCTGGCTGGCCTCCACATGGATGGCGGCGGTGATGCTGTCCTTGCGCCCGCTGCGCATCTGGTTCAGCTCCTGCTCCACCTTCTTGATCTGTTCGTCGAGCAGCCGCTGTTCCCGTTGCAGCGCGACGCGCGCCTTGTTGGTCTCGGTCATGCCGTTGCCGATGGCCTGCCAGGCCGCCGGCCACGTGTCCGGCGCGAAGGTGCTGCTGTGGTCCTTGCCCGGCGTGGCGGGCAGCTGCGCCAGTTTCTCGATGAAGGCCGCCTGGGTGTCCAGTGCCTGCCGGCGCCCGTCCAGCACGGCCTTGTCGTCCTGCAAGCCGCGCAGGGTGTCGGCCAGTTTCTGTTCACGCTCCTGCGTCAGCTGGGTGCTGAATACGCGCCGCGCCTCCACCGCGCCGATGAGCAGCCTGCCGCTGCCCTGGCCGCGCACCTGCAAGGACTGCTCGATGAGGCGCGGTGGCAGATTGGCAATCAGTACGGTATGGCTGCCTGCTGGTAGCTCCACCTTCACCAGCCGCGTCACCTGCGCCCGATCGGGAAACACCGTCACCGCCGCAATGGTACCGCCGGCAGGGGTGATGTCGCGTGCGGCGAGCGGCAGCGACAGGGCCAACAGGGGAATGAGCAACAGCGGTGTCCTTGCCATGACAGGCTCCTGAATGAGAGGGAAGGGTTCAAGCTAGCGCCCCGGCCCGGTATGGTCAATGCGCCGGGCGGGGGAATACTGCGTGGTACTGTACACACTACTACATCAGCGCAGCGCGCCCGCACGTTACACTGGTCCCTTGTTACCGTCTGCCCGGAGACTCATCCATGCCTGATGCCCTGCGCCCCCTGCTGCTGCTCGTGGCCACCCTGTTCCTCGCCCCCGTACTGGCGGCGGAAAAGAATCCCATGCCCGTCGGCGGCCAGTCCTGGTGGTGGGACGACGATTTCTGGTCGCGCGGTCAGATCGCGGCGCCGGCAAACCACGCCGTGGACACCCGCTGGATAGACTATGCCGGCGCCAGCGGCAGTATCCCCGCCCTGGTGGCACGGCCGGCGGGCAAGGGCAAATATCCCGCCGTGCTCTACATCCACGGTCGCCGCGGCCTCGATGACTTCATCCAGCTACAGGTCAAGCGTCTGGCGGCGCGCGGTTTCGTGGTGCTGGCGCCGGATATCTACCGCGCCCATTTCATCCCGCCCATGCCGGTGGAGCACGATTACGCCCTGGAGGCCGACGCGGACAAAGGCATCGACGCCCTGCTGGCCCTGCCCGATGTCAGCAGCAAACAAGCCTGCATCGCCTCGCATACCCGCGGCGGCTATTTCGCCCTCAAGCTGGCCGTCAGCTTCCAGCGCCAGGACAGGGATCTCGCCTGCTACGTGGCCTGGTATCCCCATATGCAGGACCCCAACGCGCCCGAGGCCCTGCAGGTCTACGGCTATGGCCGCGAGGCCGACGAGCTGCGCATCCCGACGCTGATCTTCATCGGCGAGGAGGAGCAGTACCAGCGCCGGCGCGGCATCGAGACTGCGGTGGCCAACATGGAAAAGACCGGCCGCCCGGCCCGCCTCATCGTCTATCCCGGCGTCGGCCGCGGCTTCGACTTCCGCCCGCCCAATGTACGCACCTTCGCCGACGACCTCGCCAGCAAGGACGCCTTGCAACGTGCGGCGACGTTCATCAATCACCACCTGGCGCCGGTCAAAAAATAGGGAACAGAAACGAAAAACCCGCCGGTCGGCGGGTTGGGAATGATGGCGCGCCCGAAGGGATTCGAACCCCTGACCTCTGCCTCCGGAGGGCAGCGCTCTATCCAGCTGAGCTACGGGCGCGCGGGACGGCATAGCTTACATGGCAGGCCCGGGCGCGTCCATGGCGGGGTTTCGGCCCCGGCCCCTTGCGGCTATACTACGCGGCCAATCTACGGCCAGTGGCCGGAATAACCAATTATTCAGTAATCAGGCGCCCAGGCGGCGTTAATACTTCAAGAGAGCGAGGGAACAGGCGTGAGCCAGAAAACCAATACCTATTTCGGTACTTCCGTGGTGACTCTAGTGGTGGTCGGTGGCCTGGTGGCCCTGATCCTGAACATCATGAACTCCGTGCTCGGCGGCGGCACGGCCGCGGCCGACATGAGCCCGGCCGCCGTGGAGGCCCGTCTCGCCCCGGTGGGCAAGCTGAACACCGGCGCCCCCATCGCCGTGGCCGCTGCCCCGGCCCCGGCCGCCGCTCCTGCCGCGGCTGCCCGTTCCGGCGACGCCGTATACAACGCCTCCTGCGTGGCCTGCCACGGCACCGGCGCGGCCGGCGCCCCCAAGCTGGGCGACAAGGCCGCCTGGGCTGATCGCATCGGTCAGGGCATGGACACCATGGTCAAGCACGCCATCGCCGGCTTTCAGGGCAAGACCGGCGTGATGCCGCCGCGCGGCACCTGTGGCACCTGCTCCGACAGCGAGCTGAAGGCCGCTGTCGAATACATGGTGTCCAAGTCCAAGTAAGCGGACTGTGCACTCATGGAGTGAAAAAGGCCGGGGCAACCCGGCCTTTTTTATTGGGCTTTACGGCAGACGCTCTATCACGCCCCTACACGCTGAGCCGATGCGGTGGGAGAATGCGCGCAGACGCCGCGAGACGTTCTGATTGACCCCTTGTGCAGGGAGGCTGGTGATGTGGATACCCTTGCTGCTGATTTTCCTGCTGGTGATGATTGGGGTGGTGCTGGTGTTCCGCGGCGGCGCGCGCTGGCGTACCCGCACAGAGGCTTTATTCAAGCGGCTGGACGCCGCGGCCCTCCCTCGCAATCCCCGCTCGTTTCACATGCAGGAGCTGGACTCCTTGCCCGCCCCCGTACAGCGTTACTTCCGCGCCGCGCTGACACCGGGTCAGCCGCTGGTGACGGCGGTTACGCTGCAGCATGCCGGCAGCTTCAATATGAGTGAGAGTGGCGCCGCGTGGAAACCATTCACATCGCGGCAGCGCGCGGTTATGCAGCGGCCGGGGTTTGTGTGGGATGCGCGCATCCACATGCTGCCCGGCCTGCCGGTGCATGTGCACGATGCCTATGTGGCGGGCGAGGGGATGCTGCACGCGGCGCTGTTCGGTTGCATCCCTTTGGCGAAGATGCGCGGCACGCCGGAGCTGGCGCAGGGGGAGTTGATGCGTTTCCTAGCCGAGGCGGCGTGGTATCCCACGGCGCTGTTGCCCAGCCAGGGCGTGCGCTGGGAGGCGGTGGACGAGGGGGCGGCGCGGGCGACCTTGACGGACGGTGAGACGGTGGTGACCCTGCTGTTCCGTTTCGGCGAAGACGGTCTGATAGACACGGTGCGTGCCGAGGCGCGTGGCCGTAGCGTGGGCGGCGCGGTGATACCGACACCGTGGCAGGGACGCTGGTGGGACTATGCGGAGCGCGATGGTATGCGGGTGCCGTTGCAGGGCGAGGTGGCGTGGCTGCTGCCGCAGGGGCCACAGTTGTACTGGCGCGGGCGGGTGGTGGGGCTAGCCTACGAGCAGGTACCGGCCCGCTAAATAACCGAAACGGCTAGCCTGCTTTCCGTGGGACGGGCGCCCCACAATCGTTGCATGGTGGCCTCCTCCGTGTGCGGGCGACAAGCCGTTACTGCAAGGTGCGCTCCAGCGCAGCCAGGTCGATGCCGGCGTGTGCCGTCGAGGCGCCGCGGCCGGCGCACAGCTTGCGCGCCTCTTCCTCGGTCTTGTCGAAGGCCTGCTCCCAGGTGAGGACGCATACCGCCTGTGGGCGT
>NZ_JBLJDO010000020.1:0-54475 GCF_059410345.1 Sulfurivermis sp. | reverse complement strand
AAGAGGTTTCCGCAATCGGGAGCGCTTCCGCAATGCGATTTATTTCCATCTCGGCGGCCTTGACCTATACCCCGCTCAGGTGGGAAAGCGGTGATTCAACCCACTCGAATGAGTGATGACCCATTTTAGTTTTATGCGTCACGCCCACGCCGTGTGGTGCGCTGGAGCAACGCGCACGGGCAGCAGCGAGTCGCGGCGCCCCCGTCGAAGGAAGTCTACGTTACGGTACACCACGACGCAATGAAATGGCGCCGTGACCGCAAGCACACGGGAGATATCTTGATCTATGCAGGATTTTTGCAGGACTAATCAGCCGAAATAGTCCGGCTCGTTGCCCGGCCGCCATTTGATGTTGCAGCCCATGCTGGGACGCTGGTCATCCGGCACCGACAACCCTGCCAGCACCGCCTTGACTGCATCGCGCAAATCGCTGCCCGTTACCGGCAGCTTGTTGCCGGGGCGGCTGTCATCGAATTGGCCGCGATAAACCAGGCGATGATCGGCGTCAAAAAGAAAGAAGTCCGGTGTGCAGGCCGCACGGTAGGCCTTGGCAACGGCCTGTGTTTCGTCATACAGATAAGGAAATGGATTACCTCGGGCCCGAGCCTCTTCCGCCATGAACTCCGGCCCGTCTTCGGCACGATGCGCCGGGTCGTTGGCGCTGATGGCCACCACCGCCAGTCCGTGCTCTTGATACTCGCGCGCAAAGTCGCTAAACGCATCGGCGATGTGCTTTACATAAGGACAATGATTGCAGGTAAACACCACCAGCAACGGCTTACCGGTGAAGTCGTCACGCCTGACGACGGCACCGGTGGCTGGCTCGGGCAGCGCAAAATCGGGGGCCGGAGTACCCAGTTCAAGCATGGTGGAAGGGGTCAGTGCCATGGTAAGTCTCCTGCTGCCGCAGTAACGCGGTATGTGTCGAACTGATTAAGGAAGGTCTGAATAAGTCCGTCCTGGACTTCTCAGGTCGCCCCGCCCATCCATGGGCTCCGCGACATAAGTCCATCCATGGACAAAACCACGCGAATCGAACCGTGTGATTTTCGATTCGCTTCATTTCCCAACGACTTATCGTCGTTGGGAAATGGCGGCACATCCCTGTGCCGCGGAAGCTCTAAACTTATTCAGAGCTTCCTTAAAGTGTGATGCCGCTGAAATCTGCTTCCTGCCGGTGACGCGCAGTACTACTGATGCCACCGCCGCGTACCAGCTGTCGGGTTTGCATGCCTATAGTATGTGCAGCATCCAGTTCTTCGACAATGTCAGACAGAAACAATATGTCCGTTGCCGGCAATCCGATGGCGGCGGCAATCGTACGGTAGGCCGCAGGATCGCGCTTGTTGCCGCTGCTGGTGTCGAAATAACCGCTAAACAGTGGCGTCAGGTCGCCCTGATCGCTGTGGGAAAACAGCAATTTCTGGGCCTGCACCGAACCGGACGAAAACACATACAGGCGCACCCTGGCCGCATACCAGGCCCGCAGACGCTGCGCCGCATCGGCATAGACATGACCGGTATAATCACCGTTGCGGTAGCCCTGTTCCCAGATCATACCCTGTAGCGCCTTCAGTGGCGTGATCTTGCGGTCCTCGTCGATCCACTGCTGCAGCTGCGCCACGGCCTCGGTCAAACTGAGTTCACGCCCGACAACGGCATTGACGGCCGCCAACTGCTCCACCACCGCCGGCGCTGCGACATGCTGATGCAGAAACGCCGCCATGTTCTGCCGCGCATAGGGAAACAGCACATCCTTGACGAAGGATAGCGATGAGGTGGTGCCTTCGATATCGGTAAGAATGGCGCGGATCATGCCGTAGCCACAAATTGATCAAAACTGGGGAAGCGCTCGGCGATGCTGCTGCCCGTGAATTGCGCCACCCAGCCATCGGCCACGGTGAACAGGCGGATGCATTTGAAATCGGGCCGCTCACCCATATCGAACCAGTGCGGCGTATTGGCGGGCACGCTGATCAAGTCGCCCTGCTCGCACAGCACCAGATAAATATGATCGCCGACGTGCAGGTAGAACAGGCCGCTGCCGTCGACGAAGAAACGCACCTCGAAATCGCTGTGCACATGCTCGGCGAGGAACTTGCTGCGCAACTCGGCGCGTTGCGGGTGGTCCGGCCGCAGGCTGACCACGTCTACCGACTGGAAGCCGTACTCGCCGGTCAGGCGCCGCACCTGCTCACCATAGGCGGCCAATACATCATCCTGAGTGGCATCGGCGGAAAGCGGCTGCGTAGCCTCCCAACGCTCAAAACGCACACCGAGAGTGGACAGTTGGGCGGCAATGGCCGCGTGATCGGTATACACGGTGATAACCGCACCGTCGCCCGCGCAACGAATCTCCAGCCGGCTCATGCAATCATCCTCGCAGTTGGTGCAGTGCGCATTGAAACAGAAACTCGAACGCCTCCAGATGGCGCAGGGCCTCCGCCACATCCCGCCCCCAGGTATACAGTCCGTGGCCACGAATCAGATACCCATATACATCGGGATGAGCATCCAGATACTGCTCTACCTGTGCCGCCAGGCGGGGAATGTCCTGGTCGTTGTCGAATACCGGCACGGCGATACGGGTATTGTGGGTCGTCACACCATGGAACGCCTTGAGCAGTTCATAACCCTCCAGCAGCACTTCCTTGCTGCTGTAACGCGACAACAGCGTGGCATTGACCGAATGGGTATGCAACACGGAACCGGCAGCGGAAAAGCGACGGTACAAGGTGGTGTGCAGCAGGGTCTCCGCTGAAGGGCACCGCGCGTCGTTGTAAGGCCGTCCGTCCAGATCGACCACCATGATGTCCTGTTCACCCAGTAGCCCCTTGTGACGGCCGGACGCGGTGATGGCCGCGTAATCACCCGCCAAGCGGGCAGAAAAATTGCCGCTGGTGGCAGGTACCCAGCCGCGACTGTGCAGAAAGCGGCCGGCCTCCGCCAACTCGAGGGCCCGCAACTGCAAGGTTGCCGGTTCGAATGCGGTGGAATGAATGACTGCGCCCACGGCAGCGTCTCCCTACTCAGCGGAAAACTGATTTTAGTCAAATCGTTTCCGTTGAAACAAGCAAACACCTCAAAGCATCAACCGTAGGCTTCGTCTTGCCGTGTCGCCTCCAGCAGCAGACTGCCGCCTTCCAGGTCGCCGACGCGATACAGGTTATGGGCCAAAAGCTGCGGCGCGCCCTGTAACACCAGACGCCGGCCGCGTGCCAAGCGGCGCATGGCGTCGACCGCCGCCACCGCGGCCAAACCGTCGCTGACATCGAAGCCGCTCAGATCCAGCCGCAACGGATCAGGCAAGGGCGGCAAGGCGGCTATCTCCGCCTCGAACCGCATGATGCCGGACACATCCAGGTCGCCACTGATGATCAGTGCGGCATCAATAAGTCGGCACCACGGCTCAGGCTGGGCCATCCAACCGCCTCCGCAACGCCGTGATGATGTGAGCCACCTCACCATGGTGTCCCAACGCATTGGCCAGACGCACGTGTTCTGCCGCTGCCCTGTGATCACCGGTCTGCAGGGCCAACTCCGCCAACAGGCATTGCACCAGGCTGCGATCATTCTCGGTACGCAGCGCGCCGGTTGCCGCCACCAACAGATGCACGCGCGCCGCCTGCAAGCGGCCATCGGCGGAATCCAGCACCCCGCGCAACCAGTGGTAATAGGCCAGGCTGCGGTGCGACAACAACCGGGGCCAGCGTACGCTGGCCAGGGTACGACGCGTGCGCGGCAGATTCCCCTGACGGAAGGCGCGAAACGCAATCCACACCCCGCTATTGCGCAGATAGTCCCACAGCAACAACAGGCCGCACAGCAAGGGCAAGACGGTCCATGGCGAGGCGTGGGAGGCAAACATGAGCGCCAAGGCGGCGCACAGCAGCGCCAGGATCAGACGCAGGTGGGGAGTGAAGAAATCGCTGATTTTATACAGTCGATCCATGAAAGTGCGAATACGTGCCGTAAATGAGTGAGTGTCCAGCACCAAACAAAAGGGGCCTTGCGGCCCCTTCTGCACAACAGCTGCGGCGATGTGAGTTATTCCGCCAGCGCCTTCATGGACAAACGGATACGGCCTTGCTTGTCCACTTCCAGCACCTTCACCTTGATCAGGTCACCCTCGGCCAGTTTGTCGCTCACCTTCTCGACACGCTCGTCGGATATCTGGGAGATGTGCACCAGACCATCTTTGCCCGGCAGAATGGTGACGAAGGCGCCGAAGTCCATCAGCTTGGCCACACGGCCTTCGTAGACCATGCCCACTTCCACGTCGGCGGTAAGCTGCTCGATGCGGCGGCGCGCCTCCTTGGCGGCGGCACCGTCCACCGAGGCGATCTTGACAGTGCCGTCATCGCTGATGTCGATACTGGTGCCGGTCTCTTCGGTGAGAGCACGGATGGTAGCGCCACCCTTGCCGATAACATCACGGATCTTGTCCGGGTTGATCTTGAAGGTCTCATAGCGCGGGGCGAAATCGGACATCTGCTCACGCGGCTTGGCGAGGGCCTTGTTCATCTCACCGAGGATATGCAGACGGCCTTCACGGGCCTGCTTCAGGGCGGCATCCATGATCTCGCGGGTGATGCCGTCGATCTTGATGTCCATCTGCAGCGCGGTGACACCGCTTTCAGTCCCGGCCACCTTGAAGTCCATATCGCCGAGGTGATCTTCGTCACCCATGATGTCGGTGAGAATGGCGAACTTGCTGCCTTCCTTGATCAGGCCCATGGCCACGCCGGCCACCGGTGCCTTGACCGGCACACCGGCATCCATCAGGGCCAGGCTGGAGCCGCACACGGAGGCCATGGAACTGGAACCATTAGACTCGGTGATCTCCGACACCACGCGCACGCTGTAAGGGAAGGTGTCCATGGTTGGCATCACGGCCTGTACGCCGCGCTTGGCCAGACGCCCGTGACCGATCTCGCGGCGCTTCGGGCTACCCACCATACCGGTCTCGCCGACGCAGTACGGCGGGAAGTTGTAGTGCAGCATGAAAGATTCTTTGCGCTCGCCTTCGATGGCATCGATGACCTGCGCATCACGGGCGGTGCCGAGAGTGGCGACCACCAGGGCCTGGGTCTCGCCGCGGGTGAACAGGGCGGAACCATGGGTACGCGGCAGCACACCCGTACGGATGGTGATCGGACGCACAGTGCGGGTGTCGCGGCCGTCGATACGCGGCTTGCCAGCGAGGATGCTGCCGCGCACGGTGTTGTATTCCAGCGTCTCGATGGCGACGCGCACCTTCTCTGCCGGGAAGCAGGGATCAGCGCCTTCGCCGGCGAGCTTGCTCATGATATTGCTGCGAATCTCGTTCAGGCGCGCATAACGGGCCTGCTTTTCCTTGATGGTATATGCCTCGCTGAACGCAGCCTCACCCAGTTCAGCAACGCGGGATTTCAAAGAGGTATCCGCTGCCGGCGCCTGCCAGTTCCAGGGCACGACCTTGGCCTCTACCACCAGTTCATTGATCGCCTTGATCACCGTCTGCATCTGGTCGTGGCCGAAGATCACCGCCCCTAGCATCACTTCTTCCGGCAGCTCACGCGCCTCCGATTCCACCATCAGCACGGCATTGGCAGTACCGGCGACCACCAGGTCCAACTCGGAGGTCTGCAGGGCAGTCATGCTCGGGTTGAGCAGGTATTGGCCATCCTTGTAACCGACGCGGGCGCCACCAATGGGCCCCTTGAACGGCACGCCGGCCAGACACAGGGCGGCGGAGGCACCAATCATCGACGGGATGTCCGGATCGATTTCGGGGTCGAGGGAAACGACCGTGGCGATGACCTGGACTTCGTTGGTGAAACCTTCCGGGAACAGGGGACGCAACGGGCGATCAATCAGGCGGGAGGTCAGCGTTTCCTTCTCGGTGGGACGGCCCTCGCGGCGGAAGAAGCCGCCGGGGATCTTACCCGCCGCGTAGGTACGCTCCTGGTAGTTGACCGTGAGCGGGAAGAAGTCACGGCCTTCCACGGCCTCCGCAATGGCCACCGCAGTCACCAGCACCACCGTATCGCCCATGCTCACCATAACGGCGCCAGAGGCCTGACGTGCTATCTCACCGGTTTCCAGACGAACGGTTTGATCGCCGTATTTGAATTCTTTTACAACTGGAGTCACGTCGTATTCCCTTCTGGTGGCGGGGCCGGTACGGCCGTGGATTACTTGCGCAGACCGAGGCGGGCAACAATGGCGCGGTAGCGCTCGATGTCCTTACCCTTCAGGTAGTCGAGCAGCTTGCGGCGCTTGCTCACCATGCGCAGCAGGCCCTGGCGCGAGTGGTGATCGTGGGTGTGTTCCTTGAAGTGGCCGGACAGGTCGTCGATGCGGGCGGACAGCAGGGCAATCTGTACTTCGGCGGAACCGGTGTCGGTCGCGGCCTTGCCGTGATCCTTGACGATTTCAGCTTTCTGGGTGGCGTTCAGAGACATCTAACTACAACTCCTAAACTGGGGTGAGGTTTAAGCGCGGTATTTTAACCGGGCGTCGGACAAGTAAACAAGCAGAATTACGGACTTAAGCGGCGTGGAACAGCCGTTTCGGGGCCACCCGGCCGTCGTCCAGGATATGGCCGACGCCGATGAAATCACCCTCCGGGCCGAACAGGCGCACCCAACCCTGGGTGGGCGCCTGGGACACCTGTACCGCTTGCCCCTGGCGCACGTAATAAGCCAGATTGGCTGTGAGATTGATGGCCGGCCAGCCGGCCAAGGCGTCCTCGATGGGCAGCAGCAGCGCGTCGACGGCGGCCTGCCCCCCCTCCAGCAGTAGCTGCTTGAGCTGCTCCATGGTCACCATGCCCGCCTCGTTGAAGGGGCCAGCCATGGTACGGCGCAAGCGGTTGAGGTGGGCGCCACAACCCAGGGCGGCGCCGATATCCTCAGCCAAAGTACGGATATAGGTGCCCTTGGAGCAATGGACATCGATTTCCAGTTCATCACCTTCGAGGCGGACCAGACTCAACTCATAAATGGTGACGCGGCGCGGCTGGCGCTCTACTTCGAGTCCCTGGTGTGCCAGCTTGTACAGCGGCTGCCCCTGGTGCTTGATGGCCGAGTGCATGGGCGGGATCTGCTCGATCTCGCCGGTAAAGCGCTTCAACACTTCACGTACCTGCGCTTCGCTGAACGCGCCCACCGGCCGGGTCTCGATGGCATCGCCGTCGGCATCGCCGGTATTGGTGCGCACCCCCAGCTTGCAGGTGCCGCGGTAACGCTTGTCGGCGTCGAGCAGAAAGGCCGATACCTTGGTGGCCTCACCCAGGCACAGCGGCAACAGGCCGGTCGCCATGGGATCGAGATTCCCGGTATGACCGGCCTTGCGCGCATCAAACAGACGTTTGACCTGCTGCAGGGCATCGTTGGAGGTAATGCCCAAGGGTTTATCGAGGAGCAGGATACCGTTGACCTCACGGCCCCGCTGGCGCTGGCGACGTGTCATTGTGCCTCAGTCGTCTTTTTTGTGGCCGTCGGCGGCGACAGCCTGGTCGATCAGGGCCGACAGGCGCGTGCCCCGCTCGACGGAGGTGTCATGGGAAAAATGGAGCTCTGGGATGGTACGCAACTGCATACGGCGTCCCAGTTCACGACGCAGGAAGCCAGCGGCATGGCGCAGGCCCTCCAGGGATTGCGCCACCTGCGCCGGATCGTCGGTGAGCACCGTGACGAACACCTTGGCGTGAGCGAAATCGCGCGCCACTTCCACGCCGGACACGGTGATCATACCCAGTCGAGGATCCTTGAGTTCCTGCTGGATGAGCAGCGCCAGCTCACGCTGCATCTGCTCACCCACGCGGCGGCTGCGTGTGGACTGTGCCATCGGTTCAGAGCGTACGCTGCACCTGGACGCGCTCGTAGACCTCGATCTGGTCGCCTGGGCGTACGTCATTGTAGTTCTTCACGCCGATACCGCACTCGAAGCCCTGCTTGACCTCGGCGACATCGTCCTTGAAGCGGCGCAGCGATTCCAGCGCACCTTCGTAGATCACTACATTCTCGCGCAACACGCGGATCGGGTTGCTGCGCTTGATGACGCCGTCCACCACCATGCAGCCGGCGATGGCACCGAACTTGGGTGAACGGAACACATCACGCACCTCGGCCAGGCCGATGATCTGTTCCTTGAATTCCGGCGCCAACATGCCAGTCATGGCGTTCTTCACTTCGTCCAGCAGTTCGTAAATGATGCTGTAGTAGTGCAGATCGACGCCCTGCTCTTCGATCATGCGCTTGGCACTGCCGTCGGCGCGCACATTGAAGCCAATGATGATGGCATTGGAAGCCACCGCCAGATTGACATCGGATTCGCTGATACCGCCCACGCCACTGGCCACGATCTTCACCTTCACTTCGCTGGTGGACAGCTTGACCAAGGCGTCGGAGATCGCCTCCAGCGAACCCTGCACGTCGGCCTTGAGCAGGATGTTGAGGGTGTTCACCTCGCCCTCCTGCATCTGGGTGAACATGTCCTCGAGTTTGGCCTGCTGCTGCTTGGCGAACTTGACGTCGCGGAACTTGCCCTGACGGAACAACGCCACTTCACGCGCCTTGCGTTCGTCGGCCACCACCACAGCTGCTTCACCGGCGGAAGGCGTACCGGATAGACCGAGCACTTCCACCGGAATGGACGGACCGGCCTCCTCGATGGGGTGACCGTTCTCATCCAGCATGGCGCGCACGCGGCCAAATTCGTGACCGGCGAGCAGCACATCACCCTTGCGCAGGGTACCGCTCTGCACCAACACCGTGGCCACCGCGCCGCGTCCCTTATCCAGCCGTGATTCGATCACCACACCGCTGGCGCGGCCGTCCTTCACGGCGGTCAATTCCAGTACTTCCGCCTGCAGCAGAATCGACTCCAGCAACTTGTCGATGCCTTCACCGGTCTTGGCAGAGACATGCACGAACATGGTATCGCCGCCCCATTCCTCCGGGATCACATCCTGCTGGCCCAGTTCGTTCTTCACCCGATCCGGATCGGCTTCGGGTTTGTCGATCTTGTTCACCGCCACCACCAGCGGCACACCGGCCGCCTTGGCATGCTGAATCGCTTCCTTGGTCTGCGGCATCACACCGTCGTCAGCCGCCACCACCAGCACCACGATGTCGGTGGCCTGCGCGCCGCGGGCACGCATGGCGGTAAACGCCGCATGGCCCGGGGTGTCGAGGAAGGTGACGACACCGCGCGGGGTTTCCACGTGATAGGCGCCGATGTGCTGGGTAATGCCGCCCGCCTCGCCGGCGGCGACGCGGGTACGGCGGATGTAGTCGAGCAGGGAGGTCTTGCCGTGATCGACATGGCCCATGATGGTGACCACCGGTGGGCGCGGCACGGCGGCGCCGGCCTCCTCCACCACGGCGATCTCATCTTCCAGGGCGTCAGTCTTCAGTACCTTGGCGGTGTGCCCCATCTCTTCCACCACCAGCACGGCCGTGTCCTGATCCAGCACCTGATTGATGGTCACCATGCTGCCCATCTTCATCATGAACTTGATGACCTCGGCCGCCTTCACTGACATCTTCTGGGCCAGTTCGCCCACGGTGATGGTCTCTGGGATAGCCACCTCACGCACTACCGGTGCAGTAGGCATGGCGAAACCGTGCTGACCGCCACCGGCAGCCGGAGCCGCAACACGGGTCGGGCGCTTCTTGCTGCCGCGGCGTCCACCCTTGCCCGGCGCCACATGCAATTCCTCACGGGCGGAGCCTTCGTCCTCGCCACCGCGACGGCGGCCGGCGCCTCCCTTCTTGCCACCCTTGGGTACCTCGCGCTCCATTTTGGGGGCCGCGGCAGGGCGGGCCGGCTTGGCCGGCTTTTCCACCGCCTTGGCCGGAGCCGGGACGGGCTCCGCCGGACGCTCCACCACCAGGGCCGCGCTGCGGCGTGCCTCTTCCTCCGCCTGACGGCGGGCCTCGGACTCGGCCTGTAGACGAGCCGCTTCTTCAGCCTGACGCCGGGCGTCTTCTTCGGCCTGACGACGTGCGTCATCCGCCGCACGCTCGACGTCGGCACGAACGTGCTGCTCCAGCCGTTCGACCACCTCGCTATCGACGCGCTTGGTCTCATCCTCCGGCGTCTCCGGAGCCTCAGCCGCATCAACCACCAGACTGCGCTTGACGTAGGTGCGCTTCTTGCGCACCTGCACCGTAACGGTCTTGGCCTTGCCACCGGTGCTGGGCACCCGCAGTTCGGAGGTAGTGCGACGACTCAGGGTGATCTTGGTGGGGCCGCTGTCCGCAGCTTCCTCTTCTTCCGGCGCGGCTGCACCATGCTTGTCGCGCAGATACCCCAGCAGCTTTGCCTTATCCTGATCGGTAAGGGCCCCCTCGGCGTCGTGCACAGGCACACCGGCCTCCTGCAACTGGACCAACAACCGATCGACAGCGATGCCGATGGTTTCTGCGAAATGCTTGACGGTCACTTCTGACATGCAACGATACTCCTGCCTCAACCCTGGGAGTCGTCCTCGAACCAGGGCTTGCGTGCGGTCATAATCAGGTGGGCGGCGCGCTCCTCATCCATGCCTTCGATCTGCATGAGGTCATCCACCGCCTGTTCGGCCAGGTCTTCCATGGTCTGCACGCCGATGTCGGCCAGCGCAAAGGCCAGTTGCTGGTCCATGCCTTCCATGCCCAGCAGATCGGCGGCCGGCTCCTTACCACCGTGCTCTTCGCTGCTGATCTCACGCGTCACCAGGATGTCCTTGGCGCGAGCGCGCAGCTCCTCGACGATGGCCTCGTCGAATTCTTCGATCTCCAGCATTTCATGCACCGGAACATAGGCCACTTCCTCGATGCTGGAAAAACCTTCCTGCACCAGGATGACTGCCACTTCCTCGTCCACGTCGAGCTGTTCCATGAACAGCTTGACCAGTGCCTGCGCCTCTTCCTCGCTCTTCTCTTCGGCCTGGGTCTCGCTCATTACGTTGAGGTTCCAGCCAGTGAGTTCGGTGGCGAGGCGCACGTTCTGACCGTTGCGGCCGATGGCCTGGGCCAGCTGTGCCTCTTCCACGGCGATATCCATGCTGTGGCTCTCTTCGTCCATGACGATGGATACCACTTCCGCCGGCGACATGGCGTTGATGACAAACTGCGCCGGATTGTCGTTCCACAGAATGATGTCGATACGCTCGCCGTTCAGCTCGTTGGTCACGGTCTGCACACGCGAACCGCGCATGCCGACGCAAGCACCGACCGGATCGATGCGCTGGTCGTTGGACTTGACGGCGATCTTGGCGCGGGAACCGGGGTCGCGGGCCGCTGCCTTGATCTCGATGAGACCCTCGCCCACTTCCGGCACCTCCAGCTTGAACAGTTCCACCAGGAACTGCGGCATGGTGCGGCTGACGAACAGCTGCGGGCCGCGCGGCTCGGAGTGCACATCATACAGATAGCCGCGCACGCGATCCCCCGGGCGAATGGCCTCGCGCGGGATCAGATGCTCGCGGCTGATCAGGGCCTCGATGTTGTTGCCCATATCGAGGATCACGCTGCCGCGCTCCAGGCGCTTGACCACACCATTGAGCAGCTCACCGACACGGCCCTTGTACTGTTCCACCACCTGGGCACGCTCCGCCTCCCGCACCTTCTGCACGATGACCTGCTTGGCGGTCTGTGCGGCGATGCGGCCGAAGGAGACCGACTCGACCTGCTCCTCGATGTAGTCGCCGGGCTGAATGTTGGCATCCTCTTCGCGCGCGGCGCTGAGGGTGTATTCGCGGGTGGGATGCTCCAGCGGCAGACCTTCGCTGTCGTCGACCACCAGCCAGCGGCGGAAGGTTTCGTAGTCGCCGGTCTGGCGGTCGATGCTCACGCGCACCTCGACCTCGCCACCGTAACGCTTCTTGGTGGCGGTGGCCAACGCGGCCTCCAGGGCCTCGAAGATGATTTCCTTGGCCACGCCCTTTTCGTTCGACACCGCGTCGACAACCATCAGGATTTCTTTGTTCATATCCAGCCTCTATAGAGCCCGCATTTTCCAATACAAAAACTCGGCCGACGGCCGGTTTACCACTGCGGCACCAGATGCGCCTTGTCGATATCTTCCAGCGGTATCACCACTTCAACACCGTCCTGCTCAACCACCACCGCGTCCTCACGCAGCGCCAGCAGTCGCCCCTTGAACTTGCGCCGTTCACCCAGCGGGCGCACCAAGCGCAGCGACACGACCTCGCCTATGAAGCGCGCGTAGTGCTCCAGTTTGAACAGCGGGCGATCCAGGCCCGGCGACGACACCTCCAGGGTGTACTGCCCCTTGATGGGGTCCTCCACCTCCAGCACACCGCTGACCTGGTGGCTGACCCGCTCGCAATCTTCCACGGTGATGCCGTCGGGGCTGTCGATGTACAGGCGCAACAGCGAATGGCGCCCCTGCGCCAGGTGTTCGATACCCAGCAGCTCGTAGCCCAGGGCAGCCACCCCCGGCTCCAACAACTGCTGTAA
This sequence comes from Sulfurivermis sp., assembly GCF_059410345.1. Lineage (NCBI taxonomy): Bacteria > Pseudomonadati > Pseudomonadota > Gammaproteobacteria > Thiohalomonadales > Thiohalomonadaceae > Sulfurivermis > Sulfurivermis sp. The sequence goes on along the minus strand of NZ_JBLJDO010000020.1, from coordinate 42,020 downwards.
CTGCTTCGCTGCCTGCGTCACCCAGCTAACCCCGGAAATAAAAAATGGGCCCAAGGCCCACTCTGTTACCCAAACTATGGCCCGGCATTCTAGCGTTTTTCCATGAAAAACGCCAGGTTATGACCGGTACGGCCGGCACCCTGCCGACCATAACAAAAAGCCCCGAAACCGGGGCCTTTGCGACAAATCGAGTGGTAGCGGGGGCAGGATTTGAACCTACGACCTTCGGGTTATGAGCCCGACGAGCTACCGGACTGCTCCACCCCGCATTCGATGGAGGCGCATTTTACATAGCGTGCCCCCGCATGGCAAGGGAAGCCTTGGAAAAACGTCAAAAAATCAACGCCTCTCCAGCAAGTGCTTGAATTCGTAGCGATAGATGAACCCGGGCAGGGCGAACACCAGGAACAGGCAAAGGGTGACAGCGTAGAACTCCCAACCCTGCGGATAGATGCCACCGTTGAGCTTGTTCTCCAGGCCCAGGGCCAGGCCGCCCACCACGAAGTACAGCAGCAACCACTCCAGCCAGCGCCACCAGGCGCCCTTGCCGCCCTCCCCCGCCCGGCGTACCAGCAGGATGCGCTCGCTCACCCAGGGCAGGTTGGCGGCAATGACGGCGATGAGGATCAGGGACAGGGCTGGAAGCATGGGGGCAATATCGAATTCGAGGTTGCGGAGGTGGCAGTTTCGGCCATCCCCTCGGCGCGGTCAAGCGGACCGCTCACAACAGAAAGTCCGAACCCGAAACTGCGCGCAACCCGCTTAGGCCAGCGCCGCGACGCACAACGCCAGCAGGCCACCGGGGAACAGGCCCAGGCCGAGCACGGCCAGGCTGTTGGCGCTCAACACCACGCGCAGGTCGAGACCGGCGCTCACCGCGGGCGCGGCCGCGTCGGCCTTGTCGAAGTACATCACCTTGACCACGCGCAGGTAGTAGAAGGCGCCGATGACCGAGAACACCACCGCCACGGCGGCCAGCCACACCAGGTCGGCGCCGAGGGCGGCCTGGATCACCGCCAGCTTGGACCAGAAGCCGAGGAACGGCGGCACGCCGGCCATGGAGAACATCAGGATCAGCATCATCAGCGCAAACCACGGGCTGCGCTCGTTGAGGCCCTTGAAGTCTTCGATGCTGTCCGCCTCGAAACCGGCGCGGCTCATCAGCACGATCATGCCGAAACCGCCCAGGCCCATGATCACGTAGACGATGGCGTAGAACATGGCAGCGGCATAGCCGGCCTGGGTGCCGGCCAGCACACCAAGCAACAGGAAGCCGACATGGGAGATGGCGGAATAGGCCAGCATGCGCTTCAGATTGGTCTGGGCGATGGCGATGATGTTACCGGCGGCCAGCGACAGCACGGCGAGCAGGATCAGCATGCCCTCCCACTGGTCCTGCAGCCCACCCAGGCCGTCCACCAGCAGGCGCATCAGCATGGCAAAGGCGGCCAGTTTGGGGGCGGAACTCAGATACAGCGTTACTGCGGTGGGCGCGCCGTGGTAGACGTCAGGCAGCCACATATGGAACGGCACCGCACCCAGCTTGAAGGCCACACCGATGACGATGAACACCAGGGCGAAGGCCAGCAGCATGGAATCGTTGTCCATGGCCGCCGTGTTGTTGTTGATCTGGCCGAGGTCCAGGCTGCCGGTAATGCCGTACAACATGGACATGCCGTACAGTAGCATGGCCGAGGCCATGGCACCGAGCACGAAGTACTTCATCGCCGCCTCGGAGGCCTGCACAGAATCGCGCTGCAAGGCCACCATGGCATACATGGACAGCGACAGCAGTTCCAGGCCCAGGTAGATGGTGAGCAGGCTGTGCGCCGACACCAGCACGTTCATGCCCAACACACCGAACAGGCCGAGGACATAGAACTCACCCTTGAACATGTTGCGCGCGCGCAAATAGTCCTTGGCGTAGAGGAACACGAAGAAGGTCGCCAGATAAATGAATGCCTTCAGCACGGAGCCCATGGGATCGTGGACGAAGGTATCGCTGAAGGTCAGCGCCCTGCCCTCTTCATACAGGCTCACCGTCAGCAGCAGTGCGCCGAGCAGAGTGGACTGTGCCAGCAGGTAGGTGACCACGCGGTTGCGCTCGCTGAGAAACAGGTCCAGCAGCAGGATGAAGCAGATCATCCCGAGCAGGAACATCTCGGGCAGGGCGGGCATGAAATCGGGCATCGTGAAACTCATCAAGCGTCTCTCCGCTTACAGCTTGGATACGGCCATGTGCTGCACCAGGTGCTCCACCGTCGGACGCATCACGTCCAGCAGCGGCGCCGGCCACAGGCCCAGCAGCAGCACCATCAGCGCCAGCACGCCGAGGATCAGGAATTCACGGCCATTGATGTCCTTGAGTGCCGCCACCTTGTCGCTGGCCACCTCGCCATACACCACGCGCCGCACCATCCACAGGGTGTAGGCGGCGCCCAGGATCAGGGTGGTGGCGGCCAGGAAGGCGAACCAGAAGTTGGCCTTGAAGCTGGCCAGGATCACCATGAACTCGCCGACAAAACCGGAGGTGCCGGGCAGGCCGGCATTGGCCATGGCGAACAACACCATGAAACCGGCGAAACGCGGCATGGTGTGGGCCACACCGCCGTAGTCGGCGATCTCGCGGCTGTGCAGGCGGTCGTACAGCACACCGACGCAGAGGAACATGGCGCCGGAGACAAAACCGTGGGAGATCATCTGCACCATGGCGCCTTCGATGCCCATGCCGGCGCCCTGCATGCTGCCGGTGTTGTCGGCGATGCGCCAGGCGATGAACATGCCGAGGGTGACGAAGCCCATGTGCGAAATGGACGAATAGGCGATCAGCTTCTTCATGTCCTGCTGCACCAGGGCGACGAAACCGATGTACACCACGGCAATGAGCGACAGGGTGATCATCAGCCAGTCCAGCTGCTGGCTGGCATCGGGGGTGATGGGCAGGGAGAAGCGCAGGAAACCGTAGGCGCCCAGCTTCAGCATGATTGCCGCCAGGATCACCGAGCCGCCGGTGGGCGCCTCGACGTGGGCATCCGGCAACCAGGTATGTACCGGCCACATGGGCACCTTCACCGCGAAGGCAAGCAGGAAGGCCAGGAAGATCAGCACCTGCGCCTGCAGGCTGAGCGGCATGGCATGTAGGTCGAGAATGGCGAAGCTGCCTGATTGCAGATACATCCAGATCAGCGCCACCAGCATGAACACCGAGCCGAGGAAGGTGTAGAGGAAGAACTTCAGCGTGGCATAGATACGGCGCGGCCCGCCCCAGACGCCGATGACGATGAACATCGGGATCAGCATCGCCTCCCAGAACACGTAGAACAGCATCGCGTCCAGGGCGGCGAACACACCGTTCATCAGACCGGCCATGATCAGGAAGGAGGCCATGTACTGCGCCGGCTTGTTCTGAATCACCTCCCAGCCGGCGATCACCACCAGCACCGTGGTGAAGGTGGTAAGCAGGATCAGCGGCATGGAGATACCGTCGACGCCGAGGTGATAGTTGATGGACCAGGTGGCAATCCACGGGCGGAACTCGGTGAACTGCATCGCCGCCGTGGCCGTATCGAAACCACTGTACAGCGGCAGCGACAGCAGGAAGGTCGCCAACGCTACCAGCAGCGCCAACACCTTGGCCTCCAGGGCGTTGCGGCTACCCGCGGCCAGAACCAACAGACCGCCGATGATGGGGGTCCAGATAACCAGACTGAGCAGTGGCAAATCAGCAAACATGCAGCCGTACCTTTCTTGTTATCCGGCGACGACGAACAGGGCGAACATCAACAACAGCCCCAGGATCATGGCGAAGGCATAGTGGAACAGATAGCCGGACTGGATGTGGCGCACCACCGCCGCCAGCCAGCCCACGGTGCGCGCGCTGCCGTTGACCAGCAGGCCGTCGATGAGACGCACATCGCCCCACTGCCACAGCAGGCGGCCGATGCCGCGGCTGCCGCCGGCAAAGAACCAGTCGTTGAAACGATCGGCATAGTATTTCTGGTCCAGCAGCGTGTGCAGGAACTGCAGCCGCGCCTGGATCAGGGCCGGCACATGGGTGTACTTCATGTACAACAGCCAGGCGGTGGCGACACCAGCCAGCGCCAGCCAGAACGGCGCGGTGAGGAAGCCGTGCAGCACCATACCCCAGGCGCCGTGATAGTCCTGCGCCAGTTGGCCCAGCACGTCATGCTGCGGCAGCACCTGGATGGCCGAGCCGAAGAAATTGCCGAAGCCCATATCCGTGATGTACATGCCGCCCGCCAGCACCGAAGGGATGGCCAGCGCAATGAGCGGCAAGGTCACCACCCACGGCGTTTCATGCGGCTCGTGCACAGCGTGATGACCATGGCCGTGGCCATGATGGGCGTCGCGGAAGCGCTCCTTGCCGTGGAACACCAGGAAGTACATGCGGAAGGAGTAGAAGGCGGTGACGAACACGCCGGCCAGCACACAGAAATAGGCGAAACCGGCGCCGGGCAGCTGCGAGGCATGCACCGCCTCGATGATCAGATCCTTGGAGAAGAAGCCGGCGAAGCCCGGCGTGCCGATCAGGGCCAGTGAGCCAATGAGCGAGGTGATCCAGGTGATGGGCATGTATTTGCGCAGGCCACCCATGCGGCGCATATCCTGCTCGTGGTGCATGGCGATGATCACCGAACCGGCGGCGAGGAACAGCAAGGCCTTGAAGAAGGCGTGGGTCATCAGGTGGAACACGCCGGCGGCATAGGCCGAAGCACCCAGGGCCACGGTCATGTAGCCGAGCTGCGACAGGGTCGAATAGGCCACCACGCGCTTGATGTCGTTCTGGATGATGCCGAGGAAGCCCATGAACAGCGCGGTGATGGCGCCGATGATCAGGATGAAGGACAGCGCCGTCTCCGACAGTTCGAATAGCGGCGACATGCGCGCCACCATGAAGATACCGGCGGTGACCATGGTGGCGGCGTGGATCAGGGCGGAGATCGGGGTCGGGCCTTCCATGGAGTCCGGCAGCCACACATGCAGCGGCACCTGCGCCGATTTGCCCATGGCGCCGATGAACAACAGGATGCAGATCACGGTCATCACGCTCCACTCGGCACCGGGCCACAGCGACATGGTGAGGTCCTTGTGCAGTTCGGCGGCGTTGAATACCGCGGCATAATCCAGCGTGTTGAAGTACATCAGCACGGCGGCGATACCGAGCAGGAAGCCAAAGTCGCCGACGCGGTTGACCAGGAAGGCCTTGAGATTGGCATAGGTGGCGCTGGAACGCTTGAGCCAGAAGCCGATCAGCAGGTAGGACACCAGGCCCACCGCCTCCCAGCCGAAGAACAGCTGCATGAAGTTGTTGGCCATCACCAGCATCAGCATGGAGAAGGTAAACAGCGAGATGTAGCTGAAGAAGCGCTGGTAGCTGTTCTTGCCGGCGCCACTGCCCTCCGGCCAGTTCTCCTCGTCATGAGCCATGTAACCGATGGTGTAGACGTGCACCATCAATGAAACGAAGGTGACCACCACCATCATCATCACCGACAGCTTATCCACCAGGAAACCCACCTCGAAGGTGATGCCGTCGGATACCAGCCAGGTGTAGACGCTGTGCGTGACGATGCCGGCATCCTGGATCACCACGTGGTTGAACATCACCAGCGACAGCAGAAAGGCGATGGCCACGCCGATGATGGTCACGGTGTGCGCGCCGGCACGGCCGACGGCGCCGCCAAACAGCCCGGCAATGATGGCACCGAGCAGCGGCGCGGCGACGATGGCGATGTTTACATTGTGCAGATTGTCGAGCACGGGCCTACCCCTTCAGGCTATCCAGATCGGCGACGTTGATGCTGCGCCGGTTGCGGAACAGGACCACCAGTATGGCGAGGCCGATGGCGGCCTCCGCCGCGGCCACCGTGAGAATGAAGAACACGAAGATCTGGCCGGCGGTATCGCCCAGGTAATGGGAGAAGGCTATGAAGTTCATATTCACCGCCAGCAACATCAGTTCCACGCACATCAGCAGGATGATCAGGTTCTTGCGGTTGATGAACACGCCGGCCATGCTGATGCAGAACAGGATGGCGCCCAGAATCAGATAATTGGAAAGTGGGATCATTCTTCTCGGGCCTCGCTTACTTGCGCTGTTCCGCGTCCATCTGCACCAGACGCACACGGTCATCGCGGCGCACCGCCACCTGCTCGGCAATGTTCTGGGTCTTGGTGCCACCGCGCTGGCGCAGTGTCAGGGCGATGGCGGCGACAATGGCCACCAGTAGGATCACCGCGGCAATCTCGAACGGGTAGACGTAGGTGGTGTAGAGCAACAGGCCCAGTTCACGGGTATTGGAGTAATCGGCGCCGTGCGGCACCGGCACCGGCATCTGCTCCAGGCCGAAGTGGCGCTGGCCCACCGCCATGGCCATCACTGCGATGACCAGCAGCGCCACCACGATACCCACCGGTAGATAGCGCGCAAAGCCCTCGCGCATGGGCGCGGTATTGAGGTCCAGCATCATCACCACGAACAGGAACAGCACCATCACCGCGCCGACGTAGACCAGCACCAGGGTGATGGCGAGGAACTCCGCCTCCAGCAGCAGCCACAGCGCGGCGCTGGTGAAGAAGGCCAGCACCATGAACAGCGCCGCATGCACCGCATTGCGTACCGTGATCACCATGCCGGCGGCAAACACCAGGATGGCGGCGAAGGCGTAAAACAGAATCTGCTCGAAGGTCATGCCAGGGATCTCTTTACGGTGTAGGTGGCCTGCATGATTAACGGTAGGGGGCGTCCGCCGCCCGGTCCGCCGCGATTTGCTGCTCGTACTTGTCGCCCACCGCCAGCAGCTTGTCCTTGGTCATCAGGAGGTCGCCGCGCTGCTCGCCGTGATACTCGTAGATATTGGTCTCGACGATGGCGTCCACCGGGCAGGCTTCCTCGCAGTAGCCACAGAAGATGCACTTGGTCAGGTCGATGTCGTAGCGCGTGGTGCGGCGGCTGCCGTCCTCACGCTGGGCCGATTCGATGGTGATGGCCAGGGCCGGGCACACCACTTCGCACAGCTTGCAGGCAATGCAGCGCTCTTCGCCATTGGGATAGCGGCGCTGGGCGTGCAGCCCGCGGAAGCGCGGTGACAGCGGCGCCTTCTCCTCCGGATACTGCACGGTGATCTTGCGCTCGAACATGTAGCGCCCGGTGAGGCGCATGCCCTGAAGCAGTTCCAGCAGGAACAGACTCTTGAAGAAACGTGTCAGTGCTTTCATGGCCGTCCCCTCACGCCTTGCCGAACCAGGGTTCCAGCCCGACCATGATGGCCGCGCCGACCAGCACCAGCCAGACGATGGTGAGCGGGATGAACACCTTCCAGCCCAGGCGCATCAGCTGGTCATAGCGATAGCGCGGGAAGGTGGCGCGGAACCACAGGAACAGGAACAGGAAGATGGATGCCTTGGCCAACAGCCAGAACAGGCTGGGCTGGCCCAGCCAGGAATCGGTCCAGCCCTGGAACGGCGACAGCCAGCCGCCCATGAACAGCAGGGCCGACAGCATACCAACGATGATCATGTTGGCGTACTCGGCCAGGAAAAACACCGCGAAGGTGGTGCCGGAATAATCGACGTGGAAGCCGGCCACGATCTCCGACTCGCCTTCCGCCAGGTCGAAGGGCGCGCGGTTGGTCTCTGCCACACCGGAGATGAAGTACACCACCATCATCGGCAGCAGCGGCAGCCAGTACCAGCTGAACAGGCCATAGTCGCCCTGCTGAGCGCGTACGATATCGCCCAGATTGAGGCTGCCGGCCGCCATCAGCACCACCACCAGAGCAAAGCCCATGGCGATCTCGTAGGACACCATCTGCGCCGCCGAACGCATGGCGCCGAGGAAGGCATACTTGGAGTTGGAGGCCCAGCCGGCCAGGATGATGCCGTACACACCCATGGAACCGATGGCCAGCACGTACAGCAGACTGGCGTTGATGTCGGCCAGCACCATCGTGTCATTGAACGGAATCACCGCCCACATGGCCAGGGCCGGGGCCATGGCCAGCACCGGTGCGATGAGGAACACCTTCTTGTCTGCACCGCTCGGAATGACGATTTCCTTGAACATCAGCTTGACCGCATCGGCGATGGGTTGCAGCCAGCCGCGCGGGCCGACGCGGTTGGGGCCGATGCGCACGTGCATGTAGCCGATGACCTTGCGCTCGAAGTAGGTGTAGTAGGCCACCGCCACCATCAACGGGCCGAGGATCGCCACGATCTTCAGCATGATCACGACCAGCGTCTGCAAGCCGGCCGGCCAAGCGTCCCACATTATCAATGTCTGCAGCATCTCGATCATGCGTCTATTCCGCTCGCCTTGGCTTTCACTCGGCCGCCTTCAGTTCCACTGCCGCATCCACCGCGCCCAGCGCAGCGGTTGCCGTCAGTCCCGCCGGCACGTACACGCAGCCGTCGGGCACCCGTTCATCCAGCGCCAGCGGCAACACGCAATTGCCGCCGCCCTGCGCTATCTGCACCCGTGCCGCCGCCGCCACGCCGTACTGCGTTGCGGTAGCCGCATTGCAGCGGGCCACACCGCTGGTGGCGTCCGGGGTCTGTTGCAGGGCCGTGCTGCGCCGCACCATGCCATCCACCGCGTAGATCGGATAGTCGGCGATACGGCACAGGCCGTTGCCAGCGGGCGCCGGCACTGGCGCCTGCCATTCCAGCTTGCTACTGGGCAGCACGGCGCTGCACGCCGCCTCCAGTTCGCGGCGCACCTCGTCGGAGGACTCGTACTCGAAACCTTCCAGATTGCACAGATTGCCCAGAACACGCAGCACCTTCCAGCCCGGCCGCGTCTCCCCCGGCGCCGTGGTGCAACCGGTGAAGCTCTGCCAGCGGCCTTCGGCATTCACCAACGTACCCGACGTCTCCGCGAACAGCGCCAGCGGCAGCAGCACATCGGCATAGGCGCGCATGGTGTCGGTGACATAGGGTGTCAGCGCCACCACACACTCGGCCTGCTCCAGTGCGGCACGCGCGGCGGCACCGTCGATGCAGTCCAGCTCCGGTTCGGCATGGAGCACCACATAGGCTTTCAATTTGGCGGCCAGCATGGCGCGGGCATCCAAACCGGCCGCACCGACCGCACCACCGGCACGGCGATGGGGCACGGCACCGGCCAGCCAGGCGCCGGCGCTGTTGCCGCCTTCGCTGAGGAAACCGAAACGGGAACCGGACAGGCGCGCCACCAAAGCGGCCAATTGCTGCAACGCACCCTGCTGGGCGTGGTGGGCGACTGCGTTGCCCACCAGCACCGTAGACTGCGCAGCGTCCTTCAACTGGCGCGCCATGGCACGGTGCTCGTCCTGCACCTTGACGCCCGCGGCCAGCGCGGCAAAACCGGCCGGCGCCGCGCCGCCCAGTTCGATCAGGGCCTGGGCGATGGCGATGAGTTCCTGCGCCATCTGCGCCGGCGCCACGGTGCGGCGCGCGGCCAAGGGGAAGTTGAGATCGTAAGCAACGGGATTCACCGCCATCAGGCACGCACCGCCGCGGGCCGCCTTGCGCAGGCGCAGTGCCACCAGCGGCTGCTCCTTGCGCACGTTGGAGCCGACCAGCAGCGCTGCATCCAGATTGTCCAGGTCGGCCAGGGCCTGACCCAGCCAGGGGAAGGCCGGCAGGGCGCCCTGCGCGGAAAAATCGATCTGGTGCAGACGGTGATCGATGTTGTCGCTGCCGAGGCCGCGCAGCAGCTTCTGCAACAGATAGAACTCTTCGGTGGTGGCACCGTAACCGGCCAGCGCGCCGAGCTGCGCCGCCCCGTGTTTTTCCACCACACTGCGCAGGCCGCGCGCCGCGGCGGTGAGCGCGGTATTCCAGTCCACCGTCTGCCACACCCCATCCTGCTTCACCTGCGGCGCGGTAAGACGATCGGCATGGTTCAAAGCGAGATAGCTGAAGCGATCACGATCGGCCAGCCACACCTCGTTGACCTCGTCGTTCTCGCGCGGACGCACGCGCATCACCTGGCGGCCGCGTACGTCGACGCGCAGGTTGGCGCCGACGCAGTCGTGCGGCGACACCGAATCGCGGCTGGTCAGTTCCCACGGCCGCGCGCTGTAGCGGTACGGCTTGGAGGTGAGCGCCCCCACCGGACACAAGTCGATGACGTTGCCGACGACCTCCGACGACAAAGACTTCTCCACGTAGGTGCCAATGTGCATGTGCTCGCCGCGTCCCGGTGCACCCAGTTCCATCACGCCGGCGATCTCATCACCGAAGCGCACACAGCGGGTGCAGTGGATGCAGCGGGTCATGTCGGTGGCAACCAGCGGGCCGATATCGGGCGAGGCCACCACCCGCTTGCCCTCGCTGAAATGCGACACATCCCTGCCGTAGCCCATGGCCATTTCCTGCAGGTCGCACTCGCCGCCCTGATCGCAGATGGGGCAGTCGAGCGGATGGTTGATGAGCAGGAACTCCATAACGTTGCGCTGGGCGGAGATGGCCTTGGGCGAACGGGTCCAAACCTTCATGCCTTCGGTCACCGGCGTGGCGCAGGCGGGCAGCGGCTTGGCCACCTTCTCCACCTCCACCAGACACATGCGGCAACTGGCCGCCACCGACAGCTTCTTGTGGTAGCAGAAACGCGGAATGACGATGCCGGCTTCGTCGGCGGCCTCGATCAGCATCGCGCCGGGGCGGGCCTGTACCGGCTTGCCGTTGATCTCAATCGTTACCATAGGGCTTCCGCTCATGCTGGTGTCACACCATGCACTTCTTGTGATCGATGTGGTACTGGAACTCGTCGCGGTAATGCTTGAGGAAACTCTTCACCGGCATCGCCGCCGCATCACCCAGGGCGCAAATGGTGTGGCCTTCGATCTGGCTGGCGGCACGCACCAGTTGGTCCAGGTCTTCCTGGCGGCCCGCGCCGTGCTCGATACGGTGCACCATGCGCGCCAGCCAGCCGGTGCCCTCACGGCACGGCGTGCACTGGCCACAGGACTCTTCGTAATAGAAGTGCGACAGACGCGCCAGCACCTTCACCATGCAGGTGGTCTCGTCCATCACGATCACCGAGCCGGCACCGAGCATCGAACCTGCCTTGGAGATGGAGTCGTAGTCCATGGTCATGCCCATGGCGATCTCCGCCGGCAGCACCGGGGTAGAACTGCCGCCCGGGATCACCGCCTTCAGCTTGCGGCCCTTCCACACGCCGCCGGCCATCGCCAGCAGGTCGGCGAAGGGCGTGCCCATGGGCACCTCGAAATTGCCCGGCTTGTTGACGTGGCCGGAGACGGAGAACAGCTTGGTACCGCCATTGTTGGGCTTGCCCAATTCGAGGAACCACTGGCCGCCGTGTTGCAGGATCACCGGCACCGAGGCCAGCGACTCGGTGTTGTTGATGGTGGTGGGCCGGCCATACAGGCCGAAGCTGGCCGGGAACGGCGGCTTGAAGCGCGGCTGCCCCTTCTTGCCCTCCAGCGATTCCAGCAGCGCGGTCTCCTCGCCGCACACATAGGCGCCGGCGCCCAGGTGCACGTCGATGTCGAAGTCGATGCCAGAACCTAAGATGTTCTTGCCGAGGAGGCCCGCCGCGCGTGCCTCCTCGATAGCGGCCTGGAAGCGTTCATAGGGCTCCCAGAACTCGCCGCGGATGTAGTTGTAACCCTTGGTCGCACCGATGGTGTAACCGGCGATGGCCATGCCCTCCACCAGCTGGTGCGGGTTGTAGCGCAGGATATCGCGGTCCTTGCAGGTACCCGGCTCACCTTCGTCGGAGTTGCACACCACGTACTTCTGCCCCTCGACGTTGCGCGGCATGAAACTCCACTTCAGGCCGGTGGGGAAGCCGGCCCCGCCGCGGCCGCGCAGGGCCGAGGTCTTCAGCTCGGCGATGATGCTGTCGGGAGAGGTCTTCTCCTTGAGGATCTTCTCCCACACCGAATAACCGCCCACGCTGCGGTAATTCTCCAGCGTCCAGGGCTGGTCCAGGTGCAGGGTACGGAAACAAACGTCGTTGGCCATGTGCAGTACGCCCCCTTATTCCAGGCCGTCGATGATGCGATCGATAAGCTCAGGGGTGAGCTGCTCGTAGTACTGCCGCGCGATCTGCGCCACTGGCGCGTTGACACAGGCGCCCAGGCACTCCACTTCTTTCAGCGTGAAGCGCCCATCAGCAGTAGTCTCGCCCAGCTTGATGCCAAGACGTTTTTGCAGATGCGCCACCACCTCATCGGAACCGCGCAACAGACATGAGATGTTGGTGCAGACGTTGATCTTGTGGCGACCCACCGGCTCCAGCTGGTACATGGAGTAGAAGGTGGCCACCTCATAAACGGCGATGGGCGCCATCTCCAGATAGCCGGCCACGGCATCCATCAGCTCGGTGGTGAGCCAGCCGCCGTTCTGGTCCTGCGCGATGCGCAGGGCCGCCATCACCGCCGACTGCTTGCGCTCGGGCGGATATTTGGCGATCCACGTGTCGATCTCGGCACGCGAGGCCGGCGTCAGCAATGCGATATTTGCCTGTGCCATCAGCGGTCAATCTCTCCGAATACGATATCCTGCGTACCGATCACGGTGACCACGTCGGCCAGCATGTGGCCGCGTACCATCTCGTCAAGGCCGGACAGATGGGCGAAACCGGGGGCGCGGATTTTCATGCGATAGGGTTTGTTGGCGCCGTCGGACACCAGGTAGATGCCAAACTCGCCCTTGGGATGCTCCACTGCGGCATAGGCCTCCCCGGCCGGCAGGCTGATGCCTTCGGAAACCAGCTTGAAGTGGTGGATCAGCGCTTCCATGTCCTGCTTCATTTCCGCGCGCGGCGGCGGGGCGACCTTGTGGTCATCCACCATCACCGGGCCGGGATTCTTGCGCAGCCAATCCACGCACTGCCGGATGATGCGGTTGGACTGGCGGAACTCCTCGATGCGCACCAGATAGCGGTCGTAGCTGTCGCCGTTGGTGCCCACCGGGATGTCGAAGGCCAGCTTGTCGTACACCTCGTAGGGCTGCTTCTTGCGCAGGTCCCAGGCCACGCCGGAACCGCGCAACATCGGGCCGGTGAAGCCCATCTGCAGGGCCCGCTCCGGCGATACCACACCGATGCCGACGGTACGCTGCTTCCAGATGCGGTTGTCGGTGAGCAGGGTTTCGTACTCGTCCACATAACCGGGGAAGCGGTTGGTGAAGTCCTCGATAAAATCGAGCAGCGAACCCTGGCGGTTTTCGTTGGATGCCTTGAGCGAAGCTTCAGAATGCCACTTGGTAGCCTTGGTGTCGTACTGCGGCATGCGCTCGGGCAGGTCGCGGTAGACACCACCCGGACGGTAATAGGCCGCGTGCAGACGGGCGCCGGACACCGCCTCGTAGCAATCCATCAAATCCTCGCGTTCACGGAAGGCATAGAGGAACATGGCCATGGCGCCCACGTCGAGGGCATGCGAACCGACCCACAGCAGGTGATTGAGGATGCGGGTAATCTCGTCGAACATGACGCGGATGTACTGCGCGCGTTCCGGCACCTCCACGCCGAGCATCTTCTCGACCGCCAGGCAGTAGGCATGTTCGTTGGACATCATCGACACATAGTCGAGGCGGTCCATATAGGGCAGGTTCTGCACGTAGTGGCGCTGTTCGGCCAGCTTCTCGGTGGCGCGATGCAGCAGGCCGATGTGCGGGTCGGCGCGCTCAATCACCTCGCCGTCCATCTCCAGAATCAGGCGCAGCACGCCGTGGGCCGCCGGGTGCTGCGGACCGAAGTTGAGAGTGAAGTTGCGAATCTCGGCCACGTTACTTGTCTCCCTGCGCTGCCGGCCCTTCCGGCGTCACATAGCGATGGTCGTGGCGGATGACGCGCGGCACCAGATTGCGCGGATCGATGCTCACCGGCTGGTACACCACACGCCCCTTCTCCGGGTCGTAGCGCATCTCCACATTGCCGCTGATGGGGAAATCCTTGCGGAACGGGTGGCCGACGAAACCATAGTCGGTGAGGATGCGGCGCAGGTCGGGATGGCCCTCGAACACGATGCCGAACAGGTCGAAGGCCTCGCGCTCATACCAGTTGGCCGAACTCCAGATCGACACCACCGAGTCCACCAGCGGCACCTCACCGTCGGTGAACACCTTGAGACGGATGCGATGGTTGTTACGCACCGACAACAGGTGATAGGCCACCGCATAGCGCGGACCGCTCCAGCCGCCGTTGCCGTACTCCAAATAGTCCAGTCCGCACAGATCGATGAGCTGATCGCAGCCGAACTCCGCCTCGTCGCGCAGCACGCGGGCCACCTCCAGCAGATGCACCTTGGGTACTTCGACGGTCAGTTCGCCCAGCGCCACCGTGCAGGGGCCGACCCGCCCCTGGAGACGTTGCTGCACGCGCGTTGAAAGATGCTGATAGTAATCAGACATGCCGCAGGACTCTCGCTGTTAACGGGCTATGGTGCTGGTGCGCCGGATCTTGTTCTGCAATTGCAGAATGCCGTACAGCAGCGCCTCCGCCGTTGGCGGGCAGCCGGGCACATAGATGTCGACCGGTACGATGCGGTCGCAGCCGCGCACCACGGAATAGGAATAGTGGTAATAACCGCCGCCGTTGGCGCAGGAACCCATGGAAATCACCCAGCGCGGCTCCGGCATCTGGTCGTAGACCTTGCGCAGCGGCGCGGCCATCTTGTTGCACAGGGTGCCGGCGACGATCATCACGTCGGACTGGCGCGGGCTGGGACGGAAGATGATGCCGAAGCGATCCAGGTCATAGCGCGAGGCGCCGGCGTGCATCATCTCCACGGCGCAGCAGGCCAGACCAAAGGTCATCGGCCACATGGAGCCGGTACGGGCCCAGTTGATCAGCTTGTCGGCGGAGGTGGTGACGAATCCCTTCTCGAGAATACCTTCTATTCCCACTGCAGGGCCCCCTTCTTCCATTCGTAGATGAAACCGATGACCAGCAGGCCGAGGAACAGCATCATGGCCATGAAACCGAACATGCCGATTTCACGCAGGGCCACGGCCCAGGGAAACAGAAAGGCAATTTCCAGATCGAAGATGATGAACAGGATGGCGACGAGGTAGTAACGCACGTCGAATTTCATGCGGGCGTCTTCGAAAGCCTCGAAGCCGCACTCATAGGCGGAGAGCTTTTCCGCGTCCGGCTTGCGCGGCGCGAGAACAAAACCGAGGATGATGAAGAAGGCACCGAACAGCAGGCCGACGATCACGAAAATGAGGATCGGCAGGTAGTTTTCCAGCATGCTTGCCTACGCTCCCAGAAGCGGTATCCACGTTACTGCATGCGGTGGATTCCGATGAAATTATTATGTTGTTTTACTGTTTTCGAAGTCCGGGCAGTCTAGGCTAGCGGGTGATCAGGTGTCAAGTTTGAATCATGACATTTCTCTTTTCCTTTCATGAAGTTATGGATGCCATTAATTTTTTTATGGAATAGAGTTCTCTAATATTCCTCGCACAACAAATGCTAGGTACGCGCATCAGCCTCGCACAATAGTTTTGTGTAACAGCGCCTCACAGCCATAATTTCATGGACGAAAAAAAACCCGGTTCAGTCTAAACCGGGTTTTCTGTTTGGTGCGGACGGCGGGACTCGAACCCGCACAGCTTGCGCCACCACCACCTCAAGATGGCGTGTCTACCAATTCCACCACGTCCGCAAAACTTGAAGTGTTACTGCTTGGGTGCCGGCAGATCGGGGCGATCCTGCGCGGCAGGCACATCGGCGGCGGGGGGTGCCGGTGCCACGATGGCCGTCACGCTGGAGGGCACTGCGCTGCGGCCGGAGAAATAGGCCAGCGACAGGCTGGTCAGGAAGAACACCGTGGCCAGGATCGCCGTGGTGCGGGTAAGGAATGAACCCGAGCCGCGTGCGCCGAACACCGTGGCCGACGCACCGCTGCCAAAGGCCGCGCCGGCATCGGCGCCCTTGCCCTGCTGCAACAACACCAGGCCAACCACGCCCAGTGCCGCCAATACATGAACAATCAGAATTACAGTCTGCATTTGGTCTCTATTCCGGCGCCCTAGTTGGCGGCGCGGCAAATGGTCAAAAAGTCTTCCGCCTTGAGCGAGGCGCCGCCGATGAGGCCGCCATCGATGTCAGGCTGGGCCAGCAAGGTCGCGGCGTTGGCCGCATTCATGCTGCCGCCGTACAGGATCCGCACTTTGTCGGCCACGGCGGCATCGCTTCCGGCGATACTGCGGCGGATGAAGGCATGCACCTCCTGCGCCTGCTCGGGACTGGCGGTCTTGCCGGTACCGATGGCCCAGACCGGCTCATAGGCGATGACGCCGGCGGTCAGGGCGGACACGCCCTCCAGGTCGAGCACCGCCTGCAACTGGCGCGCGACGACCTGCTCGGTAATCCCCTGCTCCCGTTCGGCCAGGGTCTCACCCACACACAGGATGGGCACCAGGCCGGCGGCGCGGGCCACCGCATATTTCTTCGCCACCACCGCATCGGTCTCACCGTACAGCGAACGGCGCTCGGAGTGGCCGACGATCACGTAGCGGCAGTGGAAATCCAGCAGCATCGAGGCGGCGATCTCGCCGGTAAAGGCGCCGGAGGCCTCGGTGCTCAGATTCTGCGCACCCCAGGCAATAGGGCTGCCGCTCAACTGGGATTCCACCTCGGGCAGGTAGATATAGGGGGCACACACCACGACTTCCGCCTTGGTCACCGCGCCGATCCCCTGTTTGATGCCGTCCAGCAGCGCCTTGATACTGGCCCTGGAGCCGTTCATCTTCCAGTTACCGGCCACGAGCGGTCGTCGCATCAGCCCTACCTCCCCAAATCGGTGCAAAAACAGCGCGGAAGCTTACCCGCTGACGGTGGATAAATCAATTGGCGCCGGTCATCGCCCGGCGCACCGCCGCGGCCAACTCGGCCACGATGCGCTCCACCAGGACCGCATCCTCGCCCTCGGCCATCACGCGCACCACCGGCTCGGTGCCGGAGGGGCGCAGCAGGACACGGCCGCTGCGTGCGAAGGCGGCCTCCGCCGCGCGCACCGCCTCCTGCACCCGGCTGGAGGCCATGACATCAAAAGGCTGGTCCAGACGCACGTTGACCATCTTCTGCGGATACTTGCTCATGCCGCTCTTGAGGGCATGCAGGCTGTTGCCGCTACGCGCCAGTGCAGTCAGCACCTGCAGGGCGGAGACGATGCCGTCGCCGGTGGTGGTGCAGTCGCGGCAGATGATGTGGCCGGAGGACTCGCCGCCCAGCGGCCAGCCCAGGTTCTGCATCTGTTCCAGCACGTAGCGGTCGCCCACCTTGGCACGCTGGAAGCCGATACCGGCGGCGGCCAGCGCATGTTCCATGCCCAGGTTGCTCATCAGCGTGCCCACCACACCGGCCAGGCCGCCCTGGCGGTGGCGCTCCATGGCAATGATGAACAGCAGTTCGTCGCCATCGACGATGGCACCGGTGTGGTCGACCATGATCACGCGGTCTCCGTCGCCGTCGAAGGCGATACCCAAATCCGCCTTGTGCTCCAGCACCGCGCGCTGCAACAGGGCCGGGTGGGTGGAACCGCAGTCGACATTGATGTTGAGGCCGTCCGGCTCGGCGCCGATCTTGATCACCTCGGCACCCAGTTCGCGGAACACCCGCGGCGCGACGAAATAGGTGGCGCCGTTGGCGCAGTCCACCACGATCTTCTGGCCCGCGAGACTCAGGGTATTGGGAAAGGTGCTCTTGCAGAATTCGATGTAGCGGCCACCGGCGTCGACCACCCGCTCGGCCTTGCCGAGGTGCGCCGACGGCGCCATGGTCATGGGCTCGTCCAGCGCCGCCTCGATGGCCAGTTCCACTTCGTCGGGCAGCTTGGTGCCGGCGGCGGAGAAGAACTTGATGCCGTTGTCCTCATAAGGGTTGTGCGAGGCGCTGATGACGATGCCAGCGGTGGCGCGCAGGGTGCGCGTCAGATAGGCGATGGCCGGCGTCGGCATCGGCCCGAGCAGGCGGATGTCGAGTCCGGCCGCCGACAGGCCAGCTTCCAGGGCCGACTCGAACATATAGCCGGAGATGCGCGTGTCCTTGCCGATGATCACCTTGCCGCCATGATTGCCCTGCGACAACACGCGGCCGGCGGCCCAGCCCAGCTTGAGCATGAACTCCGGGGTGATGGGAAATTCGCCCACCTTGCCGCGGATGCCGTCGGTACCGAAATACTTGCGTGCCATGGTTTCCTTCCTTCCGTATATCCCTGAAATAAAGTCTTTGCGGTAGATATCGCTATTCCGCCGCCTGCACCGCCGCCACCATCCTGAGGGCGTCCGCCGTGGCCTTGACGTCGTGCACGCGCACGATGGCGGCACCGAGCCAGGCGCCCAGAGTGGCGACGGCCACACTGCCGTACAGCCGATCTTCCAGCGGCGCATCCAGCACCGCACCGATCATGCGCTTGCGCGACATACCCACCAGCAGTGGCAATCCCAGCGCGTGCAGCGCAGGCAGGTGCTTGAGCAGGCTCAGGTTGTGGTCCAGGCTTTTGCCGAAACCGAAGCCGGGGTCGAGCAGGATCCGCTCGCGCGCGATACCGGCGGCGACGCACGCCGCCACCCGTTCCTGCAGAAACGCAGACACCTCGGCTACTACGTCCGCATAGTGTGGTGCCTGCTGCATGGTGCGCGGCTCGCCCTGCATGTGCATCAGGCACACCGGCACCCGCAACTCCGCCGCGGCCTGCAACGCACCCGGCTGGCGCAGCGCACACACATCGTTAATCAGGCCGGCACCGGCCGCCACCGCAGCGCGCATCACCTCGGGCTTGCTGGTATCCACCGAAACCGGCACCGACAGTTCCGCAGTCAGCGCCTGGATCACCGGCACCACCCGCGCGATCTCGTCCTCTGCGGCGACCGCTGCGGCGCCCGGCCGGGTGGACTCGCCGCCCACATCGATGATCGCCGCCCCCTCCGCCACCATCTGCCGCGCCCGCGCCACCGCCACGGCAGGGTCAAGGTAACGGCCGCCATCGGAAAAGGAGTCGGGCGTGACGTTCAGTATCCCCATCACGCGGGGGACGGACAGGTCGAGGGGTTTGCCGGCGCAGTCGAGCAACATAGGCGGCGGATTATCCCAGAATCCGCCTAGAGCGCCTACCGGGGGCAGGAGGAGTCCCCTGCTATTTCATCCGCACCAGACGCACGCGGGCGGCATAGGTCTTGGCATCGGCGCCATCGTAGCCGTTTTGGAAATTGATGAGCCAGGCGATGTCACGGTTGCTGGAACTGGGCGTGGCCGACCAATACCAGTGGGATGGGGTATCTGGAAAGAAGGTGGCGTTGATGGCCGGCGCATGACAGCCTTCCTCGATAATCGACTCCAGTTGCATCTTGTCGGGCAGGCGCCAGTCGGTGCGGCCGGCATACCCCGCCCGGCCATCGCCGTCGTCGTCGGCCGCGCCGCTGTTGATGTCCACCGCCGCTTGCACGGCCTGTTGCCAGGTGTATTGCCTGACCGCGCCGGTGCAGCCACGGCCGTTCCAACTCTGCCCCAGGCTACAACGCATCCACATCAGCCCGGTGCCGGTGTGGCTCACGGTACCGTCGCCGTTATCGACAAACACGCTGTCAGGGGTGGTCTGCGGCATATCGGTCTTTTCCTGCGCACAGGCCGCGGCGGCGGACGGTGCAGCGACGGCCAGATACAGTACGAGCAGCGGGGTCAGGACTCTTGCTTTCACGGTGAGACTCCTTGCAGAAAAGGCATACGACAGTGACGACCGCCCCTACTCTAGCCAGTACCCGCCACACTTACCCTGATCGGCGTCAAGCGGCTGGATGAGGCGACGGCTGCTGCGTCCCCATTACGCCGGATGAAAAAAAACCGGCAGCTTGCGCTGCCGGTCTTCATCCTGCGGCAAGGCCGCGTGTTTAATGCTGGCTGGCCGGATCGCCCAGCGTGCCGCCGGCGGTATCGTCCTTGTCTGCGGTACTGCCAGCGCCGGACTTGGGCTCCTGATCGCTCCAGTCCACTGGCGGGCGCGGCGTCTTGCCCGCCATGATGTCGTTGATCTGCTCCAGGTCGATGGTCTCGTACTTCATCAGGGCATCGGCCATGGTGTGCAGCTTATCCATGTTTTCGATCAGAATGCGCTTGGAGCGCTCGTAATTGCGATCGATGAACAGGCGTACTTCCTCGTCGATGATATGCGCGGTCTCGTCGGAGACATTTTTGTGCTGGGTCACCGAGCGGCCGAGGAACACCTCGCCCTCCTCCTCGGTATAGGTCAGCGGCCCCAGCTTCTCCGACAAGCCCCACTTGGTCACCATGTTGCGGGCCAGCTCGGTGGCACGCTGGATGTCGTTGGAGGCGCCGGTGGTCACCTTGTCGGCACCGAAGATCAGCTCCTCGGCGATGCGGCCGCCGAACAGGCTGGAAATCTGGCTCTCCAGACGCTGCTTGCTGTAGCTGTAGCGATCCTGTTCCGGCAGGAACAGCGTGACACCCAGGGCGCGGCCGCGCGGAATGATGGACACCTTGTGTACCGGATCGTGATCCGGCACCAGACGGCCGACGATGGCGTGTCCCGCCTCGTGGTAGGCGGTGAGCTTCTTTTCATCCTCGCTCATCACCATGGACTTGCGCTCGGCGCCCATCATGATCTTGTCCTTGGCGCGCTCGAACTCGCCCATGCCCACCAGGGTCTTGCCGGCGCGGGCGGCGAACAGCGCCGCCTCGTTGACCAGGTTGGCCAGGTCGGCGCCGGAGAAACCGGGCGTGCCGCGGGCGATGATGGACGGATTGACGTCGCTGGCCGCCGGCACCTTGCGCATGTGCACCTTGAGGATCTGTTCGCGGCCGCGCACGTCGGGCAGCGGCACCACCACCTGGCGGTCGAAGCGGCCGGGACGCAGCAGGGCCGGGTCGAGCACATCGGGGCGGTTGGTGGCGGCGATGACGATGACGCCCTCGTTGCCCTCGAAACCGTCCATCTCCACCAGCAACTGATTCAGGGTCTGCTCGCGCTCATCGTGACCGCCACCGAGGCCCGCGCCGCGGTGACGACCCACGGCATCGATTTCATCGATGAAGATGATGCACGGCGCGTGCTTCTTGGCCTGCTCGAACATGTCGCGCACGCGCGAGGCGCCGACGCCGACGAACATTTCCACGAAGTCGGAACCGGAGATGGTGAAGAACGGTACCCGCGCCTCGCCGGCGATGGCCTTGGCCAGCAGGGTCTTGCCGGTGCCCGGCGCACCGACCATCAGCACGCCGCGCGGGATCTTGCCGCCGAGCTTGGTGAACTTGGAGGGGTCGCGCAGGAACTCCACCAGCTCGCTCACCTCCTCCTTGGCCTCTTCCACGCCGGCCACATCGGCGAAGGTCACCTTGACCTGATCCTCGCCCAGCAGACGGGCGCGGCTCTTGCCGAAGGACATGGCGCCGCGGCCGCCGCCGCCGCCCTGCATCTGGCGCATGAAGAAGATCCACACGCCGATGAGCAGCAGCATGGGGAACCAGGAAATGAATATCTGGGTGAGCAGGCCCTGACTCTCGGGCGGCTTGGCCACCACGCGCACGTTGCTGTTGAGCAGGTCGGCCATCAGGCCCGGGTCATCCGGGCTGTAGGTCATGAAACGCTCGCCGTCCTGCCGGGTGCCGACGATGGTGCGGCCCTCGATCTCCACGCTCTTGATACGGCCGGCGCGGATATCGGAAATGAACTGGGAGTATTCCAGGGGCTGGCTGACCTGGCGCTGCTGGCCAAAATTATTGAACACCGTCATGAGGATAACGGCGATAACCACCCACAGAATGATGTTTTTTGCGATGTCGTTCAAAATGCGTCTCCAGCTGGCCGCAGGCGAATCTTACCCGCCGCGTTTAGAGTACGTTACTACACGGAATAGTTCCTGGCCACCATATACACCTCGCGCGACCGTGGCCGCGAGGCCGCGGGTTTGCGGACCACCACCTTGGCGAAATGCTGGCGCAGGGCCTTCACAAACTCATCGGAACCGGGCCCCTGAAACACCTTGACCACGAAGTCACCGCCCGGTTTCAGCACCGTGCGGCACAGATCCAGCGCCAGCTCCACCAGATACATGGCGCGCGGCAGGTCCACCGAAGTCATGCCACTGATATTGGGGGCTATATCGGACAATACAACGTCCACCGGGCGCTCGCCGATGACCGCCAGCAGCTGCTGCAGCACCGTCTCCTCGCGAAAATCGCCCTCGATGATCTCCACCCCGGGCAACGGGTCCATGGGCAGGATGTCCAGCGCCACCACCCGGCCATGCTTGCCGACGATGTCGGCGGCCAGCTGTGACCAGCTGCCCGGCGCCGCCCCCAGGTCAACCACCGTCATGCCCGGTTTGAGCAGGCGCTCCTTTTCGTTCAGCTCCAGCAGCTTGTAGACCGCGCGCGAGCGATAGCCTTCCTGCTGGGCACGCTTCACATAGATGTCGTCGAAGTGCTCCTTGAGCCAACGGGTACTGCTTTTACTACGTTTCATCTGTCCGTCCGTTACCCCAGAACCGGTCCGGGGCCATGCCGCCCCGGCCTGTGCCATGAGCCCCCCGTGGTGACGGAGGGATATTACAGTTAAACTACGCGTCCTTTCCCGAAAATATCGTTCATCATGGCCCTGACCCAAGCGCAAAAGCGCCACCTGCGCAAGCTCGCCCACAGCCTCAAACCGGTGATCATCGTCGGCAACGCCGGGCTGAGTGAAGCCCTGTTGAAGGAACTGGACTCCACCCTGGAACATCATGAGCTGATCAAGGTGCGGGTCAACGGCGAGGATCGCGACGCGCGCCAGGCACTGACCGTGGAATTGTGCGCGAAGAGCGGCGGAGAACTGGTGCAGACCATCGGCCATATCGTGGTGTTGTACCGCCGGGCCGAGAAACCGCGCCTGCAACTAGCCTGATTTCTCACCCAGGCCGACCAGCAACAGGCCACATACGCTGTTGATGAGATAGAGCACGGAGGCAACCCCGTGCAGGCGGGCAAATTGCGCGGCCTGTGCGCTGCCCTCCGCCAATCCCTGCGCCTTCAGTTGCGCCATCAACGGCTGCAGGCCGAACTCCCCGACCGCCACCAGCAGCAGCATCACCACCAGCAGCCAGACACGCACACTGCGCAGTGCCGACCGGCCCTGGCGCAACAGACTCCCCAGCAGCAACACGCCGCCGCAGAACAGACCGAGGAAACTGACCAGGGTGAACATGCGCCCGGCCAGCATGCCGGCCAGCGTCCGATCAGCCAGCAGGGCAAACAACGTGGGCACCGCCAGATAGCCGACGGCCCACAGGGCGCCGACCCAGAGGGTGAGAAGAATGCGTTCGCCGATCGTAAACACAGTTCCGAGTTTCTAGTTTCGAGTTTCGGAGGCACCGGCTCCGCCAGCGGAACTCGAAACCCGAAACTCGAAACTATTATTCATACCGTACTTCGACGATTTCGTACTCGCGCAGACCACCAGGGGCCTGCACCTGGGCGATGTCACCCTCTTCCTTGCCGATGAGGGCACGAGCCACCGGCGAGGTGACGGAGATACGGCCCTGCTTGATGTCGGCCTCGTCCTCGCCGACGATCTGGTAGGTCACTTCATCCTCGGTATCCATCTCCACCAGCACCACGGTGGCACCGAACACCACCTTGCCACCGGCATTGAGGGCGGCGGGGTCGATGATCTGGGCGTTGGACAGCTTGCCCTCGATCTCCTGGATGCGGCCTTCGATGAAACCCTGCTGCTCGCGTGCGGCGTGATACTCCGCGTTTTCCTTCAGGTCGCCGTGGGCGCGTGCCTCGGCAATGGCGGCGATCACGCGCGGCCGCGCCACGCTCTTCAGTTCGTTCAATTCCTCACGCAGGCGCTCGGCGCCGCGGATGGTCATCGGGGTCTTGCTCATGACTGCAACTCCAGATGCAGATCCTGGATGCGGTTGACTCCGCCGATATCACGCTGCATCAGCGCCTTGGCGGTGGCAAGGGCGCCGGCCAGGGTGGTGGTGTAGGTCACCTTGTGCTGCAGGGCCTCGCGCCGGATCAGGAAGGAGTCGGCCACGGCCTGCTTGTCCTCGGTGGTGTTGACGATGAAACTGACCTCGTCGTTCTTGATCATGTCGACGATGTGCGGCCGATCCTCGGTCACCTTGTTGACGCGGGTATAGGGGATGCCCACCTCGTCCAGCACGCGGCCCGTGCCGCGGGTGACCAGGATTTCGAAGCCCAGCTCCTGCAGATAGCGGCACACCTGCACGATGCCCTGCTTGTCGGCATCGCGCACGCTGACGAAGGCCTTGCCGCCCTTGGGCAGCAGCACGCCGGCGCCGATCTGTGACTTGTAATAGGCCTCGGCAAAGCTGCGTCCCACGCCCATCACCTCGCCGGTGGATTTCATCTCGGGGCCGAGGATCGGGTCAACGCCAGGGAACTTGATGAAGGGGAACACCGCCTCCTTCACCGAGTAATATCCTGGCACCACTTCCTTGGTCGCGTTCTGGCTTGCCAGCGTCTGGCCCACCATGCAGCGCGCCGCGATCTTGGCCAGCTGCATGCCGGTGGCCTTGGACACGAAGGGCACGGTACGCGAGGCACGCGGATTGACCTCCAGCACGTACACCGTATCGCCCTTGATGGCGAACTGGGTGTTCATCAGGCCGACCACCTTCAGTTCCTTGGCCATGGCGCGCGTCTGCACGCGCAACTCATCCTGCACCTCGGCGCTGAGGTTATAGGGTGGCAGCGAGCAGGCAGAATCGCCGGAGTGCACGCCGGCCTGCTCAATGTGTTCCATGATGCCGCCGATGAGCACATCCTGGCCGTCGCAAATGGCGTCCACATCCACCTCCACCGCATCGTCGAGGAAGCGGTCCAGCAGCACTGGCGACTCATTGGACACCTTCACCGCATCGCGCATGTAGGTGCGCAGCTCGGCCTCGTTGTAGACGATCTCCATGGCACGGCCACCCAGCACGTAGGACGGGCGCACCACCAGCGGATAACCGATCTCTTCCGCCAGGCGCACGGCATCTTCCGGATTGCGCGCGGTGCGGTTGGGCGGCTGGCGCAGGCCCAGCTTGTCGATCATCTTCTGGAAGCGCTCGCGGTCTTCGGCGAGGTCGATGGAGTCCGGCGTGGTGCCGATAATCGGCGCACCGGCGGCTTCCAGATCACGCGCCAGCTTGAGCGGAGTCTGGCCGCCGTACTGCACGATGACGCCCTTGGGCTGTTCCAGGTGGATCACTTCCAGCACGTCTTCCAGAGTCAGTGGCTCGAAGTACAGGCGATCGGAGGTGTCGTAATCAGTAGACACGGTCTCCGGGTTGCAGTTGACCATGATGGTCTCGTAGCCGTCCTCGCGCATGGCGAGCGCGGCGTGCACGCAGCAGTAGTCGAATTCGATGCCCTGGCCGATGCGATTCGGTCCGCCACCCAGCACCATGATCTTGTCGCGCTGCGTCGGCTGCGCTTCGCACTCCTCCTCGTAGGTGGAGTACATGTAGGCGGTGGAGGTGGAGAACTCCGCGGCGCAGGTATCGACGCGCTTGTACACCGGACGCACGCCGAGCTGGTGGCGCCGGTTGCGCAACACACCCTCGCGCACGCCGACCAGATGAGCCAGACGGCGATCGGAGAAACCCTTGCGCTTGAGCTGGAACATCGTGGCCTTGTCCAGGCCATCGATGCCCTTGGCGCGCACCTCTTTCTCCAGCGCGATCAACTCTTCGATCTGTACCAGGAACCAGGGATCGATCTTGCTCAGGCTGTGCACCTCGGCCACGCTCATGCCGGTGCGGAAGGCATCGCCCACGTACCACAGGCGCTCGGCGCTCGGCACGCGCAGCTCCTGGCGCAGGCGATCCATGGCGTTCTCGGCGGTGGGATCGAGAATTTCGTCGAAACCGTCCTTGCCGGTTTCCAGACCACGCAGGGCCTTTTGCAGCGATTCCTGGAAGGTACGGCCGATGGCCATCACCTCGCCCACCGACTTCATCTGGGTGGTGAGGCGCGCATCGGCCTTGGGGAATTTTTCGAAGGTGAAACGCGGCACCTTGGTGACCACGTAGTCGATGGACGGCTCGAACGAGGCCGGGGTGGCACCGCCGGTGATGTCATTCTGCAATTCGTCCAGCGTATAGCCCACGGCCAGCTTGGCCGCCACCTTGGCGATGGGGAAACCGGTGGCCTTGGAGGCCAGGGCGGAGGAACGCGACACGCGCGGATTCATCTCGATGATGATCATGCGGCCGTCTTCCGGATTGATGGCGAACTGCACGTTGGAACCGCCGGTATCGACACCGATCTCGCGCAGCACCGCCAGCGAGGCGTCGCGCATGATCTGGTATTCCTTGTCGGTCAGGGTCTGCGCCGGGGCGACGGTGATGGAGTCGCCGGTGTGCACACCCATGGGATCCAGATTTTCGATGGAGCAGATGATGATGCAGTTGTCCTTGCGATCGCGCACCACTTCCATCTCGTATTCCTTCCAGCCCAGCGCCGACTCCTCGATGAGCAGCTCGTTGGTGGGCGACAGGTCGAGGCCGCGCTCGCAGATTTCCATGAATTCCTGGCGGTTGTAGGCGATGCCGCCGCCGGAGCCGCCCATGGTGAAGGATGGACGGATGATGGTGGGGAAGCCAATCTGCGCCTGCACCTGCAGCGCCTCTTCCATGCTGTGGGCGATGGCCGAGCGCGGCATGTCGAGACCGATCTTGCGCATCGCCTTGCGGAAGCGATCGCGGTCCTCGGCCTTGTCGATGGCATCGCGGGTGGCGCCGATCATCTCCACGCCGAACTGCTCCAGCACGCCGTGCTTGGCGAGGTCCAGCGCGCAGTTGAGCGCAGTCTGGCCGCCCATGGTGGGCAGCAGCGCATCCGGCCGCTCTTTCTCGATGATCTTGGCCACCGTCGGCCAGACGATGGGCTCGATGTAGGTGGCGTCGGCCATCTCCGGGTCGGTCATGATGGTGGCCGGATTGGAGTTGACCAGGATGACCCGGTAGCCCTCCTCCTTCAGCGCCTTGCACGCCTGCGCGCCGGAGTAGTCGAACTCGCAGGCCTGGCCGATGACGATGGGGCCGGCGCCGATGATGAGGATGCTCTGGATGTCTGTACGTTTCGGCATGATTTAAGTCGCAAGTTGCAAGTTACAAGTTACAAGTCCCAAGAGGTCAGCTCCTGTCACTTGCCACCGGTCACTTGTTACTTTTCATCAGTTCCACAAAGTGGTCGAACAGCGGCGCCACGTCGTGCGGACCGGGGCTGGCCTCGGGGTGGCCCTGGAAGCTGAAGGCCGGCTTGTCGGTACGGTGGATACCCTGCAGCGAGCCATCGAACAGCGAACGGTGGGTGGCGCGCAGGGTGGCCGGCAGCGTGGCCTCGTCCACGGCAAAGCCGTGGTTCTGGCTGGTGATCATCACCTGCCTGCTGTCCAGATCCTGTACCGGATGGTTGGCACCGTGGTGACCGAACTTCATCTTAACCGTCTTGGCGCCGCTGGCCAGGGCCAGCAACTGATGCCCCAGACAGATGCCGTAGGTGGGGATGCCGGCATCGACGATGGTTTTGATAGCCCGGATGGCGTAGTCGCACGGTTCCGGGTCGCCGGGGCCATTGGACAGGAACACGCCATCCGGCTTCAGTTTCATCACCTCTTCGGCCGGTGTCTGCGCCGGCAGTACGGTGATACGGCAGCCGCGGTCCACCAGCATGCGCAGGATGTTGCGCTTCACGCCGTAGTCGAAGGCCACCACATGGTAGGGCAGCTTTTCTTCCAGCGGCTCGGGGTGGGTGGGCAGACCGCCTTCGAGGGTCCAGCTGCCCTGGGCCCATTCATAAGGCATGTGGGTGCTGACCTCCTTGGCCAGGTCCATGCCCTTGAGGCCGGGGAAGGCGCGTGCCGCCGCCAGGGCGGCGTCGGCGTCGATATGGGCACCGGCGACGATGCAGCCGTTCTGGGCGCCCTTCTCGCGCAGGATGCGGGTCAGGCGGCGCGTGTCGATGCCGTGGATGGCCACCACCTTGTGCTTGCGCAGGTATTCGTCCAGCGGCATCTGGCTACGCCAGTTGCTGGCGATGGCGGCCAGCTCGCGGATCACCAGGCCGGCGGCGTAGACGTGGGAAGATTCCTCGTCCTCGTCGTTGGTGCCGACGTTGCCGATGTGGGGATAGGTCAGGGTGACGATCTGGCGGGCGTAGGAGGGGTCGGTGAGGATCTCCTGATAGCCGGTGAGGGCGGTATTGAATACCACCTCGCCGACAGTCTGGCCCTCGCCACCAATCGATTCGCCCCAGAACAGGGAGCCGTCCGCCAGAGCCAGCAGGGCCGGTTGCCGCAAGGTAGCCTCCAAGTACGTCTAGTCTATATGTGCAAAGCGGGAAGGGTCCTGGTGGACCCTTCCCGCTCGGATTCAGAAGAATGGCCGCGGGCGGCGCGCCCGGTCACGTCGGAAAGGTCGCGGACCTTACCGAGGATGACAGGCAGCTAAGGCCGGGCGTTCAGGTGGAAGCGAATTGTACCGGATGGCGCGGGGGCGTGCAATTTATACGCCCGATTGATTTGCTTATGGCTCGGGGCATTACCATCCGCTTCATCGCAGGTCGAGCACATCCTGCATGTCGTACAGGCCCGCATCCTTCTGCATCAGCCACTGGGCGGCACGCACCGCGCCCTTGGCGAAGGTCATGCGGCTGGAGGCCTTGTGGGTGATCTCCACCCGCTCGCCCAGGGCGGCGAACAGCACGGTGTGGTCGCCGACGATGTCGCCGGCACGGATGGTCTCGAAGCCGATGGTCTTGCGGTCGCGCTCGCCGGTATGACCCTGGCGGCCATAGACCGCGCACGCCTTGAGGTCGCGGCCCAGGGCCTTGGCCACCGTCTCGCCCATGGCCAGTGCGGTGCCCGAGGGGGCGTCCACCTTGTGACGGTGGTGGGCCTCGATGATCTCGATGTCCACGTCGTCGCCCAGCACGCGGGCGGCCATGTCCAGCAGCTTGAGGCAGAGGTTGACGCCCACGCTCATATTGGGCGCGAAGACGATGCCCATGGCCTTGCCGGCCTCGGCCAGGGCGGCCTTCTGCGCCGCATCCAAGCCGGTGGTGCCGATCACCATGCGCTTGCCCGCCGCCCGGCACAGCGCCAGGTTGGCCAGGGTCACCTCGGGACGGGTGAAATCGATGAGCACGTCGAAATCGCCGCTCACCGCGGCGAGGTCATCCACCACCGCCACGCCCAGCCGGCCGATACCCGCCAGTTCGCCGGCGTCGACGCCGATGACCGAACTGCCCGGCCGTTCGATGGCGGCGCCCAACCTCACCCCCTCCACTTGGCAGGCCTCGATGAGTACCCGGCCCATGCGTCCGGCGGCGCCGGTGACTGCGACTCGAATCATTTAATTCTTACCTTTCCGTCAATTAGGGAAGCTCTGAATAAGTTCAGAGCTTCCGCGGCACAGGGATGTGCCGCCATTTTTCAACGACGATAAGTCGTTGGAAAATGAAGCGAATCGAAAATCACATTTTTCGATTCGCGTGGGCTGAGAAGTCCAGGATGGACTTATTCAGCCCTTCCTTAGAGACATCACCAGCTGATGTAGGCGTAGCCCTGCTCCTGCAGCTCCATCAGGTCGGCGGCCCCGACCTCCACGTATTTGGCGAAGGGCAGCAGGGCATCCTCGGTCCAGCCCAGGGAGGTGAGGGTGTTGCCGCAGGCATGAAATTCGACGCCGTATTGTGCCAGGCTGGAGACGCGCTGCTTCACCTCGTCGCTCACCGGGCGCCCCGGCGTCTTGGCCAGGATATGGATACCGGGGCCGATGGCAGTGACGACGATCTTGATGTCATCGCCATACTTGCGCAGCATCGCACCGACGGAGAACAGTACCGCATTGTGATATTCCGGCTCCGCCTTGTTGAACTGGTACACCACCTTGTGGGTGGGCTCGTCACCGGGAAAGCGCAACCCGTCATCGGCCTTGGCACTGTCCACGGCCAACAGTCCGGCGCCCGCCAACAATGCGGCCAGCATACGACGCCGCGCGCCATGTGGCCGGTTCACTTGCTTGTTCATGCTCACTCCTCCCACACGGTCATGGCAGCGCTGCCGCTGCGCCCCCACCGGCTGTTCTGGTGCGTTACAGCTTCATATCCTCGAAGAATTTCTTCACCCCGTCCAGCCAGGAGCTGGCCTTGGGGCTGTGCCTGTCGCCGTTCAGGCTGGCCTCGAACTCCTGCAACAGCTCCTTCTGCCGTGCCGTCAGGTTCACCGGTGTCTCCACCACCACGCGGCAGATGAGGTCGCCCACGTCGCCGCCGCGCACCGACTTGACGCCCTTGCCGCGCAGGCGGAACAGTTTGCCGCTCTGCGTCTCGGCCGGGATCTTCAGCTTCACCCGACCACCCAGAGTGGGCACGTCCAGCTCGCCGCCCAGGGCGGCGGTGACGAAGCTGATGGGCACCTCGCAGGCGAGGTTGTTTTCGTCGCGGGTGAAGATGGGATGTTCGCGCACATGGATCTGCACGTACAAGTCGCCCGCCGGACCGCCGTGCAGACCGGCCTCACCTTCGCCGCTGAGGCGGATGCGATCACCGTCGTCGACGCCGGCCGGCACCTTCACCGACAGCGTCTTCTGTTCCTGCACCCGGCCCTGGCCATGACACTTGCCGCAGGGGTCGGTGATGATCTTGCCGCTGCCGTGGCAACGTGGGCAGGTCTGCTGCAGGGAAAAAAAGCCCTGCTGCATGCGCACCTGGCCGTGACCATGGCAGGTGGGACAGGTCTGCGCGCTGGTGCCCTTCTTGGCGCCGGAACCATCGCACTCGTCACACTCCACCAGGGTAGGCACGCGGATCTTCACCGTGGTGCCCATCACCGCCTCTTCCAGCGACAGCTCCAGGTTGTAGCGCAGGTCGCTGCCGCGGTAGGCACGTGAACCCCCGCCGCCGCGCGCCCCTGCGGCGCCGCCGAAGATGTCGCCGAACACATCGCCAAAGATATCGGAGAAGCTGCCACCACCCGGGCCATAGCCGCCACCACCGCCACCGGCAGCGGGGTCGACGCCGGCGTGGCCGAACTGATCATAGGCCGCGCGCTTCTGCGCGTCGGTGAGGATCTCGTAGGCCTCCTTGGCCTCCTTGAATTTCTCCTCGGCCGTCTTGTCGTCTGGGTTGCGGTCGGGATGGTATTTCATCGCCAACCGCTTGAAGGCCTTCTTGATCTCGGCCTCGGTGGCGTTTTTCGCCACGCCCAGCACTTCGTAGTAGTCACGTTTGCTCATGGGGATGCCAGTTCCAAGTTACAAATTTCAAGTTGCAAGAAAAGCAACAAGGGTCGAAGCAGTTGCTTGACCCTTGCGGCTTGTCACTTGTTACCTGCCACTTGTCACTTCTTGTTGTCGTCGACTTCCTCGAACTCGGCATCGACCACGTCGTCCTTGCCGCCGGCGGCGGCCTGCTCGCCGGCACCGCCCTCCGTACCGGCCGCGCCCTGCTGGGCATAGAGGCGCTCGGCCATCTTGCCGGAGGCGGCGGCCAGAGCCTGGGTCTTGGCCTCGATGGCGTCCTTGTCGTCGCCCTTCATGACCTCTTCCAGCGCCTTGATGGCAGACTCGATGCTGCCTTTCTCGCCGGCCTCCAGCTTGTCGCCCAGCTCGGTCATGGACTTCTTGGTGGCATGGATCAGGTTGTCGGCCTGGTTGCGCGCGCTGACCAATTCGTGGAACTTCTTGTCCTCGGCGGCGTGGGCCTCGGCATCCTTCACCATGCGCTGAACCTCATCATCCGACAGACCAGAAGAGGCCTTGATGACGATCTTCTGTTCCTTGCCGGTGCCCTTGTCCTTGGCCGAAACATGCAGGATGCCGTTGGCATCGATGTCGAAGGTCACTTCGATCTGCGGCACACCACGCGGCGCCGGCGGAATGTCGGACAGGTCGAAACGGCCCAGCGACTTATTGGCCGAGGCCATCTCGCGCTCGCCCTGCAGCACATGCACGGTCACCGCAGTCTGGTTGTCGTCAGCGGTGGAGAACACCTGCGAGGCCTTGGTCGGGATGGTGGTGTTCTTTTCGATCAGCTTGGTCATCACGCCACCCAGGGTCTCGATGCCGAGGGACAGCGGGGTGACGTCGAGCAGCAACACGTCTTTGACCTCACCACCCAGTACGCCGCCCTGGATGGCGGCACCGATGGCGACGGCCTCGTCCGGGTTGACGTCCTTGCGCGGCTCCTTGCCGAAGAAATCCTTCACTGCCTCCTGTACCTTGGGCATGCGGGTCTGGCCGCCCACCAGGATCACGTCGCTGATCTCGCTCAGCGACACGCCGGCATCCTTGATGGCAATCTTGCACGGCTCGATGGTGCGGGCGATGAGATCCTCCACCAGCGACTCCAGCTTGGCGCGGGTCAGCTTGATGTTGAGATGCTTCGGGCCGCTGGCATCGGCGGTGATATAGGGCAGGTTGACATCGCTCTGCTGGGAGGACGACAGTTCGATCTTGGCCTTTTCGGCCGATTCCTTCAGGCGCTGCATGGCCAGCGGATCGCCGCGCAGGTCGATGCCGCTGGTCTTCTTGAACTCATCGGCCAGGTAGTCGATGACGCGTTTGTCGAAGTCTTCACCGCCGAGGAAGGTATCGCCGTTGGTGGACAGCACCTCGAACTGGTGTTCGCCGTCGATCTCGGCGATCTCGATGATGGAGATGTCGAAGGTGCCACCACCGAGGTCATACACGGCAATCTTGCGATCGCCCTCCTGCTTGTCCATGCCGAAGGCCAGCGCCGCCGCAGTGGGCTCGTTTATGATGCGCTTCACGTCCAGGCCGGCGATCTTGCCGGCGTCCTTGGTGGCCTGACGCTGGGAGTCGTTGAAGTAGGCCGGCACGGTAATCACCGCCTCGGTGACTGGCTCGCCCAGGTAATCCTCGGCGGTCTTCTTCATCTTCATCAGCACGCGTGCGGAAATCTCCGGCGGTGCCATCTTCTTGCCACGTGCCTCGACCCAGGCGTCGTTGTTGTCGGCCTTGATGATCTTGTAGGGCACCAGCT
The DNA here is from genome assembly GCF_059410345.1 of Sulfurivermis sp. Classification (NCBI taxonomy): domain Bacteria; kingdom Pseudomonadati; phylum Pseudomonadota; class Gammaproteobacteria; order Thiohalomonadales; family Thiohalomonadaceae; genus Sulfurivermis; species Sulfurivermis sp. The sequence goes on along the minus strand of NZ_JBLJDO010000020.1, from coordinate 9,019 downwards.
TGATGTCCTTCTGCACTTCCTTCTCATCGAAGCGGCGGCCGATGAGGCGCTTCACCGCGAACAGGGTGTTCTGCGGGTTGGTGACCGCCTGGCGCTTGGCGGCCTGCCCGACGATGACTTCGCCGTCCTCGGCAAAGGCCACCACCGACGGCGTGGTGCGATCGCCTTCGCTGTTCTCGATGACGCGCGGCTTGCCGCCCTCCATCACCGCCACGCAGGAGTTGGTGGTGCCCAGGTCGATACCAATGATCTTGCCCATTTTCTTTCTCTCCGATTCGCTGCTGGCCCGCGTTCGACGGGCCGGTTCAATATCTAGGTGCTAAATAGGGTCTTTGCCGTGGGATTCAAGGTCTTCAGGCGCTGGCAGGAGCCTTGGCCACCACCACCAGGGCGGGGCGAACCAAGCGATCGTTCAAGGTGTAACCCTTCTGCATCACCGCCAGCACGCTGTTGGGCGCGGCCTCGCTGCTTTCCTGCATGGACATGGCCTGGTGCAGGTCCGGGTTGAACGGCTGGCCCACCGGATTGACCTCCTTGATGCCGTACTTCTCCATGGCCTGGGTCAGCATCTTCAGGGTTAACTCCGTGCCCTCACGCAACTGATCCAGGGCGCTGTCCGGACCGATGGCGGCCAGGGCCAGCTCCAGGCTGTCGCGCACTGGCAGCAGGTCCTGGGCGAAACGATCCAGCGCATACTTGTGGGCGTTCTCCACGTCGCGCTCGGCCCGGCGGCGGCCGTTCTCCAGTTCCGCCTGCAGGCGCAACACCTGGTTCCAATGCTCATCGGCCTTGCTGCGGGCATCCTCCAGCGCCAGGTGCAGCTCCTTCACATCGGGCGCCGCCTGCTCCTGCCCCGCCCCCGCTGCTGTGGTCGTCTCGGTCTCAGGGGTGCTGTTTTCTTCGCTCATATCGGCTCCAGACAAATTCGTTCTTAATCAATACGGTAAGCGCGATCTCCCACCATTGCGGCGGGGCATTGCACCGGTATATATGGGGTTATTGGTTTTGATTCAAGGCGGCGCCAAGCAACTTGGCCGTGACGTCCACCAGCGGGATGAGGCGGTCGTAGGCCATGCGGGTAGGACCGATGACGCCCAGCACGCCAACCACTTCACCGTCGACCGCGTAGGGCGAGGTGACCACGCTGCAGGCATCGAGCACCTCGTAGCCGGACTCCTCGCCGATGAATATCTGTACCCCCTGGGCATGGGCCGCCTGATCCAGCAGGTGCAGTATGTCGCGCTTGCGGTTGAAGGCCTCGAACAACTGGCGCAGGCGGTCGATGTCCGCCATCTCGGCGTAGCCCATCAGGTTGGTCTGGCCGGCCAGCACGTAATCACCGCCGTCCTCGGCACCCTGGAAGGTGCGGTTGGCCATGTCGATGGCGGCCAGCATCAGCTGGTTGATGCTCTCCTGGGTTTCGCGCATTTCCACCAGCAGGGCATCGCGTACCTTGTTGAAATCCTTGCCGGCCAGGGCGTGATTCAGATAATTCGCCGCCTGGGTCAGCTCGGCCGGGGAATAGCGGCGCGAGGTGGTGATCATGCGGTTCTGCACCTGGTTGCCGTTCAGCACCAGCACCACCAGCACACGGTTACCCGACAGCGAGATGAACTCCACCTGACGCACCGTCGGCTGCTCGCGCCGCGGCACCATGATCACCCCGGCCATGGAACTGATCTCCGACAACAGCGACGAGGCCGTCACCAGCACCTGCTGCGGGTCGGCGGCCTGGCTGAACTTGTCCTGCAGGGCCTGCACCTCGCCCTGCCCCAGCGGCTTGACCGTGAGCAGGCTGTCCACGAACAGGCGATAACCCTGCACGGTGGGGATGCGTCCAGCCGAGGTGTGGGGCGCCTTGACCAGGCCCAGGTCTTCCAGATCGGCCATCACATTGCGGATGGAGGCAGGGCTCAGGTCCAGTCCCTGCCCGCGTGCCAGGGTGCGCGATCCGATGGGCTGACCCTCGCGGATATAGCGCTCCACCAGCAGCTTGAGCAGCTGCTGGGCACGATCGGAGACGACGGCTGAAGAAACCTTGCTCATTGCGCCTTACAGTCCGGAAAGGGTTTAGCACTCTTCCTATATGAGTGCTAACGGGGCAAGTTATCAAGGTGGCAAAACGGGTGTCAAGGTCGGTTGGCGCAGGACAGCCACCATGTTAACGTTAGCGCCATTTTTGCGGAGATGACGATGGCGGATACTTTCAGGCGGGCAGGGATTATCGGCAAGTATGGAGACCCCACCGTGGGGGCCTCGCTCAAGGTGCTGGCCGACTACCTCGCCTCCCGCCAGGTGGAGGTGCTGCTGGACGAGGCCACGGCCGAGGTGTGGACCGACCATGGCTTCGCAGTGGCCAGCCGGGAGGAGATCGGCCGCCAGTGCGACGCCGTCATCGTGGTCGGCGGCGACGGCACCCTGCTCAATGCCGCCCGCTCCCTCGCCCCCTTCGGCGTCGCGCTCATCGGCGTCAACCAGGGCCGCCTCGGCTTTCTTACCGACATCTCGCCCAGCGAGATGGAGCAGAAGCTGGATGAAATCCTCGCCGGCCAGTACAACGAGGATGAGCGCTTCCTACTGCACTGCACGGTGCTGCGCGACGGTGAGCATATCAATGAAAGCGTCGCCCTCAACGACGTGGTGGTGCACAAGTGGGACGTGGCGCGCATGCTGGAGACGGAAACCTACGTCAACGGCCACTTCCTCAACCACCTGCATTCCGACGGTCTGATCGTCTCCACGCCCACAGGCTCCACCGCCTACGCCCTGTCCGGCGGCGGCCCGATCCTGCAGCCGTGTCTCAATGCCATCGTGCTGGTGCCCATCTGCCCGCACACCATGAGCAACCGTCCCATCGTGGTGGATGGCAACAACCTGGTCGAGATCGTGGTGCGCGGCTCCGGCCATGCCCATGCCCAGGTCACCTGTGACGGCCAGATCAACTTCGGCCTGATGGCCGGTGACCGCGTGCGGGTGCGCAAGGCCGAACACAAGGTACGGCTGATCCACCCGGTGGAGCACGACCACTTCCAGATCCTGCGCAGCAAGCTGAACTGGGGCTGATTTGGCAAAGAGCTCAGTCCGCAAATGAACGCAAAAAACGCAAACAAATCCCTTGATGCGTGTATGCAGTTTGGCTGCATCTACCGGCTGGAACTACCCATTCGCGTTCATTCGCGTTCATTCGCGGATTCTCTATAAAATGCTCCGGCACCTCGCCATCCGCAATTTCGCCCTGGTCGAACACCTGGAACTGGAGTTCGCCCCAGGCATGACCGTGCTCACCGGCGAGACCGGCGCCGGCAAATCCATCCTGCTCGATGCCCTCGGCCTGGTACTGGGTGATCGCGCCGACAGCGGCACCGTGCGCGCCGGCTGTGAGCGTGCCGACATCAGCGCCACCTTCGATATCCGCGGCCTCGCCCCGGTGCGGGCCTGGCTGGAAGAACACGAGCTGAGCCTGGATGATGAATGCATCCTGCGCCGCACGGTAAGCGCCGATGGCGGCTCGCGCGGCTACATCAACGGCCAGCCGGCGCCGGTGCAGAACCTACGCGACCTGGGCGAGCAACTGGTGGACATCCATGGCCAGCACGCCCACCAATCTCTGCTCAAGCGCGACCTGCAACGCCAACTGCTCGATGCCTACGCCGGCCATGACGCCCTGGTGGAGCAAGTCAGCGCAGCCTGGCGCCGCTGGCGCGACCTGCAACAGGAGCTGGAGCGCCTGAGCCGCGCCGCCGGCGAGCGCGACTCGCGCCTGGAACTACTGCGCTACCAGGTGGGCGAACTGGAGGCCCTGGGCCTCAGCCGCGAGGAGTTGCAGGCCCTGGAAGAGGAGCACGGCCGCCTGGCCAATGCCAGCAGGTTGCAGGAAGGCGCCCAGCGCGCCCTCGACCTGCTCTACGAGGGCGACGAGATGGCGGTGGTCAACCTGCTCGGCCGCACCCTGAATGAACTGCGCGACCTGCAAGCCATCGACAGCGGCCTGGCCAATACCTGCGAACTGCTGGAAGGCGCCGCCATCCAGGCCCGCGAGGCGGCCAGCGAACTGCGCCATTACCTGGATCGCGCCGACCTCGACCCGGCGCGGGTCAATTGGGTGGAACAGCGCCTCGCCGCCGTGCAGGAACTGGCGCGCAAGCATCGCTGCCCGGGGGAGGAACTGCCCGCCCTGCTGGAGCGCCTGCAACAGGAACTGGCCGAACTGGAACAGGCCGGCCAGCGCCTCGACGGCCTGGAGGCCGAGATCAAGCGCTGCCGCGACGACTATCTGAAGCTCGCCAGGCAACTGTCCGCCGGCCGCGGCAAGGCGGCACAGACCCTGGCGACCCAGGTCAGCGCCAACATGGCCGAACTGGGCATGAAGGGCGGCAAGCTCGAAGTGGCACTGGAAAAAATGCAGGACGACGAACCCGCGCCGCACGGTCTGGAGCGGGTGGAGCTGCTGGTCAGCGCCAATCCGGGCCAGCCGCTCAAGCCCCTGGCCAAGGTGGCCTCTGGCGGCGAGCTGTCACGCATCAGCCTGGCGATCCAGGTGATCAGCGCCGGCCAGGGCAGCATCCCGACCCTGATCTTCGACGAGGTGGACGTGGGTGTCGGCGGCGGCGTGGCGGAGATGGTGGGCCGCCAGCTGCACACCCTGGGCAGCAAACGCCAGGTGCTGTGCGTCACCCATCAGGCGCAGGTGGCCGCCCAGGGACATCAACACTTGCAGGTAAGCAAGCAGAGCCAGGGCGACGCCACGCGCAGCGCAGTGAAGCTGCTGGATGCAGAGGCACGGGTGGAAGAAATCGCCCGCATGCTGGGTGGCATGACCATCACCGAGCAGACCTTGTCCCATGCACGGGAGATGCTGGCGCTGGCGCAAGGCCAAGGACACACAACCAAGGACAAGGGGCGCAAGAAAGGCGCCCCGGCCTGAGCGTCAGGCCTTTTCCTTCTTCCGGCACTCCTTGCAGATGCCGTAGATGTACAGACTGTGGTCCGTCATGGCGTAGCCGAACTTGTCGGCGATGGCCTTCTGCCGTTCCTCGATGGTGCTGTCGACAAACTCATCGACACGGCCACACTTGGTACACAGGATGTGGTCATGGTGCTTGCCCTCATCCATCTCGAACACCGACTGGCCACCCTCGAAATGGTGACGGGTGAGGATGCCGGCCTGTTCAAACTGGGTCAGCACGCGGTACACCGTGGCCAGCCCCACATCCTCGCCGTGCTCCAGCAGCGCCTTGTACACGTCTTCAGCACTCATATGCCGCGCCGTACCGGCTGACTCCAGTATCTCCAGTATCTTCAGACGCGGCAGCGTGGCCTTGAGGCCGACCTTTTTCAGAAACTGACTGTCCATCACACTCTCTGGGGCAGGGTCACTTGGGGTATCATGGGGCAACGATAACGCAGCCCTGAACGACAATGCAAAAGATTATCATTTGTTTGATGTTGTGCATCACCCTCGCCGCCTGCGCCTATAAGCCGGACATTCAGCAGGGCAATATGGTGACGCAGGACAAGCTGGATCATCTCAAGATCGGCATGGACAAACGCCAGGTGCTATTCATCATGGGCTCACCCATGCTCACCGACCCCTTCCATCAGAACCGCTGGGATTACTACTACAGCCTGACGCCGGGCCGCGACGCTACCGTGCGTTACGGCGCCACGCTCTACTTCGACGGCGAACGCCTCAGCCGCATCGAAACCCGCGGCGACATCCCGCCCGCCGAGTACCCGGAAAAAGCCGCACAGTAACACCCAAACCCCGCTTGCCGCAGAGGCACGGAGAAAACCTGATCCCTGTGTCTCGGCAGCAAGGGTTCGCCGCCGTTGGCGCGTCCACGTCCTTGCGGCGAAATCAACCCGCCTCTTCGGCGTCGCCGCCGCCCTTCTTCATGCGCTTGCCCTCGGCGGCACGCTGCTTGCGTACCTCTTTCGGGTCGGCGATGAGCGGGCGATAGATCTCCACACGGTCGCGCGCACGCAGCGTCTCGTCCAGCTTGGCCAGGCGGCCGAAGACCCCCACCTTGTTCACGGCGAGATCGATCTCGGGGTAGCGGTTCAACAGGCCGGAACGCTCGATGGCCTGACGCAGCGAGGTCCCCTCCTCCACCTCCACCGGCAGGATCACCTGCATGTCCGGCAAGGCATAGGCCACTTCCACCTGAAAATGCTCACTCTTTTCCATACACTTCCCGCGCGCGTTTACAAAAGGAATCCACCAGGGCGTTGACGATCTGGGTAAAGATCGGCCCCAGCGCCAGCCCCATCAGCCGATTGGAAAATTCGAATTCGAGATCCAGCGACACCTTACAGGCCTTTTCGCCCAGCACATCGAAGCGCCAGTAGCCCTCCAGATGACGGAACGGCCCCTCCACCAGACGCATCTCCATCATCTTGTCCTGCTGCAAACGGTTCAACGTGGTAAAGGACTTGTGCAATCCACCGTGGGCGATCTCGATGGTCGCGCGCACCTCATCCGGGGTACGCACCAACACGTGGCTGGAACGGCACCAGGGCAGAAAGCTGGCGTAGGCATCGATATCGTTCACCAGGGCAAACATCTGGCCGCTACTGTAGGGCACCAGGGCACTTTTATGTATGGTCGTCACGTTAGCGTGTCAGCAAGGGTTGGAGCGCGCCGATGGCATGCAGGAAGATCAGCACTACGGCCACCGGCGTGACATAGCGGGTGATAAAACGCCAGGCTCGGAACAACACTCCATCGCCGAGCCCCAGCTCGCTCGCGGCAGACTCGCGCCGCATCGCCCACACCGCAAAAATGGCGATCAGCAGGCCGCCCAGCGGCAGCATGATGTTCACCGTCAGATAATCCAGCACGTCGAAAAAGGTCATACTAAACAGCTTGTAGCGATCGCCCGACCAGACATTGAACGAGAAGATGGTGCCAAGACCGAGCAGCCAGGTGGCGCCGCCGGCCAGGGCCGAGGCCAGCACCCGGCTCATGCGCAGGTTCTCCACCATATAGGCCACCAGCGGCTCGATGAGGGAAATGGCCGAGGTCCAGGCGGCGAAGATCAACAGCAGGAAGAACAGCGCCCCAAAGAACTCGCCGCCCGGCATGCGCCCGAAGGCGATGGGCAGGGTTTGGAAGATGAGGCCCGGCCCCGCCCCCGGTGTCAGACCATTGGCAAAGACGATGGGAAAGATGGCCATGCCCGCGAGCAGCGCCACCAGGGTATCGGCCCCGGCGATAGTAAAGGTGGCGTGGGTAATGGATACATTGCGCGGCAGATAGGAGCCGTACACCATGATGGCGCCCATGCCCAGGCTCAGGGTAAAGAAGGCATGGCCCATGGCGATGAGTACGCTGTTGGGTGTCAACTTGCTGAAGTCGGGGTTGAACAGGAAGACCAGCGCCTGCTGGAAGGCGCCGGTGTTCATGGCATAGCCCACCAGTACCAGCAGCAGCACCAGCAGCAGCGGCATCAGATAGCGCACCGCCCGCTCCAGGCCGCTGCGCACGCCGCGCGCCACCACCGCCATGGTCATCACCATGAAGATGGTGTGCCACGCGAGCAGGCGCTCCGGGTCCGCCACCAGGTTGTAGAAGATGTTGTTGACCCCGTCGGGGGTCAGTCCGGTGAATACACCGCTGCCGGTGCGCACCAGATAGGCCAGCGCCCAGCCGGCGATGACGCTGTAATAGGACAGGATCAGAAACCCGGCCAGAATGCCCAGCCAGCCCAGATAACGCCAGATACCGTGGCGCCCCTCTTCCTGGGCCAGGTGGCGCATGGTGTTGATGGGACTGCGCCGGCCGCGGCGGCCGAGCATGATCTCGGCCATCATGATGGGAATGCCGATGAGGACGATGCACACCAAGTACACCAGCACGAAGGCACCACCGCCGTGCTCGCCGGTGATATAGGGGAACTTCCAGATATTGCCCAAACCCACGGCCGAGCCGGTGGCGGCGAGAATGAAGGCCCAGCGCGACGACCACTGGCCATGGATGGCTTCCCGCGATGGCTTCATGACGCTCCCCAATTGCCGTAAACAGGCGCAATTGTCGGTGAATTTGCCACGCGCCTCAACACATATACTCTGGACCGGCCACGCCCGTATAATGCCGCCCCATGGCAAAACAGAGCTCAACCACCAAAGGCGAAGGCACCAGCACCATCGCCGCCAATAAAAAGGCCCGCCACGACTTCTTTATCGAAGATCGCATGGAGGCCGGCATTGCGCTAGAAGGCTGGGAAGTGAAGAGCCTGCGTGCCGGCCGCGTCCAGCTGGTGGACAGCTACGTCATCCTCAAGGGCAACGAGGCCTGGCTGCTGGGTGCCCTGATCACCCCGCTGCAGACGGTCTCCACCCATTACGTCCCCGACCCCAAACGCACCCGCAAGCTGCTGCTGCACCGCCAGGAACTGGACAAGCTCATCGGCGCCGTGGAGCGCAAGGGCTATACCCTCATCGCCCTGTCGCTGTACTGGAAGCGCGGCAAGTGCAAGGTCGAACTGGGGCTGGCCAAGGGCAAGCAGGCCCACGACAAACGCGATGTCGAGCGCGACCGCGACTGGCAACGCGAGAAACAACGCCTGATGAAGAGCTCGCGCTGAAAACAGCCCTTGTTTCTCCGTGACAGGGAACTTTCCTGTCGCTATCATCTCCAATGTTTCAACATCAATGGGGGCGACCTGGCTTCGACGTGGGTTGCGAAACCGGAGGTGCATGCCGAGGCGCAGATAACCTCGTAAATCCAGCTGCAAACCATATAGTTGCCAACGACGACAACTACGCACTCGCTGCTTAAAACCCAGTAGGGTGCCCTCTGACCGGATACGTGCCTGTGCGTCCGCAATCAGGGGTCGACTCTCACAGGATCGCGACAAGGTTTGTTCGGGGCCGCGTCGTTAAAACCTTACCGGGCTCGCCGTCTGTCTTCCCTGCCCGTCGGGTAGCAGCCGGTTAAACCAATAGGCGTGGATAAGCATGTAGAGCCAATGGCAGAGGACTTGCGGACGCGGGTTCGATTCCCGCCGCCTCCACCAAT
>NZ_JBLJDO010000019.1:0-54768 GCF_059410345.1 Sulfurivermis sp. | reverse complement strand
GGCATCACGCAACAATTGCACATCGGCCACCTTCCACGGCGACCGCAATCCAAGAATCTGGGCGTACAGGTCTATGTCTCTCATGGTTCAACAGGCTAAGCTACCCACTCGATCCGGGGAAGAGCCTTATTTTGTATTGCTACGACTGCCCTTCATGACACCTCGGCCACGACCACCCCACTGGCCACCGCCGCATCACTGGTCAGGCTCATGCAATGACTGCTGCCGTCCACCAGATAGAGATTGAAGCGCTCGCGCTCCACCACCGGCCTAGCGCGAATCACGTCATCATCGGCGCAGACGGTGAAGGTCAGCGCCGGGAAATCAGCGCGCAGACGCGCAGCGAGCCCCGGCGCCGCCGGATCGTCAATGGCAGCCGCGATGGCCGCCAGCTGCGCGTCGTTGACGGCCATGGCTCACGCCTCCTCGGCGTCGGGCATGAAGCGCTCGAGGTCGGCGCGATGGCCCATGATGCGGGCCAGCCAGGGCGGCGGTGAGCCGGCCAGCACCCGCTGCAGATCGGCCAGGATCACCTGTGCCTCGCCGCCGTGCGGATACTTGATAGGATGCACGCCGGCCTTCACCACCTTGGCCGCCGCCGGGCCGCCGATGGATACCACGCACAGCAGCTGGCAGTCATTGAGTTGCGTCGCGCGATCGGCGTTCTTGTCGATGCCCTCGCCGTCGGTGCTGGCGCGGCGCACGTCGATCAGGCGCAATTCGTCCGCCGCCACCTGATAGATGAGGAAACGCAGGCAGCTGCCGAAGTGGCCGTCCAGGTTCTCGCCGCTGTTGGAGGCGATGGCGACGCGGATCGATCCGGGCATGTCGCCTGCCTGGTAATTCACGGGCTTGGGCAGGTCCGGGTCATCGACGGCGGGCGTGGCCTTGCCCCACAGGCAGTCCATCGCCGCCTTCATGGCAGGCATCGCCACGTTGCCGTAGCGGCTGTCGGCCGCGCTGCGCAGGGTGCGCACGGTGATCTGGGCCAGCTTGTCCTCGGTGAGCGGCATGCCGACGGCCTGCACCAGCACCTGCATCAATTCAGCGCTGTCGGTATCCGGCAGCTTCCGTGCCGCCAGACCGATACGCAGCGCCGCCTCCCGGGTAAGCCCCTGGGCGCCCATGGCGTCATGCCTCCAGCGGCAGGATGCAGTTGTCGATGGGACAGACATCGACGCACTGCGGATCGTCGAAATCACCCTCACACTCGGTGCAGGTGTCGGCGTTGATGGCGTACAGACCTTTTTTCTTCACGATGGACTGGGTCGGGCAGACCGGCTCGCAGTCGCCGCAGGAGGTGCACTCTTCTTTAACGATATACAAGGCCATGATGGTAGCTCCTACAGTTTTTTGGCGCGTATGGTGGTCGGCAGCTTCGGTGCCGGCATCGGGTCGATGTAAAACAACGAACCATCCGTCAGCTTCACCTCGCCGCCCCATTTCTCCGCCGTGGAAAATTCCATCGTGTCGATGGTCTCTTCCAGGTCTTTCTTGGCGACGTAGAAGGAAAGCCTGCCGTCCGCCATCTGTCGAATCATCACGCTGGGCATCTCTTGAACCTCAGTTGCGAGTTGCGAGTTGCGAGCTTCGAGTCCGGGCCGAAAACCCGAAACTCGAAACCCGAAGCTCGTAACTGTTCCTTTACCGCACCAAGTCGAAGTTGTAGTCGGTGGTGCCCATGCCCATGGTCTCTTCGTCGAGACGCTCCAGAACGGCGTTGACCAGAGTGGTGAGGATGTACATGGCGCCCTCATAACCCAGGGTGGTCATGCGGTGCAGGTGGTGACGATCGAAGATCGGGAAGCCGAGGCGAATCAGCGGCACCTCGAACTCCTCGCCCTTGTACAGCGTGTCGCGCTGGATGAACTTGCCGTAGCTGTTGCCGATGAGGAAGTCCGGCTTGTTGGTGAAGCACAGCGAGCGCAGGTGCCACAGGTCGGCGCCGACATGCACCTGGGTCTCCTTGCCGTACGGCGACGCCTCCAACATCTTCTTCATCGCCTTACCCCACTTCTTGTTGGCGTTGTGACAGACGATGTCGGTGGGCTCGGCGCCCAGCTCCAGCAGGAACTTGGTCAGCCCCATGAGGAAGTCCGGATCGCCGTACAGGGCGAACTTCTTGCCATGCAGCCAGGCATAGCTGTCGGTCATCATGTCGACCAGGCGGCCGCGCTCCAGCGTCAGCGAGTCCGGGATGGCCTTGCCGGTCAGCTCGGAGATCTTCATCAGGAACTCATCGGTCCAGGCCAGCCCCATGGGGATGTTGAGCTTGGGCACGTCGTGATTCCAGGTGGTCTCGACATACTTCTTGGTCTTTTCGAGCTGGGACGGCTGCAGCATCACGGTGGTGATGGCGTTGGGTGCATCCTTGATCTCGGCCTGGCTGGTACCGCCGGCATACATGCGGAACTGGCCGTCGGCCGGGGTATCGAGCACCTCGGTCGGGTCGGACAACAAGGTCGCCTCGACGCCCATTTCCTGCATCATGCGCTTGATGACGCGGTAGTTACCCAGGTAGGTCTCGAAGCCTGGAACGAAGTTGATCTTGCCGTTCTTGCCCGGTGCCTTGCCTTCCATTTCGTTCAGCGTGAAGTAACGCAGGATGCCCTCTTCCATGTTGTCCCAGCCGGTCACATGCGAACCAACGAAGGACGGGGTGTGGGCGAACGGAGTCGGAAATTCGGTGGGGATGCTGCCGCCCTTCTTGGCATTGCCGATGAAGGCATTCAGGTCGTCACCGATAACCTCGGCCATGCAGGTGGTGGACACAGCGATCATGTCCGGCTTGTACAGCGCCTTGGCGTTCTCCAGGCCGGCGTGCATATTCTTCTGGCCGCCGAATACCGCCGCGTCTTCGGTCATGGAGTCGGATACGCAGGCGACTGGCTCCTTGAAGTGGCGGTTGAAGTAGGAACGGAAGTAGGCCACGCAGCCCTGCGAACCGTGCACGTAGGGCAGGGTCTTCTCGTAACCGAGCGCGCACAGCACGGCGCCCAATGGCTGGCAGGCCTTGGCCGGGTCAACGGTCAGTGCCTCACGCTGGAAATTGAGGTCCTGGTATTCCTTGGTGGTGGTCCACTGGAACACCTCGTCGATCTTGGCCTTGGGCACGACGTTTTCGTACTTCGCCCGCTTGTTGGCGAGAGTTTCCTTGTATTCCGGCTCGCGGAACAAGGGATAGCACGGCTTCACTTTTTCAGCAGACTGGCTCATTGCATTTCTCCTGCCGCGCCACTCATGCGTGGACGACGGCTCAGTAAAGATTTGCCGCAGAGACGCGGAGACGCAGAGCACTAGATGCGTTCCGTTCCATGCGTAGTTACCTGCCGCAGAGCGCCAACCGCATAGTCATCTCTGCGCCTCTGCATCTCTGCGGCAGATTGGTCTTACTCGTTCACGGCCTTCGCTACCGGGGCCTCGGAACCCGCCAGCCACGGCGCTTTCATGCCGCTCCAGGTGGGGCTGTTGATGGCCATGTCCATGTCGCGGGCGAAGATGGCGAAGCCGTCGTAGCCGTGGTACGGACCGGAGTAGTCCCAGCTGTGCATCTGGCGGAAGGGGATGCCCATCTTCTGGAAGATGTACTTCTCCTTGATGCCGGAGCCGATCAGGTCGGGCTTGACCTTCTTGACGAACTCCTCGAACTCGTAGCCGGTGACATCGTCATAGATCAGGGTCGCGTTGCCCATCTCCTTGACGGTGCGGTCGTAGTCGTCGTTGTGGGCGAACTCGTAACCGGTACCGACCACCTCCATGCCGAGGTCTTCGTAGGCGCCGATGACGTGGCGCGGGCGCAGGCCACCGACGTACAGCATCACCTTCTTGCCTGCCAGGCGCGGCTTGTACTTGTCGACCACCGCCTGCATCAGCGGCTGATACTTGGCGATGACGCGCTCGGCGCCCTCCTTGATCTTGTCGTCGAAGTGGGCCGCGATGGCACGCAGGCTTTCGGCGATCTTGGTAGGGCCGAAGAAGTTGTACTCCAGCCATGGAATACCGTACTTCTCTTCCATGAAGCGGGAGATGTAGTTCATGGAACGGTAGCAGTGCAGCAGGTTGAGCTTGACCTGCGGGCAGGCCTTCATCTCTTCCACGGTGCCGTCGCCGGACCACTGCGCCACGACGTTCAGGCCCATCTCCTCCAGCAGGATGCGCGAGGACCATGCGTCGCCGCCGATGTTGTAATCTCCGATGACGGACACGTCGTAGGGACCGCCCTCCTTCTTTTCCACGCCGTCCAGCATGTGGTCACGGATGGCGTCGTTGGCGATGTGATGACCGAGGGACTGGGACACGCCGCGGAAGCCTTCGCAGCGCACCGGCACAACCGGCTTGTTGAGTGTAGCGGCGGCCTTCTTGGAAACGGCCTCGATGTCGTCACCGATGAGACCGATGGGGCACTCGGACTGCACAGAGATACCCTTGTTGAGCGGGAACAGCGTCTCCACTTCCTCGATCAGCTTGGCCAGCTTCTTGTCGCCGCCGAACACGATGTCCTTCTCTTGGAAATCGGAGGTGAAGTTCATGGTGCCGAAGGTGTCCACGCCGGTGGTACCGACGTAGTAGTTGCGGCGGCCGGCGCGCGAGTACTGACCGCAGCCCACCGGGCCGTGGGAGATGTGGATCATGTCCTTGATCGGACCCCACACCACACCCTTGGAACCGGCGTAGGCGCAGCCGCGGATGGTCATCACGCCGGGCAGCGACTTGCGGTTGGAGGTAATGCATTTGCCGGCTTTGTCGAGGCTGGGGTCGTTGGCCATCAAATGCTTGGCACGATCCTCCCGGGCCTCGGCGGGATAGACCTCGAGCACCTCATTGATGAGGGCCTCGGTCTCTTCTCGGGTCATCGTCGTCATGGTTTTCTCCTCTCGCCGCCTAATCCGGCGGACGATGAAAAAGATCAATGTAGGATGGGTGGAATGCAGCGCTACCCATCAGACTTCCTGGCACGGTGGGTTTCGCTTGCGCTCCACCCACCCTACCGGTGCGTCAGGCCGTCGCCAGCTCTGCCGCGGTCTTGCCGACGATGGATTCGTCTTCCTCTTCGAGGATGCCGAACTTCATCATCACGTCTTCCAGCTCGTCCATGGTCAGCGGAGTGGGGATCACGAACATCTTGTTGTTGATCACCTTCTGCGCCAGGGCACGGTACTCGTCGGCCTGCTTGGCCTTCGGGTTGTACTCGATGACGGTCATGCGGCGAATCTCGGCGCGCTGCACTTCGTTGTCACGCGGCACGAAGTGGATCATCTGGGTACCCAGCTGACGGGCCAGCTCTTCAATCAGCTCGTCTTCACGGGCGGTGTTGCGGCTGTTGCAGATCAGGCCGGCCAGACGCACGCCGCCGGAGCTGGCGTACTTGACGATGCCCTTGGCGATGTTGTTGGCGGCGTACATGGCCATCATCTCGCCGGACACCACGATGTAGATTTCCTGCGCCTTGTTCTCGCGAATCGGCATGGCGAAGCCGCCGCACACCACGTCACCCAGCACGTCGTAGAACACGAAGTCCAGGTCTTCGTCGTAGGCGCCTTCCTCTTCCAGGAAGTTGATGGCAGTGATGACGCCGCGGCCGGCGCAACCCACACCGGGCTCCGGGCCACCGGACTCGACGCACTTCACGCTGCCGTAACCGACGGAAAGCACATCTTCCAGCTCCAGGTCCTCCACCGAGCCGGCTTCAGCGGCCAGGTGCATTACAGTGGTCTGAGCCTTGGAGTGCAGAATCAGACGGGTCGAGTCAGCCTTGGGATCGCAGCCGACGATCATCACCTTCTTGCCGGCCTCGGCCAGGGCCGCCACCAGATTCTGGGTGGTGGTGGACTTGCCGATGCCGCCTTTGCCGTAAATCGCGCATTGACGTAGTGCCATGGTATGTTCTCCTTGCGTTGGGACACGGATTAACCTGTCGAACAGGTATGAGCAACGCCCATGCCAACATCGAAATCACGCGTTAGAACACTGGATTTACTGGAATTTTTTAATTCGACACGGTGCCGTCAGGCAGTGTCATGTACGACAAAGGCGCAGCAGCTGTATGGTTAGCGACAAAGCCCCCCCGGCCGCCCCGAACCCCATGTTGCCGGCCTGCGCGCGCCTGCCCATCAACCGCTGCAACCTACCTGCGGTAATCCTCGGCAGCCTCACCTTCCAGCGCCATCCCACCGCCCTGCGCATCGACGGCGTGGCCGAATTGCACCGCGAGCTGTACCGTCTGCTGGCGCCGCTGGAGCGCGCCGAGCACCGCGCGCATCTGTTCATGGATTATCTCGCTGCGCACTTTCTGCTCGATGCACCGGAACAGGCCGGGCTCGATCCCTCGTCGCGGCTGCAACGCCACAAGGCCGACTACCTGCGCGTGCTGCGCGGCTGGTCCTTCGATGCCGACGGCCGCGAGGGGGCGGTGGTAAAGGGTTGGGTGGAATCGCGCTTCGGCCTGTTGCCACGCCATCACGGCGCGCCGATCCGCGACGCCAACGATGCGACCTATCACGCCTATATGGAGGCGCGCGCCCAAGGCTTGTACAGCACCAATGCCCTGGAGGCACAGCTCGACCTGCTCTACGCCTATTGCCAATACGAACTGGGCCGACAACACCCGGACACCACCCACCTGCGCCTGTACCGCGGCGTCAACCGCCTGGAACAGCACGACGTATTGGCCAGCCCGGGCAAGGGCCGGCAGATTCTGCTGCTCAACAGCGCCAACTCCTTCACCGATCAGCGCGAACGGGCCGATGAATTCGGCGATCGCATTCTGGAAGTGGACGTGCCGCTGCCGAAGATCCTCGCCTACAGCCGCCTGCTGCCGGGCCGGCTCAAGGGCGAGGACGAGTACATCGTCATCGGCGGGGTCTACGAGGTGCAAAGCCATGCCTTGTAACAGGGAGCGCTTTGTCGCAATCGCGACAAATTGGTGCGTCCCTCCCCAATACGGCCGCCGCAAACCCCAGTAAAACAGTCATTTCAAAGGTCGGCCCGCTAATTGCAATGCTTGCGCCAGCACGCACGCACGCACGCACGCACGCATGCACGCACGCACGCACGCACGCACGCACGCAAGGAGCCTTCCATGACCACTCTGCATCTCGATGAAATCGTTGCCGGCCTGAAGGACGGCAGCATCGCCGCCTACCTCGGTCCCGATGCCCTGCGCGGCGCGGTCGATGCCGCCGGCGCACCGATCCCCGCCGACGGCGAAAGCCTGATCCTGGCCATGAACGGCGGCCGGCCGATGGCACCCAAGCTGATGTACGAATTCCCCCGCGCCGCCATGAACCTGGAGCTGAAAAAGGGCCGCAGCTTCGTCAACCGCTTCCTCACCAAGACCTACGCCGACACCCAGTGGAGCCGTGCGCCGCTGCACGACTGGCTGGCGGAAATCAAGCCGCGCTACGTCATCGACATCAACCGCGACACCCAGCTGCAGGACAGCTATCGCACCACGCCGCATCTGCTCATCCAGGGCTTCGCCCGCATGGTCGGCGGCTTTCGTTTCCGTATCTATCAATACAACGGCAGCGCCTACCGCGAGGTGACCCAGGAGGAGGCCGACGCCTCGCTGCCGGTGCTGTTCAAGCCCATGGGCTGCCCGCAGCCGCAGGCCAGCTACATCGCCGCCGACGCCGACTACGTGGACTACATCACCGAGCTGATGGGCGGCTTCGCCATCCCCTCCTTCCTCAAGCAGCAGCGCAAGGGGATGCGCTACCTGCTGATCGGCCTGTCGCTGACCCGCGACACCGAACGCATGGTGCTGTCCAACATCATTTACGACGCGGCGCAGCCCGCCGGCTGGGCGCTAATCCCCAACGCCACGGCGAAGGAACGGCGCTTCTGCGCCAAACTCGGCCTCGACGTGATCGACGCCGGTATCGAGGCACTGTTGAGCGGCACCCTGCCACCGCAGGTGCACACTGCCTGATACGGTTGCGGAAGCCCGGTGCACCGGGCTCCCGCAAAATTCACCCAACCCAATTGAGTTGATCTGCCATGAAATTCACCACCTGCGTCAACCGCACCGCCTGCACCGAGGACGGCACCCACTGCCGCGCCTGCGGCCGTTCGCATGAGGAAATCGCGCGCCTGCGTCAGCTCACCGACGCCGTCACCGCCTTCGCCATCGACATGGACTACGACAACATGGATGACTTCCTCCACTACCTCACCGGCAAGGTGAACAAGAAAGTGAAAGCCGTCCGAGATGAACGCCCCCGCTGAATTCTTTCTGCCGCCCCAGGACCGCACCGACGTGCGCCTGCCACCGGCGCACCAGCGCTCCTTTCTCGATCAACTGCTGCACGACAATGTTCAGGAACAAAACGGACTCGCCACTGCCACGTTCAAGGAATATCAGCTGAGCAGCGCGTTCCAGCCCATCTTCGGCCTGGCCCATGGCCGTCCGGTCGGTTACGAGGCGCTGCTGCGGGCAAGCAATGCCGCCGGCGCCGCGGTATCGCCGCTACAGGTATTTGGCAGCGTGGAAACCACTGAGGGCATCGTGCATCTCGACCGCACCAGCCGCATGCTGCACGCGAGCAATTACCGCAGCCTCGCCCGTGCCGACACCTGGCTGTTTCTCAACATCAACCCGCGCGTGGTGATCGAAGGCAGCCTGTACGGCCCATTCTTCGCCGAGCTGCTGGCGCACAGCGGACTTGCCCCCAGCCAGGTGGTGGTGGAGATACTGGAAAACGAAATCACCGACGAAGGCCAGTTGGCCGAATCGGTGCGCTATTACAAGGATTTGGGCTGTCTGGTGGCCATCGATGACTTCGGCGCCGGCCACTCCAATTTCGACCGTATCCTGCGCCTGGCGCCGGACATGGTGAAGCTGGATCGTAGCCTGTTGCAGCAGGCGCGCAGCAATAGCGTCGCCCGCCGCATGCTGCCCAGTCTAGTGGCGTTGCTGCACGAGGCCGGCTGCCTGGTGGTACTGGAGGGTATCGAGGACGAGGCCGAGGCCTTGCTGGCCATGGAGGCGGACGCCGATTTCGCCCAGGGCTACTTCTTCGCCCGCCCGGCCCCCGCCGCGCAGTTACACATTGCACCGCGCAGCCTGTTCGACAGTTTGAGTCGCGCCGCACGCGCCGGCCTGCATGGCGAGGCCACACGACACGCCGCCGCCCTGCAACCCTGCAGCCGGGCCTTCGAGCAGTGCAGCGCGCGTTATGCCGCCGGCACCGCGCTGCAGGAGGCCGCGGCCCCGTTGTTCGCGAGCAGCGATGTCCTGCGCTGTTATGTGCTGGATGGAGCCGGCGTGCAATTGGGTGGCAACCTCGTGCCGCCTCACAACAGAACCACGCTGCACCCGCGCTATGCCCCGCTGCGCGCCACCACCGGCTGCGACTGGAGCGGGCGCAGCTATTTCCGCCGCGCCATCGCCGAACCCGGCACGCTGCAGATCACCCGGCCGTATTTCTCCGTCACCGATGCCGCCATGAATATCACCCTGTCCCAGGCGGTACGCCGTGGCACAGCGTGGCATGTGATCTGCTGCGACATACGTTATCCGCTGAACGGCATGGTGTAACGGTGCTGTTGCTTTATAAGATACACCGCTAACCCGGCCTACATCGGCAACGTCATCAGCTCGTCAGGAGTGCAGTGCCAGCAGCGCCCGCGCCTGCTGTTCGCACGCTGTGCGCACCGCGGGACTGAGCGCCTTGAGCCAGGCGGTAGGGATGCCCGCCAGGCCGTAGCACGCCCCGGCCAGCATGCCGGCGATGGCGCCGGTGGTATCGGCATCGCCGCCGCGATTGACCGTTTCCACCAGGCAGTCGGCAAAGCTATCGGTATCGAAGAAGCATTGAAACACCGTCTGCAGGGTGTCGACGATGTAACCGGTGGGGTTCTCGCGCGGCTTGCCACCGCGAAAGCGAAAAGACGGATGCTGTTCGATAAGCCGATGCACCTGCTCATGCAGCACCTCGACGCGGCTGCGCCCGGCGAGAAAGGCCTGCACCATTTCGACGACACACAGCGTGCCCGCATCGGACAGGGCATGGTTGTGGGTCACCCGCGCCTGCGTCAGCACGGCCTCCCTGACCGCTGCACGGTCGTGATTGTGCGTCGCCAGCGCCACAGGCAACACACGCATGCAGGCGCCGTTGCCCGCATCATGCTCGTTGGGCGGGGTGCAGGTATCGCCGGTCTGGCGGAAACGCAGGATGCCGCGGCGCACCGTGTTGCCAATGTCCACCGGCTTGCTGCGCATCCAGCCATCGAAGGCGCGCGCGGCGGCCAGGGCATCCACCCGCCCCTGCTCCAGGATCGACTGCCCCAGTGCCAGCGCCATGGTGGTGTCGTCGGTGACCTCGCCGACCTTAAGCCGTAGCCAGCCACCGCCGCGGATGGTGTCATGCACACCGTACTCGGCGCGGATCTCGCGTGGCGTCATGAACTCCACCGTGGCGCCCAGGGCATCACCAATGGCGAGGCCCAGGTAGGCGGCCACGGCGCGGTCCTCGACCTGAATGTCTGGCACGGCTAAGTCCAAAGCAAATTCTGGCCTGTGCGGTAGACGCTGTCTTTCAGACCCGTGGGTGGAGTAGCTGCTCACTCCTCCGGCCCGAAGCAGCGCAGATAATCGTCGCACACCTCGCACGACGGCGAGCGGCAGGTATAGACGCCCTCCTGGTTGCAAAGCTGCTTGTAGAAGAAGCGCTTCCACTTCATGTCCCGGTCGTTCTTGGCCTTGAGGGCAGGAAAGTTGTGCTCGATGAGCGCCGACAGATCCTGGCGCGACCACAGGCCCAGGTCCTGCCACAGATGGTCGCTGCCCGTACAGCCGGCGGCCAGGATGTCCGCCATCCACTCCTTCTCCGGCGTCACCCTGGGGCAGTGGGCAAGGAACAGCGTACGCAACTCGTCCAGCTCCGGCGCCCGTGCCAGGTCAACTTCCGGCCCGGCCATCCAGGCCTCCGCCGCCGCCCCGGGAAAGTGCAGCCGCATCATGGCGGCGAACTGCTTGTGCGACAGGCCGAGGCAGAACGGCATGGCGCCGAGGCCGGCGCGCTGGCTGGCCAGCATGCGCGCCAGCGGCTCGTCATTGCCTAGTCCGGCCGCCTGCGCCTTCAGCTCCGCATACAGGTCGCGCACATCCAGCGTCGCCATCTCATTCATCGTCAGCACCATCATGACCATCTCCTTCGTCTGTACGATTCGTCGTCCGAACGGTCCTCCGCTAACTGCAGCGGTGTCCTGCGGTACGCGGACAGGACTCGTCCGCCTGCGCCGTGTTCAAATCGATGCCCAGCAGCGCCATCACATCCGCCGCCTCGAACCCCACGGCGCGCCATCCCTCCACATCCAGCAACGGACGGCGGATCAGCAGCGGGTCAGCCAGCATCAGCGCCAGTGCCTGTTCGGCGCTGACGGCGCCGGGGTCCACGCGACCGGACGTCACTGCCGGCGCACTGCGGTTGAACCACTCCGCCACCGGGCGCGCACCGAAGAAGCTGAGCAAGCGCTCGGCCGTCCACGGTTCGGTCAACAGGTTGCAGGCCTCAACCTCCAGGCCAGCGGATGCCAGGATGGCCTTCTGCCGCGTGTTATTGACGCAGCCGGGCTTTTCGTAGAACAGCACGCGCATGGCACTCAGCGCCTGCGGCTGTAGTGCAGCAGCGCGCTATGGCGCACGCGCGCCCGCTGCGGCAGATGGCCGTAGCCGTCATGGTCCAGCATGCCGAAACAGAACTTCATCATCCGCAGCCACATGATCATCACCCCAGCGCCGCAATACGTTCCGGCGGTATATTGGTCAGCGAACCCGGCGGATTGAGCGGCTCACCGAATGCATCGACGATGGCGCACTCGATGGGGCAGATGCTGGCGCACTGGGCATCGGCATAGTCGCCGTCGCACTCGGTGCACTTCTTCCCATCGATGACGAAGTGCGGTACCGCGGCGGCGATTGCCTGCGACGGGCACAGCGGCTCGCAGGCCCAGCAGTTGACGCATGCAGCAACGATTTTGAATGCCATGATCGGTCTCCCCCGGTTTACGCCACGCTGGCGCCGACGCTGGGCGCGGCAGCCAGTTCGCCCGCCTCGGCCATGGCGGCATACAGTGCCGCCACCGCCTCCTCGATGGGTTCCATCGCGTGGTCGCTGTCCGGCTTGATGCCGGCCGCCTCCAGCGCCTCCCACGGCGTGATGCCGATACGGGCGCAGAGCACGGCACGGCAGCCGTCCAGCGCGGTGATGGCCAGGGCCAGCTTGTCCTCGCCTTCGTCGCAATGATCCGAGCCGACGCAGTACTGATCGGTGCGGCGCGTGCCGACGAAGCGCACCCCATTGCTCGAGGCCTCGTACACCAGGAACTCGGTGGCGTGGCCGAAATGCTGGTTCACCACGTTGCCGCCCTTGCTCGCCACCGCCATCAGCACCGGCGGCGTCGCCGCGGCACGGCGCTTCAGCACCGCCAGCGACACCGTCGCCACCTGCACCTTGGGCTTGTTCATCTCC
The DNA here is from genome assembly GCF_059410345.1 of Sulfurivermis sp. Lineage (NCBI taxonomy): Bacteria > Pseudomonadati > Pseudomonadota > Gammaproteobacteria > Thiohalomonadales > Thiohalomonadaceae > Sulfurivermis > Sulfurivermis sp. The sequence goes on along the minus strand of NZ_JBLJDO010000019.1, from coordinate 42,295 downwards.
TCGACTATGGCCGACTGCACCGCGGCGCGCCGGGCGCGGATCTCCTCGTAGTCGAATTCCATCGCCTCAATCTTGTCCAGGGTGAACTCCGCGCCGCGATCCTCGCCCAGCAGGCCAACCGCATCGGCGCGGCACTGGCGGCAGTGGCGCATCATGTTCATATCGCCGGCGCAGGCATCCTGCAAAGCCTGCAGCTCCTGCGCCGTGGGCGAGGGTTGCTCCATCACGCCGTAATAGGTGCCATGCTCCGGCTCGGCGATGAGCGGCATCACGTTGTGCAGGAAGGCTCCCTTGGACTTCACTACCCGGCTCACCTCCTGCAGGTGGCTGTCGTTGACACCGGGGATCATCACCGAGTTGACCTTCACCAGCACGCCGCGTTCGGTGAGCATCTCCAGGCCGCGCTGCTGCTGCTCGATGAGGATGCGCGCCGCGGCACGACCGCGGATGCGCCTGTGGTTCCAGAACACCCAGGGATAGATCTCGGCGCCGATCTCCTCGTCCAGGGTGTTGATGGTGATGGTGACGTGATCGATGTTGTACTTGGCCAGCTCGTCGATATGCTGCGGCAGCGACAGGCCGTTGGTAGACACACACAGCTTGATGTCCGGCGCGTACTCGGCAATGCCGCGGAAGGTGGCGAAGGTGCGCTCGGGATTGGCCAGCGGGTCGCCCGGGCCGGCGATGCCCACCACCGTCATCTGCGGAATCGCCGCGGCGACGGCAATCACCTTCTTGATCGCCTGCTCCGGGTGCAGCACCTCAGACACCACACCGGGGCGCGACTCGTTGGCGCAATCGTACTTGCGGTTGCAGTAGTTGCACTGGATGTTGCACGCCGGCGCCACCGCCACATGCATGCGCGCGAAGTGATGATGGGCCTGCTCTGAATAGCAGGGATGGTTGAACACCTTCTGCCGGATGTGTTCGGGCAGATGGGACATCTGGTCCGACGTGCTGCCGCACGACGACGCGCTGCAACCGCTCTTCTTGCTGATTTCAATGGGGGTGGTGGTGGCCATCGCATTGCTCCCTTGGGTCTTTGCCTAGGGCAGTGCAAGTGGCGTGCCTGAACAGTAACTTATTGAATAATCATGGATATATTGATTCTCACAAGTTCATTTGTGGGGAACGCTACGCGCATTGGGAGGGGGCTGTGGAGGGGATGTGACATTGGAACGTGGTGCGCCGCTCCGGGCGGCTCTCCTCCCCAAGCATGAGGGGAAGTTCGGGAGGGGGCCTTCTCCTCCCCCATGTTCATGGGGGAGAAGTAAATGCACAGGGGTATGGCATGCCGCCGATCAGCGTGTAGCGAAGAAATCCCCCGACGCGATCAACTCCAATCCCGCCACCGGCCGGTTGTAGATATACACCCAGGCCGGCACCTCGCGCCCGTCACGCAGGCGCACCGTGCGCAACTCGCGCACATATTCAGTGGGATGCGCAAAGCCCGGCCCGCAGGCTTCGTAGCGATCCAGTTCGGCGAGGGCGAACAGCGGCCGGCGCAGGCGGTAGACCTCGCCGTGCACCACATCCGTGGCGTCATCCGACGGCACGGCGCCGGGATAGAAATCGACCCGGTACAACCGGCCCTGCCAGGTGGCATGGGCGACGAAGTCGGACTCGCGGGCGAGGAAATCGTGCATGGGGTTGGCGCCGTCCTTGCGCAGGGTGCCATAGACGAACAGGTGGGACTCGAACACGATGCGAATCAATCCTCGTGGCTAACCGGTGCGGCATTTTCCTGCATCGCCAGATACGCCGCCAGCGCGCTGTCCATGGTGGCGGCGTGGACGGCGAACCAGTGCGGGATTTGATCGATGAGGTAGCTGCGCGCCAGGCCGATTCGCCCCTGCACCACGCGCTGGCCCATCGCACGCAGGTCGCCGAGCACGCGCCAGTGTTCGGCGCGGTGTTCGGCGCTGGCCGGAAAGGCCGACTCTTCCATCAACGCCTCTTCGGCGCCGAAGTGATTGCCGGTGTGGTCGAGCAGTTCCAGAAACAGCGTCTGGAATTCGCGCCCATCGACGCCGGCGAGGCGATTGACCAGAGCGACGAACTCGGCATGGGTGGCATCCATGCCGGGGTTGCCGAGGAGATGGTTTGCGGGCCAGGGTATAAGCATATTGGTTTCGGTCTTCCTATCGTCCATCGTTCCCACGCGGAGCGTGGGAATGATGTCGTTGAACATATTCAGAGCTTCCCTAGAACTGTTTAACTTTTATGTTCAGCGTCTGGATGCGATAGGCGATCTGTCGTGGTGTCATGTCGAGCAGCCGTGCCGCCTTGGCCTGCACCCAGCCGGACTGTTCCAGCGCGGCGATGACGCGCTCGCGTTCATCGAGGTCGGGCGAATCGAGATCGACACTCTGGCTGGCGGCACGCGAGATGGGCATCTGTTCTTCCAGGCCGGTGAGGCTGACGGCATCGCGGTCGATGGTGCCGTCCTCGCTCATGATGGCGGCACGCTCCAGACTGTTTTCCAGCTCGCGTACGTTGCCGGGCCAGTTGTGGCGCATCAGCATACGCACGGCGCTCTCGGTGATCGATAGTTCACGCCCCTGCGCCTTGGCAATCTTCTGCACCAGAAACTGGGCCAGGGCCGGAATGTCCTCGGCACGCTCGCGCAGTGCCGGCACCTGAATAGGCATGACGTTGAGACGGTAGTAGAGGTCTTCGCGGAATTCGCCCTTCTCCACTGCCGATTCCAGGTCGCGGTTGGTGGCGGCGATGACGCGCACGTCGACCTTGATGGTCTGGTTGCTGCCGACGCGCTCGAACTCGCCTTCCTGCAACACGCGCAGCAGCTTGGCCTGGAAGGTGGGCGAGATCTCGCCGATCTCGTCCAGGAAGATGGTGCCGCCGTGGGCCTGTTCGAAACGGCCCTTGCGCTGGGCGGCGGCGCCGGTGAAGGCGCCCTTTTCGTGGCCGAACAGTTCCGACTCCAGCAGGTTGTCCGGCAGCGCCGCGCAGTTGAGCTTGACGAAGGCGCCGTTGGCGCGCGGCGAATTGTAGTGGATGGCCTGGGCGATCAGCTCCTTGCCGGTGCCCGACTCGCCACGCACCAGTACAGTGGTGTTCCACTTCGCCACCTGGCGCACCATCTCGAACACGCGGCGCATGGCGCTGGTGTGGCCCACCATGTTGTCGAAACCGAAGTTGCCGCGCACGGTACGGCGCAGCTGGTCGCGCTCGTCCTTGAGATCGCGCCGCTCGCGCTCCACCTCCCAGGACAGGCGCACGCTCTGGGCGATGAGGTTGGCCACCATCTCCATGAAATGGGCACGGTCCTCCAGCAGGCCGTCGACATGGTCGGCGGGCTGCGCCGCCAGCACGCCCACCGGCTTGCCGTCACCGACGCGGATCGGCACGCCGACGAAGGGCAGGTGCGGTTCGTACAGACCGGTGCGCGAGAGAAAGCGCGGCTCGTCGGCGATGCACTCCACCACCACCATCTTGTCCGCCTCCAGGATCGCGCCCACCACGCCTTCGCCGGGGCGGTAGCGCACGCTGTCCACCGCGCTCTGCTCGCTGGTGTAGAGGCCGCGCACCAGCATCTCGCCGCTGTCCGGCTCCACCAGCGCCACCATGCCGCGCTCCAGGCCGCCGAGGCGGTGCAGCGTTTCCAGCACGCCCTGCAGGGTGGTGCGCAGGTTGAGCGAGCGGCTCAACACCTTGCTCACTTCATATAGCGCTTCCAGCTCACGTTCGATGAGGCGGGAGCGCGCGGGATTGACGGTTTCGTGGCGGGACACCATCACTCTTCCTGTACGTTATCGCTATGGAGGGGGAAACGCAGACAGATGCGGCAGCCGTCCCGCTGGGCCGGGTCGATCTCCAGCGTGCCTGCGTGCTGATTGACCACGTCCTGTGCTATGGCCAGCCCCATGCCGGCATGATTGCCGCCCTTGGTGGTGAAGAACGGCTCGAATACCTTGAAGCGCAGTTCCGGCGCGATGCCGGGGCCGCTGTCCTCGAACTGGAGCACCACGAACTCGCCCTCGACACGGCTGGCGATATGCAACTCGCGGCGCACACCGCCGCCCTCGGCCACCGCCTCGATGGCGTTGTCGGTCAGTTGCTTGAGCAGGTTGCGCAGGCGCCGCTCGCGACCGTTGATCACCGGCAGGTCGGTCTGCGGCTGCCAGTCGATGACGATGCTCTCGGCCAGCAGGCGCGGCGTGCTCACCAGCAGCACCTCGTGGATCAGCTGGTTGAGATTCACCGGCAACAGCGGCTCCTGTATTTCCTGCGGCACGCTGGCGCGCAGGGTCTCCACTGCCGCACTGCCCTCGTCGCGCACTTGGCGCAGCACCGCGAGCAGGGAATCGTCGCCTTCGCTGCGCCGCTCCAGCATACCCACCGCGGCATTGAGCAGGTTGAGCGGCCGCTGCATTTGGTGCAGCGCACCGGTCAGCGTCTCACGCAGGCCGCGTCCCAGGGCCTCCTCCGCCATCAGGGCACGCAGCGCATTCATGCGCACCTCCTCCTGCTGGCGTTTGATCTCGGTGACCTCATGGGCCACCAGCAACTCGTAGTGCACCTCACGCGCGCTGAAATAGGCGTCGGCGCTGCCGTCGCGGGCGCTGAAGCGGCTGAGCAGGCAGACGAACCAGCGCGTCGACCCGTCGGGGAAATCGAGGCGCAGCTCGCGTGCCGGCGCCTCGGCGCCGTCCTTGCGCGGGGCGCCGAACAGCAGCTGCGCCGGGTCACGCCCGTGTAGCTCCGCAAGCAGGTTGCGGTAGGCGCGATTCTGCAACACCACCTCACCGCCTGCGTTCAGCACCGCGATCACCGCCGGCGCCACGTCCACCACCGAGCCGATCAACTCTTTCTGGTTCTGCAGCTCCTGCTGCAACTGGAACATCTCGGTGATGTCGCGGTGCATACCCAGGTAATGGGTGGTGGTGCCGGCGCTGTCCAACACCGGCGCCACGGTCAGTTCCGCCACATAGCGTTCGCCGTTCTTGCGCCGGTTCACCAGCATGCCGTTCCAGCTTTTCTGTTGCAGCAGCCGGCCCCACAGCGCCTGATAGACGATGGCCGGCGTGCTCTTGTCGGACAGGGACGATTCGTTGTGACCGATCACTTCAGCCGCGCTGTAGCCGGTGACCTGGGTGAAGGTCGCATTGGCGTAGAGGATGTTGGCCGCGGTGTCGGTGATGGAGATGGCCACCGGCGCCTGCTCCACCGCCTCCATGAACAGACGCGGCATCAGACCGGGACGGCGGTTGCCGTGCAGCGCGGTACCCAACAGTTGCAGCACCGCCGCCGGCACCTCGGGCGCCGGCGCGCTCAGAAAACGCTCCACCGCGGCGAGGGCCTCCAGGGGGAGCTCGGGTTGTTTGGGCTGGGACATGGGCTGCACCGTATAGGAACCTTGTGGGGGGCAATGCAGGATGCGTGCCCGCAGCCAGAGGCACACGCCAATCGTGGCAGAGCCGCTGCTGCCGGTGCCCGGCCCCTTTGTCGAATGTGCGACAAACACCTGTCGCACCACACGGCCGCACGACAAAACAAACGCTGTTTTTGCACCACAAGCGTGCACACCCACGACAAAACGGTGCAAACACTGGGGTTATGGTGGTGCAGTCGCGCGCCCGCCGCCGTGGCACGGTTGATGCAAAAACCTCTGCATCGATGAAGAGGTGTGCAACGTGACCGAATATCTCCTGCTGCTGCTCGGCACCGCCCTGGTGAACAACGTGGTCCTGGTGAAATTCCTCGGCCTGTGTCCGTTCATGGGCGTATCGAGCAAGGTGGACTCGGCCCTGGGCATGGGCCTCGCCACCACCTTCGTGCTCACCCTGGCCGCCTTCGCCGGCTGGCTGCTGGAGCACTTCGTGCTGCAGCCGCTCGGCATCGGCTTCCTGCGCATCCTCGCCTTCATCCTGGTGATCGCCGCGGTGGTGCAGTTCACCGAAATGGTGGTGCGCAAGACCAGCCCGGCGCTGTACCAGATGCTCGGCATCTTCCTGCCGCTGATCACCACCAACTGCGCCGTGCTCGGCGTCGCCCTGCTCAACGTGCAGGAAGGCAACGGCTTCGTGCACAGCCTGCTGTACGGCTTCGGCTCGGCGCTGGGTTTCACCCTGGTGATGGTGCTGTTCGCCGGCATGCGCGAGCGTCTGGCGCTCGCCGCCGTGCCTGCCCTGTTCAAGGGGGCACCCATCGGTTTCATCGTCGCCGGCCTGTTGTCGCTGGCATTCATGGGCTTTGCCGGTTTGCCGGTGAAATGAACGCACATTCCGATCAACCACGGAGAACACGGAGATGCATGACCGCAAACACGCAGATGCAGCGGGCCTTGCGATCGACGTCCTGAAGGATCAGCAACACGCCGTGTTCTCCGTGGTTCAACACTTTTTGTAATGAGGTGACCGACCATGCTCGCTGCCGTACTGAGTCTGACCGTTCTGGGCCTGGCCCTGGGCTGGCTGCTCGGCCTCGCTGCGCGCCGCTTCAAGGTGGAGGTGGACCCGCGCGTGGCGCAGGTGGAGGCGCTGATGCCCGGCTCGCAATGCGGCCAGTGTGGCTTTCCCGGCTGCTCTCCGGCGGCGCTGGCAGTGGTCAACGGCGAGGCGCCGCTGACCCTGTGCCCGCCCGGCGGCAAGGCGCTGGTGGAGGCGCTTGGCACCACCCTCGGCATCAGCGTCGACACCTCGGCGATGAACGATGGCGAGCCGCAGCTGGCGCGCGTGGATGAAACCATTTGCATCGGCTGCATCAAGTGCCTGCGCACCTGCCCCACCGACGCCATCATCGGCGCACCGAAACAGATCCACGTGGTGATGGAACGTGCCTGCACCGGCTGCGGCGCCTGCATCGACATCTGTCCCACCGGCGCCCTGGCCCTAGTGGAGGAAGAGCCCACCCTGCGCACCTGGCGCTGGGCAAAACCGCAACTGGTGGCAGCATGAACCGCTTGAAAACCTTTTGTCGCAGAGACGCAGAGACGCAGAGAAAACCCACGTCTCTGCTGGCAACTCCGGCCGCACGCGATGGCTGGCGCTTGGGGGCTGCGGACGCCGATCCACTGCCGCCTTGCCCTCACACCCTCCGCGTCTCTGCGTCTCTGCGACGGGTTTCATCGATGGAGAATCGGACATGAAACTGTTTCGCTTCCGCGGCGGCATCCATCCGCCCACCCGCAAGGAGTTGAGCGCAGACCGCGCCATCGAGGCCATGCCGCTGCCGGAGCGCTTGTACATCCCGATGCAGCAGCACATCGGTACGCCCGCCGAGCCGGCGGTGAAGATCGGCCAGCACGTGCTCAAGGGCCAGTTGCTGGCGCGCGCCAGCGGCGCACTGTCGGCGCCGATCCACGCGCCCACTTCGGGCTGGGTGCGCGCCGTCAGCGATTTCACCGCGCCGCATCCGTCCGGCCTGCCGATCCTCACCGTGGTGCTGGAACCGGACGGCAAGGATGAGTGGGACGAATTTCCGCTGCCGAAAGACCCGTTCGAGATGCCGCCGGAGCTGATCGCCGAGCGCGTCGCTGCCGCCGGCATCGTCGGCATGGGTGGGGCTACCTTCCCCACCGCGGTAAAGCTGGGCGGCGCCACCAACAAGCACATCCATACACTGCTCATCAACGGCGGTGAGTGTGAACCCTACCTCACCTGCGACGACCGCCTGATGCGCGAACGCGCGGCCGAGGTCATCGACGGCGTGCGTCTGATCCTGCATGGCATCCGCTGGGGCCGCGCCATCATCGCCATCGAGGACAACAAACCGCAGGCGCTCGCCGCGATGCGTGCGGAGGCAACAGGCTATGGCCAGCTGGAAGTCGTCGCGGTGCCGACGCTGTATCCCATGGGTTCGGAAAAACAGCTGATCAAGACCGTCACCGGCCTGGAGGTGCCCGCTGGCGGCCTCGCCGCACAGGTCGGCGTGCTGGTGCAGAACGTCGCCACCGCCTACGCGGTGCACGAGGCGATCCGCCACGGTCGCCCGCTGGTGCGGCGCATCGTCACGGTAAGCGGCGGCGCAGTGCGCGACCGGCGCAACCTGGAGGTACCCATCGGCACCCTGGTGGACGACCTGCTGCGCCATTGTGGCTACAGCGGCGAACCGGAACGCCTGTTGATGGGCGGGCCGATGATGGGCACGGTGCTGCCACATGCCATGGTGCCCATCGTCAAGGGCAGCAACGGCGTGCTGGCACTGAGCAAACCGGAACTGCCGCAGGGCAGTGCCTCGCCCTGCATTCGCTGCGGCTCCTGCGTGCGCGTCTGTCCGGTGGGCCTGATGCCGCTGGAGCTGATGAAGCGGGCGCAGAACAACGACCTCGACGGCGCCGTCGATTACGGCCTGTCCGACTGTCTCTCCTGCGGCACCTGTGCCTACGTCTGCCCGGCGCAGCTGCCGCTCACCCACTACTTCAACTACGCCAAGGGCGAGCTGGCCGCGCGCGCACAGCAGAAGCGCAAGAACGACTACACCAAACAACTGGTGCAGGCCCGTCAGGCGCGTCTGGAACGTGAGGCCAGGGCCAAGGCCGAGGCCGCCGCCAAGCGCAAGGCCGAACGCGCGGCGAAGAAGGCGCAGGAGGCCGAGGCATGACCACCCCCATCAGCGGTCCGCACTACCATGGCCAGCGCAGCGTGCGCGGCATCATGCTGCAAGTGATGCTCGCTCTCGTCCCCGCCACCGTGTTCGCGCTGTGGCAGTTCGGCTGGCCGGCGCTGTTCCTGTTCCTGCTCACGCTGCTCAGCGCCGTCATCACCGAGGCGCTGTCGCTGCACCTCGCCGGCAAGTCCACGCGCGCGTTTCTGCTCGACGGCTCCGGACTGCTCACCGCCTGGCTGCTGGCCTTGAGCCTGCCGCCCTGGGCGCCATGGTGGATCGGTGTGGTGGGCGGCGCCTTTGCCATCGTGCTCGGCAAACAGGTGTTCGGCGGCATCGGCCAGAACCTGTTCAACCCGGCGATGCTGGCGCGCGTCGCCCTGCTCATCTCCTTCCCGGTGGAGATGACGCGCTGGGCCGCGCCGCAACCGCTGTTCAGCGCCGGCGCGCCCGGCTTCATCGACAGCCTGAAGATCACCTTCGGCGGCGGCAGTCAGCTCGACAGTTTCACCGGCGCCACCGTGCTCGGCCACAGCAAGACCGAGCTGACCCGCGGCGTCGGCCTCGACACCTCGCTGCCTGACGTGTACGTGCCGCTGGATTACCTGCTCGGTCTCAGCGGCGGCAGCTTCGGCGAAACCTCCGCCCTGCTGCTCCTGCTCGGCGGATTGTTCCTGCTCGCCCGCCGCATCATTACCTGGCAGATCCCCGTCGCCCTGCTCGCCACCGTGGCCCTGCTCGCCGGAGTGATGTACCTGGTCGACCCGCTGCGCTACGCCGACCCGCTGCTGCACGTCCTGGCCGGTGGCCTGATGCTCGGCGCCTTCTTCATTGCCACCGACCCGGTCACCTCGCCCAGCAGCGGCCTCGGCCAGCTGGTGTTCGGCGCCGGCTGCGGTGCGCTGGTCTATGTCATCCGCACCTGGGGCGGCTTCCCCGAGGGCCTCGCCTTCGCCGTGCTGATCATGAACGCCGCCACCCCGCTCATCGATCACTACCTGCGCCCGCGCGTCTACGGCCGCAACCGCCGCGGCACGCCACTCAGCTACGCGCCGGAACAACTGGGACGGGAAAAGGAATGATGCACAAGGCCAATCCGGAACCGGAATACCGCAAGCGCCTGGCCTATTCCGCGGCGCTGCTGGGCGGCTTCGCCATGCTCGCCGGCGCGACGCTCACCTTGGGCCATGTGCACACGCGCGATGCCATCGCCGCGCGCCTGGCCGAGGATCGCCAGGCTTCCCTGAGCCAGGTGATCCCCGCCGCGCTGCATGACAACGATCTGCTGGCCGATCCGCTCCTGCTCGCGATCAACGACAAGGAACGCAAGACCGTGTTCCGCGCCACGCATGAGGGCCAGGTCAGCGCCGTGGCCTTCGAGATGATCGGCCAGGGCTACGGCGGCCCCATCGTGGTGCTGCTCGGCCTCGACCGTGACGGCAAGGTACTCGGCGCCCGCGTCATCGCCCACAACGAAACGCCGGGGCTGGGCGACAAGATCGAGGTGAAGAAAGATCGCTGGATCACCACCCTGGACGGCCACAGCCTCGCCGCCCTCGGCCACGGCGGCTGGCAGGTGAAGAAGGACGGTGGCCAGTTCGATCAGTTCACCGGCGCAACGATTACGCCGCGCGCGGTGATCACCGCGGTGCGCAACGGACTCGACCTGTTCGAGGCGCACAAGGCGGAACTGCTGACGGTGGATGTGGAATAGCAACGCAGGATGGGTTGCGCTGCGCTCCACCCATCCTACATAGGTTCCCTCCCCGAGACAGGAGAGGAGAAACGGAGCAACCACAACCGGCATCCGAGGTTCATCATGACTGATTACAAACGCATCGTCCGCGACGGACTGTGGGACAACAACGTGGTATTCGCGCAGATGCTCGCCCTGTGCCCGCTGCTCGCCGTCACCGGCACCGCCAGCAACGGCCTCGGCATGGGCCTCGCCTCCACCGCCGTGATGGTAGCCGCCGGCGTCGTCATCGCCTTGTTCCGCGGCCTGATCACGGCTGAGGTGCGCATCCCGGTGTTCGTGCTGCTCATCGCCGCCATCGTCACCCTGGTGGACATGATGATGAACGCCTGGCTGCACGAACTGTACAAGGTGCTCGGCCTGTTCATCCCGCTCATCGTCACCAACTGCGCCATCCTCGGCCGCGCCGAGTCCTTCGCCTCCAAGAACCCGGTGCTGGCCTCGGCCAGCGACGGCCTGTTCATGGGCCTGGGCTTCACCTTCGCCCTCGTCGTCCTCGGCGCCGTGCGCGAGGTCATCGGCAGCGGCACCCTGTTCGCCAACGCCGCCCTGCTGCTGGGCGAGCCGTTCCACTTCATGGAGCTCACCCTGCTGCCGAACTACGACGGTTTCCTGCTCATGATCCTGCCGCCCGGAGGTTTCCTCGCCCTCGGCTTCCTGCTCGCCGGCAAGCGCCTGCTCGACGCCCGCCGCAGCCGCGTGGCGGCACAGCCCGAGCCGACCACGGACGCAGCACCTGTCGCAGGATAAGGAACCCAACCATGCGCATCAGCATCGCCTACGCCGAACCGCACTACCAATTCTGGCAAGACCTCGACATCGACGACGGCGCCACCGTCGCCTACGCCATCGAACGCTCGGGCATCCTGAATCGCTTTCCCGAGATTGATCTGGAAGAACAGAAGGTGGGCGTGTTCGGCAAGGTGGTTAAGCTGGACGCGGTCCTCAACGAAGGCGACCGCCTGGAGATCTACCGCCCCATCACCGCCGATCCGGAAACGGTGCCGCGCAAGGACGGCGGCGATGACGAGGATGACGAATAAGGGGGACGCGAGTACCGCGTACGAGCCGTGCTTGTCGGATAGGAGACAACGCCCGAACAGGCGGCGCACTCCGTGTGTAGGCAAACACACATCGCCTTGCCCCACCCCAATCCGATCATGAAGTTACGCGCACCGAGCGGTTGGTATCAATCTTGCTCAATAACCTGCAGTCGATAACCCACCTGAAAGGTAACGCCATGCTCATCGAAAAATACGACCAGAACGGTCTGCTCTTCAACATCAACTTCATCGACAAGGCCAGCACCTCCGGCGTGGTCGGCTTCCGCGGCCGCGTCGCCATCGTCGAAGGCGAAGTAGCCGACGCCCAGGGCCGCCGCAAGCCGCCCGCCTTGGTGATGGAACATGCCGTCATGCTGGAGAAGGACGGCAAGCTGGCCATGGTTGCCGGCTCGCTGGACGAGCTCGCCGCGCTGCCAACGTTTGTCGAGAAGTACAAAGACGATTTCGCCCCCGACATGCTGGGCATCATCTACACGGTCAACATCACCAAGCTGATGCAGGTGGATCTGGCCGGCGTAAACTTCGCCCTGATACCCATGCAGGAAGGTATTACCTGGAACGAACTCAACGATGAGGCGGGCATCGAGAAGAGCGCAATGAAGAAGCTCTCTTCCGGCGACAAGGTGTACACGGTCTGGAAGGAACTCGGCGGCTACAAGGCCAAGGGCGACAAGCTGACCCTCGCCGAGGCGCTGAAGAACGTCGACGCCAATCTCAAGCGCGTGGAGCGCGGCGCGATTTAAACCATGCTTGCATCCCGCACGGGGCCGCGACGGCCGCGTGCGGGAACGCACACCTGCAGCAACCTTCCGCAAAGCATTTGTCTATGGCGTTAATCCGGCTAGGCCTTGGCCAACCACTGGCGCAGAAACTGCTTGCGCTTGCGCTCACCGAGATGTTCGATGATCTTGTCGCGCACCTCTTCAAAGGGGAGCGCGCCGCCCGGCTCGATCGCCTCACACCACAGCACATGCAGTCCGATCTCGGATTCGACCACCTCGCTCACCGCACCCGGGGCCAGGGCGAACAACGCCTGGTCGAGGGCGGGATAGAGCATGCCGGGTTTGACGCGGCCGAGGCGGCCGCCTTCCATGGCGCTGGGGCATTCGGAGTGGCGACGCGCCAGTTGCTCGAACTGCTGGGCGGGATTGTTCAGCTCGCGGCGGATCTGCTGCAGGCGCGGCAGGGCGCGCTCAACCCGGTTCTCCGCGTAGACTGGATTGAGGGTGATGAGGATGTGGCGCACGGTGCGGATCTCCGGGCGGGTGAAACGCTCGGGATGCTGGTAGTAGTAGATGGCCGCTTCGTCGTCGCTCACGGCACAGTTCGCGGCGGTGAGGCGGTCGATGACCGCCTCGACCTTCAGTTCGCGCTCCAGCGCGCTACGCAGCGCCAACGGGTCCAGGCCGTTGCCGGCCAGCTCATCACGGAAAGCCTCTTCACTGTCATAACGGGCTCGAATCGACTGCACGGCCTGTTCCACCACCGCGGCGGGGACGTGTACATCCTGCGCCGCCGCGCTGGCCAGCACCTTGCGCTCCAGTGCCGAAGCCCTGGCCACCTGCAACTCCAGCGCCTGGCGCTCGTCGTCGGTGAGCTGTGCCGGCGTGCGCTGGAAACCGGCCAGGGCGGTACGCAGGCGCAGGTAGTTGTCAGCCGTCATGGGCCACGCCCTCCTCCAGCGGCTTCAAACCTCGCTCGGGCACGCTCAGAGTCATGGCGCCGAAGATCACGTCGTAGCTCACACCATCGGCATCGTTGCGCCACACCTTGAGGATCTGCCCGCGCTCGCCGGTGTGCACCAGCACCTTGCCCTGATGGGCCAGGGTGACGGCAGCGGTGACATATTCGCGACTTTCAAACCGACTCGGCACCCAGGGCTGTTCGGCGTCGATCAGCTCCTCCTCGCGGCAGCCGACCACGCGCTCATCGTCGAGGAAGTGTACCTCGTAGATGATCTGGTCCTGCAGAAAGGTGCCGATCTGGCGCACGAAGCCGACGCTGCCGCGGCGCACCAGCAGGTCGCCGGTGGCCATGCCTGGATAGGTGCCGTCGTTGCGCACGTTGCGCACCACGCGCACCCTGTCGCCGTAGTCGAATTGCGGTCGCATCAGAAGCTCCTAATATCGCCGAGGCTCACCGGCACCTTGCGCGGCTGCGCGGCCTGGAACACCTTGAACACCTTTTCGGTGATGGCGTCGGATATCACGAAGTCCTGATAGGCGGCGGCCAAGGCCGCACGATAGGCGGCACGCTGCGCGGCCTCGCCATCCGGCAGGCTCACCCGCTGCATGTAGTCGTGGAAGCGTTGCAGAATGTGCAAGCGATTGACCTGCACCACACTGCGTTCGTAGGCGATGCCGAAGTAGTCGAGGAAGTCCTCGGCGCTTTCCAGATCCTGCAGGTCGTCATTCAGCGTGGTCATGATTGATTCCTCGTGTGTGCCACCGTGTTCAACTGTCTGTCTCCTCCCCCGTGACGACGAGAGAGGGCGTTATTCGTCTAAACCGCCAACGGCAGCGTCGCCGCCTCGCATACCGCCAGCAGGGCACCCGCACCCAGCCGGTCGGCGTCATCCAGTTCGCGCACCTTGCGCAGGCGCGCCATACCATCCTCCAGCGCGCCCATGCGCAGCAGCAGAAATCCCTCCGCCTTGAGGGCCAGCAGGCAGAACCGCACCATGCCCATGGACTGGCGCACCGCGTTGCTCAGATAGCGCAGGTCGAGGCTCTGCCAGTCGGCGGGAAAACCCAGCGTACTGCCGGCGGCGATGCGCGCCTGTTCAGCCACCTTGAGCGCCTCGTCCAGGCGCTGCTGGTAGTAGAAGTAGCGATACAGCGCCACCAGCACCGTAAGATTGTCGGGGGCCAGCACATAGGCGCGTAGCAGGGGCAGCTCGGCCGTGCCGTCGGCATACCCCTCCTCCGCTTCCTCCAGCAGCGCCTCGACCCGCGCCGGCAGAGGCTGATCGAAGTACAGGCTGTGTTCGTTGAATTCGAGCAGGTCCATGTCAGCGTTTCATATTGGGGCCGTCGTTATCGAACACATGCGCCTCGCAGTTACCGCCCTCGGCGCAATCGCCACAGGCGCCATCAGGCATGGCGGCCAGTTTCTTTTCCAGGTAGTCGATGCGCTCCATCAGGCAGCCGATGGCGCGCCCCACCGGATCGGGGATCAGGTGATGATCGAGGTCGATACCGTTCACGCTGCGCCGCGCGGTGTTGTGCGCGCGCACGATGCGGCCGGGGATGCCGACCACGGTACGCCCCGCCGGCACGTCCTGCACCACCACCGAATTGGCGCCGACGCGCACACCGTCGTCGAGATGGATAGCACCGAGGATCTTGGCGCCGGCGCCGACCAGCACGCCGTTGCCGAGCTGCGGATGGCGGCGACCCTTGTTCCAGCTGGTGCCGCCCAGGGTGACGCCGTGGTACAGCGTGCAATCGTCGCCGACGATGGCGGTCTCGCCAATCACCACGCCGGCGCCGTGATCGATGAAGAAGCGGCGGCCGATCTGTGCGCCGGGATGGATGTCGATATTGGTGGTTAGACGCACCATGAAGGCCAGCAGGCGCGCCGGATAACGCCAGCCGCGCGCCCACAGCCGATGCGCCACACGGTGCCAGATGATGGCGTGCACACCGGGATAGGTGGTGAGCACCTCGAAGCGGTTGCGTGCCGCCGGGTCGCGCTCGAACACGCAACCGATGTCCTCACGCCACAGGGCGAACAAACCCGGTGCACGCGGCGCAACTTCAGTCATCACCAGTTCGCTGTTCATGGTTGCTCCCCCGTCAGTCATCGATAGGCGTGGAAAATCTGTTCCAGCTCTGCCGCCTCCGGTGCGCGCTTGTTCTGCACGGCGAAGGCGCGGATCTGCGGCAGCAGTTGCTGCGCCTGTTCCTCGCTCAGGCGGATGCCGATCTCGGCGTAGCCGCGCATCACGCCGTGGCTGCCGGAGTGCTTGCCCAGCACCAGGCGATGGGCGCGGCCGAGCAGCGCCGGATCGAAGCCCTGGTAGTTACGCGGATCCTTGAGCAGACCATCGACATGGATGCCGGATTCGTGGGTGAACACGCCCTCGCCCACTACACTCTTCTGCCAGGGCAGCGGCCGGCCCGAGGCCTGCGCCACCAGTTGCGACACCGCACCGATGCCGCGCAGCTCCACGCCGCTGTCGATGCCGTGCAGGCAACGCAGCGCCACCGCCACCTCTTCCAGCGCGGCGTTGCCGGCGCGCTCGCCGAGACCGTTGACGGTGGTATTGACATGGGTGGCGCCGGCACGCACCGCGGCCAGGGTGTTAGCGGTGGCAAGGCCGAGGTCGTCGTGGGCGTGCATCTCGATGTCGATATCCACGGCACGGCGCAGGCGCGCGATGCGCTCGTATACGGCGAAGGGGTCGAGCACGCCGAGGGTGTCCGCAAAACGGAAGCGGCGTGCGCCGGCGGCCTGCGCCGCCTCGGCCACCTGCACCAGAAACCCGTCGTCGGCACGCGAGGCATCCTCGCCGCCGACGCACACCTCCAGTCCGAGTTCCAGCGCGCGCGGCACGCAGCGTTCGATGTTGGCCAGCACCCAGGCGCGGTCGCGCCCCAGCTTGCGGGCTATCTGCTGATCGGACACCGGGATGGAGAGGTCCACCATCTGCACGCCGAGACCGTCGCACAGGGCGAGGTCGTCCTCGCGCATGCGCGCCCACACCAACAGATGCGCATTCAGGCCGAGCGCTGCGAGGGCCTGGATGCCGGCACGCTCCTCGACGCCCATGGCGGGGATGCCCACCTCCAGCTCCGGCACGCCGATACCGTCCAGGGCGCGGGCAATGGCCAGCTTCTCCTCCAGGGAGAAGGCCACGCCGGCAGTCTGTTCGCCGTCGCGCAGGGTGGTGTCGTCGATGATGAGGGGGCGTGGGTTCATGACTGGCTCCTGTTACCCATGCTTGAGCAAGCCCTGTGCCAGCGCGTGTTATTCGTTATTTCAATGGGTTACAGAGAACTGCCTGCGGGCATGTGACACGCCGGGGTGGTGCTTGTCGCAAAGGCGACAAGCACCATCCCTTCCAAGCTGCCCCTCTCGCGGGGGAGGCATCTCCCGCTCACAGGCAGTGAAGAGGGGCGCGCGCCGGGGTCAAATGCTGTATATAATTCCAGCATCATTCCCCGAGGAACGACCATGCACGACGACCTTACCCCCCGCCAGGCCGAGATCCTGGAACTGATCCGCGACACGCTGGAGGAAACCGGCATGCCGCCCACCCGCGCGGAGATCGCCGACGCCTTCGGTTTCAGTTCACCCAACGCCGCCGAGCAGCACCTGCGCGCCCTGGCGCGCAAGGGCGCCATCGAAATGGTGCCCGGCGCCTCGCGCGGCATCCGCCTCAAGGAGAGCGTCGAGGGCCTGCCGGTGGTGGGCCGCGTCGCCGCCGGTTCACCGATCCTCGCCGAGCAGCACATCGACGCTCACTACCGCATCGACCCGCGCATGTTCAGTCCCCACGCCGATTACCTGCTGCGCGTGCGCGGCATGAGCATGAAGGATGTCGGCATCCTCGACGGCGACCTGCTCGCCGTGCACCGCACCCAGGAGGTGCGCAGCGGCCAGATCGTGGTGGCGCGCATCAACGACGAGGTGACGGTGAAGCGTTTCCGCCGTCGCGGCAACAAGGTTTCCCTCCTTGCCGAGAACCCGGACTTCGATCCCATCGAGGCCGACCTGAAAGTGGACGGCTTCGCCATCGAAGGCGTCGCCGTGGGCGTGATCCGCAACGACGGACCGCTGTGAAGCTGGAGGACGTACTGCAACGCCGGGACATCTGGCGCGGTGGTGAACGTGCCCAGCACACGTTCCATGGCCTGCCCACCGGCAATGCCGCCCTGGATGCAGCCATCGGCGGCTGGCCCCACGGCGCCCTGACCGAACTGCTCACCGATCACGCGGGCATCGGCGAGGTGAGCCTGCTGCTGCCCGCCCTCGCCGCGCTGTCGCGCGAACGCTGCATCGCCTTCGTCGCCCCGCCCTGCATCCCCTACGCGCCGGCCCTCGCCGCCGCCGGCGTGGACCTCGCGCGTTTTCTCTGGCTGCGCCCGCACAATGACACCGATGCCTTGTGGGCGATGGAACAAAGCCTGCGCTCCGGCGTGTGCGGCGCCGTGCTCGGCTGGCCGGCGCGCGTCGATCAGCGCAGCCTGCGCCGCCTGCAACTGGCGGCGGAAACCGGCCAGGCCCTCGCCGTCCTGTATCGTCCGCGCCGCGCCGCCGCCGCTGCCTCCCCCGCCGCCCTGCGGCTGGAACTGCTCCCCACCCCCGCCGGCCTGCGCATACACCCCCTCAAGCGCCGCGGCAGCTGGAACAACACACCGCTCCTCCTCGCCCGCTAGGGCCTCGGATTACGAAGAGCGGATGCGGCCGCGTCTGTCCCTCGTTTGCGTTAAATCAAGTATGTCGCCCACGTCACTCCCAACACTCGAAACTCAAAGCGCGAAACTTTTATAACCCCATACACAAATGCTCGTTGCGCCGCCCATGCGCGCCTGTGCACACTCGTTTCACCCCACACAACCGCGCAATTCCCACATTAAGCGCAATAAAATTATCAAGGGAGAGAGAACATGCTGGTGAAAGATGTCATGAGCCGTACCGTGCGCAGCGTCGACCCGGATACGAGCATGCTGGAAGTATCTTCACTGATGTGCCTGTACCGCTTCAGCGGCCTGCCCGTGGTGGACAATGGCAAGCTGGTAGGTTTCGTCGCCGAGAAGGACGTGCTGGATCGCCTGTTCCCCTCCATCGAGGAGTTCATGGAAGGCACTGCCGCCATGAAGCTGGACGACATGCAGGGCCAGTACAAGGATCTGGTGAAGCTGAAGGCCGCCGATCTGATGGCCCGTAATGTGATCACCGTACCGCCCGAGATGCACGCCCTGCGCGCCGCTGCTGTGATGGTGCGCAACCGCTTCCGCCGCATCCCGGTGGCCGAAGGCGACAAGCTGGTCGGCATGCTGAGTCTGGGCGATATCCACAAGGCGATCTTCCACTCCAGCATTGCCAAGATGCGCTGCACACCGGAATAAGCACCGCGACACGGCGCAAACCAACTGGCGGCTTCATTACAAACGGCGGTACACCTCCGCCAGACGGCGCAGGCGCGGCGCACGATCCGGCGCCACCATGTCCCAGGAAAAGCGCCATTGCCAATTACCCACCGTGGTGCCGGGCGTATTCATGCGATGGCTGGCATCCAGTTCCAGCACGTCCTGCAACGGGATGATGGCGAGACGCGCCACCGAGGCGTAGGCGGCGCGGATCAATGGCCAGGGCATGGGCTCTGCCGGCAGGCCCAGATACTCCAGCACGCCGCTGCGCAGGCCCTCGTCGCTGCTGTGCCACCAGCCCAGGGTCGTGTCGTTGTCGTGGGTGCCGGTATAGACCACGCTGTTCTCACTGTGATTGTGCGGCAGATAGGGATTGTCGGAACCGCCGCCGAAGGCAAAGTGCAGTATACGCATACCGGGCAAGGCGTATTTGTCGCGCAGCGCGGTGACCTCGGGTGTGATGGTGCCGAGGTCCTCCGCCACCACCGGCAGCGGATCGAAGCGCTCGGCCAACACAGCGAACAGTGCATCGCCCGGCGCCTTCATCCAGCGACCATTGATGGCGGTATCCTCATGTGCCGGGATCTCCCAATAGGCCTCGAAACCGCGGAAGTGATCAATGCGCACCAGATCGAACAGGCGCAGCTGTCCCTCCAGGCGCTGACGCCACCAACGAAAGCCGTCGGTCTCCATCCACTCCCAGTCGTAATGCGGATTGCCCCAACGCTGGCCGGTGGCAGAAAAATAATCAGGCGGCACGCCGGCCACCACGGTGGGATGTCCGCCCTCATCCAGATCGAAGCACTGCCGCTGCGCCCACACATCGGCGCTGTCGTGGGCGACGAAGATAGGCATGTCGCCAAAGATCGCGATGCCCTTGCCGTTGGCGTGGCGCTTGAGTGCCTGCCATTGCTGGTCGAACACAAACTGCTCAAACCGCAGCACCGCCAGCTCATCGGCATGGCGGCTGCGCAGCGCATCCAGGGCGGCCGGGTCACGATCGCGCAGCGGTGTCGGCCACTCGCTCCAGCCACGCCCCTGCTCCAGCCGCTTGATGAGGCAGAACAGGGCGTAATCCTCCAGCCAGTGCGTGCCGTCGATGAACTGGTGCAGGGCGGCCCGCGCCGCCTCGTCGGCACGGGCCTGGAACCCCTGCCAGGCGCGCGCTATGAGCGGGGCCTTGGCCTCGCGCCGCGGATCGGGCGTGACCGCATCCAGCCAGCCCTGCGCCTGCAGGGCCTCGATGCTGAGCAGTTGCGGATTGCCCGCGTGGGCCGACAGGCTTTGATACGGCGACAGGTCTTCATGGGTCGGGCCCAGCGGCAGGATCTGCCACACGTGCTGACCGGCGGCGGCAAGAAAATCGACGAAATGCCAGGCCTCGGCACCGAGATCGCCGCAGTGCCAGGGACCAGGCAGCGAAGTGGGATGCAGCAGGATCCCGGCCTGGCGTCGCTGCAAGGGGGTGTGGGCGATGTGATGGGTCATGCAGCCGTGCCTGGTTCGATTATTGATATGAGTGTTCGCCCCACAGCTGAAGAACCCTTCGCAGCAGCGGCTCCGCCACGATTGGGGCGCGTACCCGCTGATCGCGGCAGAGCTGCTTGCCTATGGCGGTAAACAGATTCGTTAAGCGCCTTCCTGGCCGCGGCGCATCACGCCGCCCATTTGCGGCGTGCCACCACCGTGGAACAACACATGGGTGATGCTTTCCGGCGGCTCCTCGCCGATAAGCCGGTAGAGCTTGGCCAGCTGGATGCGGAACAGGCGTTCGAAGTCGCGCACCGAATCGGCCGGATTGTAGTCGCCGAACCACCAGAACCAGTCGGAACCTTCGCAGACGCCAAGCTGCAATTCCGCCTCGCGCAGACGCTCGCCGCTCAGGCGCCCGTCCGCCACGGCGGCATCGAAGGCGCGCTTGGCATCACCCAGCAGATCCCAGGCGTGGTTTTTGTCGACCTCGCCGATCCAGGTGGAAAAGGTGCCGTATACCCAACTGCCCGCAACCAAGGACGGCAGTGACGCCGGCTCCAGGCCGGCATCGATGCAGTCGCTGAAGGTGGTGAGTTCGAGGGTGGGGTGCTGTGCCAGACGGCGGTACAGCGCCGAGAGGAAGTGGAAACCGTTCTCCGGGTAATACTCCCAGGCATTTTCGCCATCCATGATGATGGACACTACGCGGTTGTCCTCATCGGCGCAGGCCACGGCGATATTTTCCAGATGGTGGATCAGGTTGCCGACGGCATCGTCGGCATGCCAGTTGGCGTAGGTGAAACCGATCAGGTCGGACAAGCCATCATCGCGGAAGAAGCAGTGCAGGTTGGCCGCATCCACCTTGTAGGGGCGGTGGATGCACTGGGTGCGCGGCAGGGCGGAGCGGTTCAGGCTGTTGCGCAGCACGCTCTCACCGCTGGCCGCCCAGGCGAAGCCCTCCTCCGCCAGCAGGCGCACGGTGGCCGTGCTGACGCTGCCCTCGGACGGCCAGCAGCCGCGCGGCTTCATGCCGAAGTGCTGTTCAAATACGCGAATGCCTTCGCGCACATGCCAGCGCGCACGCACCTCACCGGCGGGATACTGGCTCAGCAGCGGCAGGCGCACCTCGGGCATCGCATCGCGCGCCGATTCGATATCCAGCAGCAGCGGCAGGATGGGGTGTGCATAGGGCGTCACCGACAGTTCGATGCGCCCCTCCTGCGCCAGGCGCCGGTAACGCGGCACGATGCTGTCCAGCAGTTCGCCGATCAGTTCCAGCAGCAGGCGGCGATCGGCCTGGCTGTAACCGGACTTGCGCTCCATCAGCTGCTGCACGCGGCTGTCGTTGCGACGCACGGTTTCACCGATCCAGGCCAGGTGATACCACATCAGCAGATCGGTCAGATACTGCTCATCCAGGTAGGTGGTCATGCGCGGCGTCGCTTCCATGCAGCGGGCCAGGTCGGCCAGCAGGCGGAACTGTGGATAGCGATCAATGAGACGGATTTCGTTGGCGCGCAAGCAGTTCTTGATCAGCCGCAGGCGCTGCTCCGCATCGGACGGTTGCGCCGGTGCCACCAGCGCGGCCAGCAGCGGGTCGCGCAGCGGCGTGCCCTGGCGCAGGTAATCGCGCACCATCAGCGCATAATCATCGAGCTGCTCCAGCAGGGTGGGGGCAAAATTGACCACCGCCCGCGCCCCCGGCACAGCCTCGATGATCGCCGCCATGTCGACATAGTCCTTGATGGCATGCAGGTAGGTCCAGGGCAGCTGGTACTGGCCGCTTTCCAGATCGAAATACTGTGGCTGGTGCATGTGCCAGCACAGCACCACCTTGAGGCGGGGCTTATCGGACATGGTGGATTTCTTGTCCCAGCATTTCCGGGCAGACCAGCACCACGCCGCCTTCGCTGACGTGGAAGCGCTTGGCATCCTGTTCCAGGTTCTCGCCGATGATGGTGCCGTCGGGGATGATGCAGCCCTTGTCGATCACGGCCTTGGTGATGCGGCAGCGCTCGCCGATGGTGACATCGGGCAGGATCACCGAGTCCTCCACCTTGCTGTAGGAATTGACCCGCACGTTGGAGAACAACAGCGAGTGGCGCACCGCGCCGCCAGAGATGATGCAGCCGCCGGATACCATGGAGTCCACCGCCTTGCCGCGGCGATCGTCGTCGTCGAACACGAACTTGGCCGGCGGCAGCTGCTCCTGGTAGGTCCAGATGGGCCATTCGTTGTCGTACATGTTCAGCTCCGGCGTCACGCCGATGAGCTCCATGTTGGCGGACCAGTAGGAGTCGACGGTCCCCACGTCGCGCCAATAGGCCTGGCTGCCGGTGATCGGATCGCGGAACGGATAGGCGAACACGCGGTACTTGTGGATCACGCTGGGGATGATGTTCTTGCCGAAATCGCGATCGGAACCGACGCTCTCGGCATCGCGCACCAACTGTTCGAACAGAAACTTGGTATTGAACACATAGATGCCCATGGAGGCCAGCGCCTCATTGGGCCGGCCGGGAATGGGGTCCGGCTGCGGCGGCTTCTCGGTAAAGCCCGTGACACGCCACTCACCATCCACCGCCATCACGCCGAAGGCCTTGGCGGTCTCCAGCGGCACCTCGAAACAGCCGATGGTCAGGTCGGCCTCATGCTCCACGTGATAGGCCAGCATCGGGCCGTAATCCATTTTGTAGATATGATCGCCGGCGAGGATCAGCACATATTCCGGATTATGGGCACGGATGATGTCCAGATTCTGGAACACGGCGTCGGCGGTGCCGGCATACCAGCTGCCACCGGTACGCTGCTGCGCCGGCAGCAACTCGACGAACTCGCCCAGCTCGGTGCGCTGAAAGCTCCAGCCGCGTTGCAGGTGGCGGATCATGGAGTGTGCCTTGTACTGGGTGATGACGCCGATGCGGCGAATGCCCGAGTTGAAACAGTTGGACAGCGGGAAATCGATGATGCGGAACTTGCCGCCGAACGGCACCGCCGGCTTGGCGCGCCATTGCGTCAGCCCCTTGAGACGGGTACCGCTGCCGCCGGCCAGGATCAGCGCCAGGGTGTCACGGGTAAGACGGCTGACGAAACGCGGAGTACGGAACTCGGGCATGAGGCCTCCTTGAAGTCGTTATAGTAATAGTTATGCGCAACCATGCCGTTGTCACGAACACGCATGGTAATGGGGCATGCGAAGCGGGAAAAACGGCAGGATTTGTAACTTCATACCCGATTGCCGCACTGGCCGCAAGAGCGAAGCCCAATCACACAATAAATCGATACCACAGGCCTGTTGCTGTGATATTAATTAGCGTCTGAATCTTTACTGCTGGAAACACTGAAATCAGTCATGAGCGAACTGCCCGACGCCCACCGCCGCATACTCGAAGCGCGCCACCACGATCCCTTCAATGTCCTCGGGCGACATCAGGACGGCGATATCACCGTCATCCGCGCCCTGCTTCCCGGCACCGCAGAGGCCGCCGTGGAGGGCAATGACGGCCCGCTGCCCATGAGGCGGCTGCATAACAGCGACCTGTTCGAATGGCGCGGCGACGGCAGCCTGGTTCCCCTGCGCTACCGCCTGCTGTGGCGCGACGGCAACGGCCACGACCATGCCACCCATGATCCCTACTGTTTCCCTGCGCAATTAGGGGACTTCGATCTCTACCTGTTCGGCGAAGGCCGCCACCACCACGCCTACCGCTTCCTCGGCGCCCATCCGCGCTGCATCGACGGCATCGACGGCGTGCAATTCGCCGTGTGGGCGCCCAACGCCGAGCGCGTCAGCGTGGTAGGCGACTTCAACCGCTGGGACGGCCGCTGCCACCCCATGCGCACCCGCGGCGGCGGTGGTGTGTGGGAACTGTTCATCCCCGGCCTGCAGCCGGGCACGCTGTACAAGTTCGAGCTGCGCCACCGCGACAGCGGCGCAGTGGTGGTGAAGACCGACCCCTACGGCCGCCGCTTCGAGCTGCGCCCGGCCACTGCCGCGGTGGTCGACGCCGAGAGCCGCTACCCCTGGCAGGACGGCGACTGGCTGCGCAACCGTGGCAACCGCGACTGGCTGCACACCCCGATGACCATCTACGAGGTACACCTGGGTTCCTGGCAAAAGGACGAAAAGTGCCACTTCCTCGGCTACCGCGAACTGGCCCAGCGCCTGGTGGACTACGTCAAACCCATGGGCTTCACCCACATCGAGCTGCTGCCCATCACCGAACACCCGCTGGACGGTTCCTGGGGCTACCAGAGCACCGGCTACTACGCCGCCACCAGCCGCTTCGGCCACCCGGACGACCTGCGTTATCTCATCGATCTGTGCCACCAGAACGGCATTGGCGTAATCCTCGACTGGGTGCCGGCCCACTTCCCACGCGACGCCTTCGCCCTGGCGCGCTTCGACGGCAGCCCGCTGTACGAACACGAAGACCCGCGCCGCGGCGAACACCGCGACTGGGGCACACTGATCTTCAACTACGGCCGCAACGAGGTGAAAAACTTCCTCATCTCCAGCGCCGTGTACTGGATGCAGGAATTCCACATCGACGCCCTGCGCGTCGACGCCGTGGCCTCCATGCTCTATCTGGACTACTCGCGCCAACCCGGCGACTGGCTGCCCAATGTCTACGGCGGACGCGAAAATCTGGAGGCCATCGCCTTCATGCAGGAACTGAACAGCGTGGTGCACGAGCAGTTCCCCGGCGCCCTCACCATGGCCGAGGAGTCCACCGCCTGGCCGATGGTGTCGCGCCCCGTTTCCATGGGCGGCCTGGGCTTTTCGCTGAAGTGGAACATGGGCTGGATGAACGACACCCTGAGCTACATGCACAAGGAGCCGGTACACCGTGCCTACCACCACGACATGCTCACCTTCGGCCTGCTCTACGCCTTCAGCGAGAACTTCATCCTGCCCTTCTCCCACGACGAGGTGGTGCACGGCAAGCGCTCCATGCTGGACAAGATGCCGGGCGACGACTGGCAGCGTTTTGCCAACCTGCGCCTGCTCTACACCTACATGTACACCATGCCGGGCAAGAAGCTGCTGTTCATGGGCAACGAGTTCGGCCAGGGCAAGGAATGGGATGACGACCAGCCGCTGGACTGGTATCTGCTGGAGCGGCCGCAACACCAGGGTGTGCACCGCCTGGTCACCGACCTCAACCGCCTGTACCGCGAGCAGCGCGCCCTGCACTACTACGACTTCGAGGGTCAGGGTTTCGAGTGGATCGACTGCCACGACGACCGCGCCTCCCTGCTCAGTTACGTGCGTCGCGCCGGCGAGGAACTGGTAGTGGTGGCGCTCAACTTCACCCCGGTACCGCACCAGCATTTCCGTCTCGGCGTACCGCGCCCGGGCAGCTACGAGGTGGTGTTCAATTCCGATTCCAGCTATTACGGCGGCGGCAATATCGGCAGCGCCGACCCACTGCACAGCGAGACCATTCCGCACATGGGCCGGCAATGGTCGGTGCAATTGCCGCTACCGCCCCTGGCCGGTGTCGTACTAAGATTGAAGCCCTGAGCCTTTCCGGGTCTTTCGCGCAGGGAAGCGCAGAACGATAAGTGTTCCTCCTCCGCCGGGGGGACCGCAGCCAGCGGAACGACAACCATGCACCATCAAGCCAGCCGTCTGCGCCGCGCCCTGCTCGGCGTCATGTTCCCCTCCCTGCTCGTTCTGGGCAGCGCCCACGCCAGCGTCAGCCTCGATACCCAGATCATCTCCGACGAAAAGGAGCGCCTGATCGGCTATGTCACCGCCATCACCGCCGGCGACGACGGCACCTTCCATACCGCCGACAGCCGCGACGGCCTGCTGGTGCGCTTCGGTGCCACCGAACGCAGCGCCCTGCCCCTGGCCGGCAAGGAGCGGGTGTTCTCCTCCAGTCGTGTGCGCGGCCTGGTGCGCCTCGGCCCGGACCGTTTCGCCGTGGCCAACGAGGGCGACGGCAAGGTGGCCATCATCGACGCCCAGGGCACGGTGCTGAGCCGCTTCGGCGACGGCGGCAGCGACGAGGGCCGCCTCAACAGCCCGGCCGGCCTGGCCTGGTCACAGAACCGCCGCCTCTACGTGGCCGACAAGCACAACAACCGCATCAGCGTGTTCGGCCCCGATGGCGTCTACATCCGTACCCTGGGTGGTCAGGACGGCGCCAGACTGGACACCCCCGAGCAGGTCTACGTCGACCACCGGGAGCGGGTCTATGTATTCGAGCGCCGCAACCGCGGCACCCTCAGCGTATTCAGCCACGACGGCGCCCTGCTGCACCGCACCGATGCCGCCACCCTGGGCAAGGCCGCCAAGGCCACCCTGCGCCTGACCACCCTGGCCATCGACCCCGCCACCGCCCTGGTCTACCTGGGCGACAGCGAGAACGGCCGCATCTACCTGTACGACTGGGAAAGCGGCCACCTCGAGGCCGGCTTCGGCACCAAGGGCCGCCAGCGCGGCCAGTTCAGCGACATCTCCGCCCTGGAACTGCTGACCGACGGCCGCCTGGCGGTGGCCGACAACGACAACAAGAAGATCGAGATCTACCGCCTGCCGCCCAACGAGCGCCCGGCCCTGCCGCGCCTGCACCTGCCCACCGTCGCCCAGGCCGGCGGCCGCGCGCTGGAATGCGACCTCGCCTACCAGACGGCGGCCGGGCACTGGTGCCTGAGCCGCCGTGGCGGCGGCACCCTGAGCGATGCGGACGGCGTGACCCGACTCACCCTGCAGGACAAGCTGGACAGGCCGCTGGCCGCCGCCTTCGGCAGCGAGCGCATCGCCCTCATCGACGACACCCGGCTCAAGATATTTGCCGCCGACGGCACCCTGCTATTCTCCTCCGGCGACAACCGCGCCACCGGCAACGACCCCTTCGGCGCCGGTGGCAACCAGTTCGACGCCTCCACCGATGGCAAATTCGACCGTCCCGCCGACGTCTACCTGCGCGGCGAGCGCATCCACGTCATCGACAGCGCCAACCGCCGCCTGCAAATCTTCACCCAGGACGGCCTCTACCTGGACAAGATCGACAACCCCAAATCGCGCCCCTGGCTGTTCGAGGAACCGGTGACGGTGGCGGTGGATAGCCGCGGCCAGATCTACATCGGCGACCGCAAGCTCAAGCAGGTGCTGATCTTCGACCGCCACAAGCAGCCGCTCGGCGCACTCGACGGCGGAGAGCTGCCGGGCGAGAAATTCAGCGACATCTTCGACCTGGAGATCGACGCCGACGACAATCTGTACGTGCTGTGCGCCACGCCGAAGAACCGCGCCACGGTGCAGGTGTTCCGCAACCGCCAGCACGTATTCAGCTTCGGCGCCCGCTCCGCCGATGCCGGCGGCTTCGCCACCCCGGTCAACCTCACCCTGCCGCCCAGCGCCCAGCGCGTGGTGGCGCTGTACGACCGCGAACGCAAGCAATTGCTCGACTACCACTACCTGCAGGTTCCCGCCGCGGTGGCCGACATCGCCGTCAGCGGCGGTACCCGCCACACCGAGCTGCGCTGGGGCGCGCTGCGCAGCAGCTACGTCACCGCCTACCGCATCTACGGCGCCACCGAGGCCGCCGGCCCCTACCGGCTGCGACTGGAGGTGCCGGAGGCGCGCGCGCGCCTGGAGCACAACGGTCATCCACACAGCCTGTACTACCGCATCGCCGCGGTGAGCGGCTTTGGCGTCGAAGGTCCCGCCTCGGAGCCGGTGCTCGACCTGTTCCAGGCCGGTTACGGCCACTACCAGGCCGGCGCCTGGGCACAGGCGGAGGCGGCCCTGCGCCGCCAGTACGAGGAGCACGCGGGCCACGCGGAGACCAACAAATACCTCGGTCTGACCCTGATGGAACAACAGCAGTACACCGCCGCGCGCCAACACTTCGAGGCCCTGCTCAAACAGCCCGGCCACGAGGCCGAGGGGGCGCGTCTGCTGGTCGCCGCCTGGCGCGCCGCCGGCGACGAGGTGGCCGCCAAGGGCGTGGTGGAGCGCGCCCTGTCCGGCGGCACCGCCACGCAGGAACTGCGCCTGCTGTGCGGCGAGCTGAGCCTGGCGCTCAATGACGCCATCGGCGCGGTGCAGTGCCTGGAGGATGCCCTCAAGGCCGACGGCGATGACGTCAACGCCCATCTGATGATGGCCGATGCCTACATCCGTCTCGGCATCATGGAACAGGGCCAGGCCGAGTTGACCCTGGCGCGCGAACTGGCGCCGGAAAACCCGCAGGTGTGGCGCCGCAGTGCCCAGATCCAGCAGCGCCTCGGCGCCCACGAGGCGGCCATCGAGCTCTACGGCAAGACCCTGGAACTGGCGCCGGACGACCTGGACAGCCGCCTGGCGCTGGCGCGCAGCCACCGCGCCCTGGGCCAGCATGATCAGGTGCGCAACATCGCCCTCACCCTCACCGCCCACAGCGCCACCGAGGGCGACGGCCACTACCTGCTCGGCGTGATCGCGCTGGAGCAGCAGAAATACGGCGAGGCCCTGCTGGCCCTCACCAAGGCCACGCGCAGTGCCCCCCATCACGCCGCCGCCTGGCTGGCCCTGGCCGATGCCTACGGCGCGATGAAACAGGAACAGAACATCCCGGCGGCCCTGCAAAAGGCCATGGAGGCCGATGCCACCTCCTTCGACGCCGCCTGGCGCCTGGGCCACTACCAGCATCAGCACGGCCAGTATGCCGCCGCCGCTGCGCCGCTGGCGCGGGCGGTGGCGCTCAAGCCCGACGACTACGATGCCCACTACCTGCTGGCCGACGTGCTGCTGCGCCAGGGTGAGCTGAAGGACGCCTTCCAGCACGCCACGGATGCGGCGCGACTGGCGCCCGCCCGGGTCGAGCCGCTGGCCCTGCTCGGCGCCATCTCCGCGCGCCAGGGCAAGAACGGCGCCGCCATCAACTACCTCAAGCAGGCCCAGGCCAAACAGCCCAACGACATGGCCCTGTTGCTGCAACTGGGCGCGCTGTACGTGGACAACAACATGTTCGATCAGGCGCGCGCGACGCTGGAACAGGCTGCGCTGGTGGACGCCACCCGCGCCGAGCCGCACGCCCTGCTCGGCCGGCTGTACCTCAAGCGGCGCCTGTTCGACGAGGCCATCACGGCGCTGGACAAGGCGGTCGGCATCAACCCCTCGGAAGACCACCGCCTGCTGCTCGATGGCGCCTACGCCGAAAAGAACAAGGCGCTGGAGTTCAAGTCCAACGCGCCGCAGATCGTGCTCAAGGACCTGCAACTGCAGCCGGTGTTCACCGCCGCCTACAAGCAGTACGCCAACGAGCCCATCGGCACCGTCCGCATCCACAACACCAGCGGCATCGACTACGGCAACCTCAAGCTCACCTTCGACATCAAAGGCTACATGGATTTCCCCACGGCGAAGGAGATCGCCGAGTTGAAGGCCAACAGCATCGTCGACCTGCCGCTGCACGCCGCCTTCAACAACCGCGTGCTGGAGATCGACGAAGACACCGGCGTGCAGGTGGAAGTGGCGCTGCGCTTCGTGCGCGACGGCCGCGACGACGCCATCACCCTCACCCAGCCGATGACGCTGTACGGCAAGAATGCCATCCTGTGGTCACGCAGCCACATGGCCGGCGCCTTCGTCACCCCGCGCGACGACACCCTGCGCGACTTCGTGCGCCAGGCCATCAACGAAAACCGTCCGGCCCCGGGTCCGCTCAACGCCCACCTGGTCACGGCGATGACCCTGTTCGACGTGTTCTCCGCCCACGGCATCAAATACGTCGCCGACCCCAACACGCCCTACGCCAAGCTGGCGGCGGATCAGGTGGACTACGTGCAGTTCGCGCGCGAGACGCTCCGGCTCAAGAGCGGCGACTGTGATGACCTGTCGGTACTGCTCGCCGCTGCGCTGGAAAACCTCGGCATCGAAACCGCGCTGCTCGACGTGCCCGGCCACCTGCTGCTGATGTTCAACACCGGCCTGCCGGCGCAGGACGCCGGCCTCATCAGCCTGCAGGACGATCTGCTCGCCATCCGTGGCGGCCAGGTATGGATCCCCGTCGAGGCCACCATGATCGCCACCTCCTTCGCCGAGGCCTGGACCGAAGGCGCGCGCAAAT
Organism: Sulfurivermis sp.; assembly: GCF_059410345.1. Taxonomy (NCBI): domain Bacteria; kingdom Pseudomonadati; phylum Pseudomonadota; class Gammaproteobacteria; order Thiohalomonadales; family Thiohalomonadaceae; genus Sulfurivermis; species Sulfurivermis sp. Next base: position 12,270 of record NZ_JBLJDO010000019.1, on the reverse strand, counting down.
ACCGCGACAACCTCGCCGCCGGCAAGCTGAAGGTGATCCCGCTGCACCAGGCCTGGGAGGAGTACGTGCCGGTGACGCTCAAGCAGGCCGACTACCGCATCGCCGTGCCGGCGCAGGAACGTGTGGCGCCGCTGGTGCAGCGCGAATACAACCTGCTGCTGGAAAAGAGCCTGGATCGTCTGGTGCGCCCCTACCGCGCCATGCTGGCGGCCAATCCCGCCAACGAGTCGGCGCTGACGCAGATCGCCATCATCTACGCCCGCAACGGCCTCTACGACAAGGCGTTCCAGACCTTCGACGAGTTGCTGCACAGGAATCCCGACAGCAGCGCGGCCTATAACAACCGCGGCAACATCTACTTCGGTCGCGGTGAGTTCGACCGCGCCCTGCAAAGCTACGGTCAGGCCGAACTCATCGACGGCAGCGACGCCGGCATCAAGGTCAATCTGGCCATGACGCATTACAAGCTCGGCCGCCTCGACGGCGCCAAGGAAAAATTTGCCGAGGCCGTGGCGCTGAACAGTGAAATGAAGAACCGCTACGGCGATTTCGCGCGCCTGCTGGCGAACTGATTACGGCCACTGGCCGGAGCAACAACAAAACAGTCATCAACGGGGAGCGTAACCATGAAAAGACTCATCACCATCGTGCTGCTGTCCGCCCTGAGCGCCGGCGCCATCGCGGCCGAATCCGCCAAGCCCGCCGCCGCCGCCGCCGCCGACAACAAGGCCCAGGCCGACGGCCGCTTCAAGGGCGCCGTATTCGACGCCCTGCGCAACCTCAGCGCCATGCTGCCCAAGCAGAACAACCGCAACGCCGACCCGCGCCAGAGCGCCACCATGGGTATCCGCGGCAGCGAAACCACCGCCAGCCTGATCAATCCCTACTGGAAGGATGACAAGGCCGATGACCCCGCCTTCCAGGCCGAGGTGCACGACTACAGCGCGGCCCAGCAACTGCTCGAGGATGGTCAGCTGAAGGAAGCGGAAGCCGCCTTCACCCGCTTCATCCAGGCCCACCCAGCCAGCGATCTGCTGCCCAACGCCCGCTTCGGCCGCGGCCTCGCCTTCGCCGCCCAGGGCGACAAGAAGCGCGGCAGCGAAGCGATGGCGGCCTTCGCCAAGGACTACCCGCAACATCCCCTCGCCGCCGACGCGCAGAAGGTCGCCGCCGAGTTGAAATAAGTCCACGCCTGCGCAGGAAGCCGCTCCTGATGCGACCGAATCGCCGGGAGCGATTCGTCGCTTCAGCCCTGCAGAGGTGAGGCGCAGAATGCGCCGGGCGAACAGCGCCTGCCATCGGCACTGTTCGCCGAAAGGCCCGGCTCCTACTGGTCACCCGGACAAGGCTGCATTACACCTGCCCCCCCAGTCGCACCAATTTTCCAGGCACCAAACAAGAACCCCGCCGAAGCGGGGATTCTTTTGTCCAACCACCGAAGCGGCCCGGCAGGAATGGAGGGGCCTGGCCCGCCTCAATCGCCCCGCAACGGTTTGGAGAGGCGGACAAAAATCGCCTGGCTGTTTTCATGATCGTTGGAATGCACAAACTGCAGATCGAGATCGATGTTCAGTCCGCTGCGCAACGTCAAGCTGCTACCCACGCCGATCAGCATCGAGTTGGCATTGACCGTCGGCACAGCCAACGTATAGCGCGAACCGATCATGTCGGCATAGGCGATGGATACCTGGCCGCTCCCCACAACGTGATGCTGGTATTCGACGCGCGCCCGCGGCTGGAGCAGACCCGCATCGATTTCCCGCTGGAACCCCGCACGCAGACCCAGCGATACCTGCTGCGACGTGGAATTCTGGCTTGCGTAGTTCAATGCGGCCACACCAGCACCGCTCTCGGTCACCGCATCCAGTCGGTCAAGCGAAAAATCGTAGCGCGCGTAGGGCGAGATGATCGAGTGCTCGTCACGATACTCATAACCCGCGGCCAGCGAGCCAAACAGCTGGCTGCCGGAACGACTGGCGCGCGCAAATTCACCAACCGAAGTCACGTAGCGACTGGTATTCATGGTCAAGACGCCATAGCCGAGCACGGCATCAATGAACGTGGCGTCGGCGGGCTGGTAACTGGCGTAGACGGCGACGCTGAATCCGTCCGTTGAGCTGCCGCTTCCGTCATTCCCGATAGTGCTGTCGTCGTAGGCGTAACCCACGCCGACGCCCATCATCAAATAATCACCATAGCGGCGATCCGCGCCCAGCGTTACGCCATCGGTGGTGTAGTCAATAGTGGAAGTGCCATCCTGCGTCTTCTTCGTGCCTATCCGTACGCTGCCGGCACCCCATATATCGACTCCGCCACTATCGTCCGCGGCTCCGCTCCCGTCGCCAACCAGCGCCGCCATGTTTAGATTGACGGCCGAACTGGCCAGCATGGATGTGATCGAACTGGCCAGCAGTGCCGGCAACCGCCCCGAACTGCCGCCGGAGGTTGCCACCGCCGGATCGTCATGATGTCCGACACTGTCCGGTCGCCCGTTGCGACCCGCGACCATGGCTCCCGCGAAGCTCTCACTGTCCGTGCTCATGGACGGCGTGCCCGCCAAACCGGCCGTTGCTGCGGTTCCGGATCGCGGAGACCGGTGGAGTTGTTCCATGCGTTGCTGGAAGTTGAAAATCTGCGCCCGCGAGAAGCGCCGCGCCGTTTCCATCTGGCTGGTGACCAAGCCAATCACCTTGGTGTCGGAGGTTGGGTCGGGACGCGTACCGGCAAAGCTCACCGTTACCACAGCGGGTGCGGAGGTCAGACTGCCGTTGACCGACACATAGGAGAATGTGTCGTCGCCGAAGTAGTCAGCGGATGGCGTGTAGGTAACCTGGGTGCCGCTTACCGATGTACTGCCATGGCGCGGTGCAACTACCACAGTCACTCCGCTACCCGTGATGTACGGCGCAAGGTCGAGCACTGACGCCGTATTGAGCTGGAACTGCATGGCCGTGTCGCTCGCCGTCGGCACAGTGCTGGGCGTAACGGCATTGCTGGCCGCCGACGCCGCACTCGTCCCCGCCAGATTGGTCGCCGTCACCGTGAAGGTGTAGGTAACGCCATTGGTCAGGCCGGTGACGGCAATGCTGCAGGCGGCCGGACCCGCGCAGGTGCCGGTAAATCCGCCAGGACTGGAGGTGGCGGTATAGGTGGTGACGGGAGAGCCGCCGTCATTGGCAGGCGCGGTGAAGGTCACCGTGGCCTGGGTATCACCCGCCATGGCGGTGGCCGCCGTCGGCGCGTCGGGCACGGTGGCCGCCGGTGTCACCGAATTGCTCGCTGCCGAGGCGGCACTGGTACCGATGACATTCGTCGCCGTGACGGTAAAAGTATAGGCAGTGCCATTGTTCAACCCGGTAACGGTGATGACGCAGGCCGCCGGACCGGCGCAGGCGCCGGTGTGACCGCCGGGGCTGGAGGTGGCGGTATAAGTGGTAATGGGGGAACCGCCATTGCTGGCCGGGGCGGTGAAACTGATCGTGGCCTGCGCGTTTCCGCCGCTGGCGCTGACACCCGTCGGCGCGCCAGGCGCGGCGAGATAGGTATACAGACCGCTGCCCGTACCGCTGCCGCCGGGCGCGGTGACCACTACATCCTGCGCGCCCGCCGTTCCGGCTGGAGCGGTGGCGGTGATGGTGGTCGCGTTGACGACCGTGACGCCAGTGGCTGCCGCGCCACCGATGGTCACCGCCGTCGCGCCGGTGAAACTGGTGCCGGTGATGGTGACGCTGGTGCCGCCCGTGGCCGGGCCGCTGTTGGGGTTGATCGCCGTTACCGTGGGGGCGGCGACATAGGTATACAGGCCGGAACCCGTGCCACTTCCGCCCGGCGTAGTCACGACCACGTCCCGCGCGCCCGCCGTGCCGGCCGGTGTGGTGGCGGTAATCGTGGTGGGATCGACAACGGTAACGCCAGTGGCCGCCGCGCCACCGATGGTGACCGCCGTCGCGCCGGTGAAGTTGGTGCCGGTGATGGTAACGGACGTGCCGCCCGCCGCCGGACCGCTGTCGGGACTGATCCCAGTGACGGTGGGCGCAGCGAAATAGGTGTACAGACTGGTCCCCGTGCCGCTGCCACCGGGCGTGGTGACGACCACGTCCTGGGCGCCAACAGTACCCGCCGGGGTGGTGGCGGTAATGGTGGTGGAATTAACCACGATGATGCTGCTGGCGGCGGCGCCGCCGATGGTGACCGCCGTCGCACCGATGAGGTTGGTGCCGGTAATGGTGACAGCGGTGCCTCCAGCCGTGGGGCCGGCGGTGGGACTGATGGCTGTCACGGTCGGCGCGGCAAGATAGGTGAAGAGACCGGCGCCGGTACCGCTGCCGCCTGGGGTGGTGACAACCACATCCCGCGCACCCACCGTGCCTGCCGGCGTGGTGGCCGTAATCGTCGTGGCGTTCAACACGGTCACGTCACTGGCCGCTGCGCCGCCGATGGTGACCGCTGTTGCACCGAGGAAGTTGGTGCCGGTGATGGTCACCGCAGTGCCGCCGACTGCCGGGCCGCTGCTGGGACTGATCGCCATCACCGTGGGCGCGGGGATATAGGTGTACAGCCCACTGCCGGTTCCACTACCGCCGGGCGTGGTGACGACCACATCCCGCGCACCGGCCGTGCCGGCCGGTGTGGTGGCGGTAATCGTGGTGGGATCGACAACGGTAACGCCAGTGGCCGCCGCGCCACCGATGGTCACCGCCGTCGCGCCGGTGAAGTTGGTGCCGGTGATGGTAACGGACGTGCCGCCCGCCGCCGGACCGCTGTCGGGACTGATCGCAGTGACGGTGGGTGCAGCGAAATAGGTGTACAGGCCGACACCGGTACCGCTGCCGTTGGGGGTGGTTACCACCACGTCTTTCGCACCTGCGGTCCCTGCCGGCGTAGTGGCGGTGATAGTGGTCGCGTTCGCCACCGTGATGCCGGTGGCGGCAGCACCGCCGATGGTCACCGATGTCGCACCGGTGAAGTTGGTGCCGGTAATGGTGACGGATGTGCCACCCGCCGTCGGGCCGCCCGTCGGGCTGATTCCGGTGACCGTGGGTTCCGCTAAATAGGTGAAGGCATCCGACGCGCTAGTGGCACTGGTACCGCCGACGGTCGTTACAGTGATATCGACAACACCGGCGGCCCCGGCCGGAGAAGTGGCCGTGATCTGTGTGGCTGAATCAACCGTGTAGGATGCGGCAGGGTTGGCACCGAACATGACCGCCGTCGCGCCGGTGAAGCTGGTTCCGGTAATGGTTACTGCCGTGCCGCCCGTGGTCGGCCCGCTGGTCGGCGACACGGCAGTCACCGTAGGTGCGGCGACATAGGTATACAGGCCGGTGCCGGTACCCGTACCGCCGGGGGTGGTGACAACCACGTCACGCGCACCTGCCGTACCCGCCGGTGCGGTGGCGGTGATGGTGGTGGAGTTGACGACGATGACGCTGCCGGCAGCCGCGCCGCCGATGGTCACCGCGGTGGCACCGGTGAAATTGGTGCCCGTGATTGTTACCGAGGTGCCGCCTGCCGTGGGTCCGGCGCTGGGACTGATGCCAGTCACGGTCGGCGCGGCGATGTAGGTATACAGGCCGCTGCCGGTACCGCTGCCTTGAGGAGTGGTGACAATCACGTCCCGCGCACCGGGGGTACCTGCCGGCGTAGTGGCGGTGATGGTGGTCGCATTCACTACGGTGATACTGGTGGCGGCTGCGCCGCCGATGGTCACCGCGGTCGCGCCGGTGAAGTTGGTACCGGTAATGGTGACGCCGGTGCCGCCCGCCGCCGGGCCGCTGGTCGGACTGATAGCGGTTACGGTAGGAGCGACCCCTTGGGCATTGGCGACTGAAAAGCTGTCCCAGGTCAAATTGCCGGTGGATTCGGCAGACGTGACCGTAAAACTGAACCCGCTAATGGCGGTAAAGGCTGAAAAATTGGCCCCTGCCAAAGCCTCTGTGGAACTAACGACACCCGTCGTCGCCACCGTGCCGCCGGCCAGTTTGTAACCGGTGAATTGCACCGTCATCGCGGCGCCTACGCCGAAATAGGGCATGGCCACCGCGGTCAGGTCAAAACTGCCGACGGTGGTGCCGTCTGCGCTCACGGTGAATGTCGCCGCGGCTCCAGGATTACCTTCGTCATAGAAATACAGGCCAAGCGGGTCATCGGTAAAAATGGTTGTCGCCGGCGTGTTCTTGGTGAGCGTGAAACCCGGGATGAAGCTGCCGGGCAAGGTTGCCGGCGTCACATCCTGCAAACCATTCGGCAGGTCCAGCAAATGGCCATAGCGCGACGCCGCCTGGGCACTAATCACCCCTGTCACAGCGATGTTTCCAGTCCGCTTTTCCAAGCGCCAGTTTCCACCCAATGCCGCTGAACCGGTGGCATCGGTGGAGGCCGCGACGGGGGCACCGGCAAGCTCGCCGATACGTTCAACGAATCGCTCTCCGCCCGGCCCCTGCGCCACATTGCATCCGTACAGTAGGATAGCGCCGTGAGATGCCAGCGCGCCGCCCCAGCCGCGCAGCGCCGATCGGTAACTGTCGACATTGGCATCGGTCAGCGCGGACGCGCCCAGCAACAGCGCGCCGGGAGCGCCGTGGGAAACGATCTGGATGCTGTCGAGATTACGGAAGTCCTGCAAAGCGGCGTTGATTTGCTCAACACCATCGGCATCGCTGCGCAACCTGATGACCTTTACATCATCGGTCATGCCGGAGAGCAGCACCTGCCCATCCGCCACGCCCGCATCGATGAACAGGACATGAGCATGGGGAGCCGGGTTCGCATCGTGACCACCCACATCTCCGCCACCTTGATTTGCGGCATAAGACGATGGCACCGCAAGGAAACTCAGGAGAAAAATGAAAGCAGACACCTGCAGCGATACTATTTTGCGCAACACCGACCAACAGCGATCATCCTTGCGGGTCATTTTCCTTTCTCCCTTCAGCATCCAATGCAGGCAATACGGCAATCCCGCCGAAACGGCGCAGCCGCTTGTTCAAATGGCTTCAGTTATCGCGTTCTCACAGACAAGACATGCAGCCCATGCGTCTGATACGGGTGTCGATACAAGATGAAATACATGATCGAATTGCTCCCTTTCATATCATCACCCTTGTGAAAAAAGGCGACGGGTTCCATTCATATCCATGAGACATCGCATGGATGCCGGTCATCGACTTGCCCCTGCGGGCCGTGCCATTGCTTCCCAGGATCATGTATAGGGAGGCCCGGCTGCGTGCAGCTGGGTGAAGCCTGAAGGATAAATATTGCTTCGTCAACATGCCCTGGCCATCGCGGCAGGCGAGCAGCGCCTATACCGTCCTGAAGGAGAGACCGGCACCCCTATCATTTCTGCAACCACACGCTACACTCGCCCTGACGATGCATCACAGCCAGCTGCGTATCCGGGGCGGTGGCTCGTCACCGGCAGTCAGCCTCACGAAGAGGCGAACTTAGGAATCTACTCAAACGGAAAGGAAAAACATGGATACTTACATCGGTTTTATCACGCCATTCCCCTGGGATTGGGCGCCTCAAAACTGGACTCTGTGCAATGGGTCGCAGATGCAAATTCAGCAATACAACGCTCTATACGCCCTGCTCGGCACCAACTTCGGCGGCAACGGAACAACCACCTTTGGCCTGCCCGACCTGCGCGGACGGCAGATAATCGGCATGGGCCAGGGACCAGACCTCAGCAACAGGATGGTGGGCCAATCGTTTGGCGCGGAGTCCGCAACACTGACCGCGGGCAACCTGCCGCCACATAACCACACACTGACCGCCAGCAACACCGACTCCGCCAATCTGACCCAGACGCCGGCCCCAGGCTGGACATTGGGTGCTGCCGCATCGGTAACTACGGCACGTCCAACCGTTACCACGCCGGTGCAGATGTACGGCTCGCCCAACCCCGCCAATCCGGTGCCCAGTGCGCCGACATCCGTTGCCGGCAGCGGCACCCCGGTGGCTACCATGCCGCCGGCCCTGTGCCTCAATTTCTGCATCGCCCTGATGGGCATATTCCCCAGCCGCAACTGACGAGCGCAAGCCGCCCTGCGCGCCTTCGGGCGTGCAGGGCACAGGAGATCGATTCATGAAGCTCGAAACGCTTACCAGCGCGCCGTTTACCGCGCGCGTCGGTACCCATGTGACTGTTGAGGCGGCCGAGGCGGATCTGGCGCTGGAGGTGATCGGCGTTAGGGAAAACCCTTTGGCCGCCGGCCCCAATTCCCGGCGCACTCCTTTCAACGTAACACTGCGGGGGCCCGACTCCCCCTGCCTTACCGACGGCTGCTATCACCTGCGCACGGACGGCGCCGAGGGCTGGCGCCTGGAAAACTGCTATTTGAATCGCATCATCCCGCCCGCCAGCTCCGGCGGCACGGGGGTCTTTTATCAGGTGATATTCGGTTAGGAGGGAAACCGGCCATGCACCTTATCCGCCCCCGCCGTGCCTCCCGGGTACCGGCGGATACCAGACCATGTGCTCGTAGGGTATCTGCGCCTCTTCCACCACGAAACCCAGCCCCCCATACAACTGTTTGGCGGGGAGGTGATCGAAGCGCACACTGAGCACCACCGGCGCCATCACCTTGCCGGCCACCCGCTGTACCGCCTGCAATATCTCGCTGCCGTAGCCCTTGCCACGCGCAGCGGGAATCAGGGCGATATCCACCACCCGGATCTCGTTCTGACCGAAATCCAGCACCACGCGGCCGATGCGCTCGTTGTGGTGCTCCACCACGAAATACATGGCATTGGGGAACATATCGCCATAGCCCTGGGTTTGTGCCTGGCGCTGGGCATCAATGAGCGACTCGATGAAATCCTCCTCCGCGTCGAGCAGGCGCAAGTCGTCACGGGTGGTTCGATACAGGCCCTCGTTGAACACATTGTCCGCCGCACTCATCGGCCGCAGACTCAAGCCGCTCAAAAATTTCACACTCCCTATCAACATGCCTTGCTCCCTGCCGTTTTCCGTACATCGGTTGTACATGGGCCACCGCAGCCCCACACGCCGTACTCCAGTCCGGGGCAGGACCCGAGTTTGTAGTGGAATTGCAAAGTTTCTCCACCTTCGAACGATCGCCTGCCGCCCAACGGTTGGGGGACGGTCAGGCTGCAATCATAATCCTGCAACAAGTGTTTCCCGTACACCGCAATTCGGGTCAGACAATAGGGCCGGTATCTGCTCTCCACCTGGTCGGGGATTTTCACCAGGGCGGCAGCCAGGCGGTCGCCGTCGACGTCCCGCCAGCTGCGGATGGCGGCAGCATCCAGCTCGAATATCTTCCCCAGATAAACCCTGTCCCGCTCCGGTGTCGGAATTTCGCCGGGGTGATCCGGGGGCACCAAGACGTGCTCTCTATCCTGATTCAGCAGGCAGACCTCCACGCTGACCGACCGGGGCACCATCTGCGCTTCCGGAGCCTGGGCCAGCAGATGCCGGGCGATGGAGACTTGGGGCTCGTTGCGCAGGCAAACGGCCATGGTTTCGCTGACGATGACGTCCGGTTTCCCGTCTGGCGGGATTTTGTATCGGGTCGCATCGGCACAGACACCGCCGGCCACATGGCCGGTGAGGCCGAGCGTATCGATGAGCGCCAGGGCACTGTCGAGGCACTCCTGGTGTATGTCCAGCAGCGTAAACATGACTTGCTCACGGGGAAACACCGTCATCAGCGGAACGGCCAGCAGGGCATACGGACCGCACCCCGCATACAAGACACGGACGGCCCGGTCCGGGCGCAGCGCATCATCTATCGCCTCGGCCAGCCCGCGGATGAAGGCCAACGTCCTGAATGGCTCGCGCAAGCACATGGCGGCGAGAGTCGGGGAAATGGCCAGCCCACAGTCAAGCCGGGTCTCCCCCGCCCCGATATCGCGGCCGTGATCAACGCGAAAATGTGCGAGTTCTTCGAAAAGGTTGCGCAAGGACTGCGCCTGGGGAATCAGATCCGGCAATCCTCCTTCCGGTGCGAGGATTGCGCGGCTTATCGCTGTCAGTTCGTCCAGAACGCGGATCATCATCCCTTCCACCCTGAAGGCCATGAAGCGGTACCTTTCCCTTGCCAGTATATCGTCGGCAGCGCACCGCTGCCCCGGCAGCATGCCGTGCAAGAACCGGCAGATGGCTTAGGCAAGGTCTGAATAAGTCCATCTTGGACTTCTCAGCCCACCAAAAAGAAACCCCGCCGAAGCGGGGTTTCTTTTTGCATCATCGGAGAACGGCTTAGCCGGCAGCGATGTTGCTCGCCTGCAGACCCTTCGGGCCCTTGGTCACGTCGAAGCTGACCTTCTGGCCTTCGGCCAGGGTCTTGAAGCCGCTGCCCTGGATGGCGGAGAAGTGCGCGAACACGTCGGCGCTGCCGTCATCGGGAGTAATGAAACCGAAGCCCTTGGACTCGTTGAACCACTTTACAGTACCTGTAGCCATGCTGAATTACCTTTGAATAACAATTAATGGAGAGTGTGCGTACAGGTAATGAACTGGAGTATTCGAGAAGTAACCAAGCGGGAACCACTTATAACTGCCAATAACAAATCTGACGCGGAAGCCACTGTATGCCTCTTCGGGTCAAATAGCTACAACTAATTGCATCTCACCCGTATTAAGCTTCTCCCATAGCTGAAGACGCCAACCACCCAAGGTGGCACAACACTTCAATCACGATGCACCGTCACGCTGTCGGCGCCGTCGACCAGTCGGACGCTGATGAGATTCTCGCCGGGATAGAGCGGCACCGTCGCCTGGAAGGCGGCAATGCAGGCGAGGATACAGACAACGTTCGAGGTCGCCACACCCGAAGCGCCGCCGTTGTACCAGTAGATGGATTCACTGGGGTAGGAGCCGTTGCGCATCGCGGCATTGCCCGTCACCAGGATGCTGTCGCCGGTGGTGTGCGTCCCCTCGGCCGGCGTGTCGATGCGCACCCAGGCCAGGGTTTCACGCTCCACGTCATCGCTGCATCCACCCAGCAGTCCCAGCAACAGCAACCCCACCACACAGCGGAGTCCCCACATGGCGACGACCTCCAAGCAACGCGTTATCCGGACACTCCAATTGTACTGCTACAACGTACCACTCCGCTTGATGGCGAAATACTGATTCACCAGCGCCACCGGCAGTTGCGCCGGACGCAGGTCGAGCAGGCGGGCACCATGGTAGGACAGACGGTCATGGCTTTGGCGGCGGCGCGCCAGATAGTCCTCGGTGGCGTGGAATTGCAGGGCCTGATCCAGCGTACCGACGCCGGCGGCGATGATATCATCCAGCAGCGATTCGCGCAGATCGGCCACCAGCACCAGGTGGCGGGTACGCAACAGCTTCACCGCCGCCTCCAGATCGGCCTGGTCCTCATCGCGGGTGTTGGTGATCAGCACCACCAGGGCGCGGCGGCGCTGGCGGGCGAGCAGTTCGCTGGCGGCGGCGCGGTAGTCGGCGGCCTCGGTGCTGGACTGCACATCGTAGGTGGCATTGAGCAGGCCGTTGACCACGTGCTGGCCCTTGCGCGGGGCGAACCAGCGGCGCACGCCGCCGAAGGTCATGAAACCGACGGCATCGCCCTGGCGCAGCGAGACGTAGGACAGCAGCAGCACGGCGTTGAGCGCCTCGTCGAGGTGGACGCGACCGGCATCGGCGTGGCGCATGCGGCGGCCGCAATCGACCATGAACAGGATCTGCTGATCGCGTTCATCCTGATATTCGCGCGAGATCAGCTTGCGGTAGCGCGAGGTGGCCTTCCAGTCGATCTGGCGCAGGGTGTCGCCGACGCGGTATTCGCGCAGCTGGTGGAAATCGCTGCCCTCGCCGCGACGCTGGCGGCGGCGCACGCCCATCTGGCTCAGGCGATTGTCGGTGGCGAGTAGGGTGTAATGGGCGATCTCGGCAAAGTTGGGATAGACACGCAACTGTTGCACGCTGCCGTCGTCGCGCCGCTCGCGCCACAGGCCCCAGGGGGATTGGATGAGGAACTCGGTGCCGATGGCATGGAAGGCGCCGCGGGTGGGCGGGCGCAACTGATAACGCATTTCGGCCCACTGCCCCGGCGCCAGGGTCAGGCTGGCCGGTTGGCCGCGCACCTCGAACTCCACCGGGTGCAGGTCGTGCACCTCGCAGCGCAGCGGCAGACTGTCGTCGTTGCGCAGCTCCAGCGTCACCGTGGACCAGGCCCCCACCGGCAGGTTTTTGTTCAGCCGCCGCGTGACCTGCGGCGCCGGCCGGCGCCGCTGGCGCAGCGCATCGGCCAGCGCCGCAGCGCCGAGCAGCACGCCGCC
>NZ_JBLJDO010000018.1:0-56819 GCF_059410345.1 Sulfurivermis sp. | reverse complement strand
GGGGTCAGTTCTTTACTTTATAGCTGTTGCGGCCTAGGGTAGGTGCCATGGCGCGCCCATTACGACTGGAGTTTCCCGGAGCCGTATACCACGTCACCAGCCGAGGGGGAAAAGGGGTCAGTTCTTTACTTTATAGCTGTTGAATAGCGGGAAAAGGGGTCAGTTCTTTACTTTATAGCTGTTGCGGCCTAGGGTAGGGAAAAGGGGTCAGTTCTTTACTTTATAGCTGTTGCGGCCTAGGGTAGGTGCCATGGCGCGCCCATTACGACTGGAGTTTCCCGGAGCCGTATACCACGTCACCAGCCGCGGCGATCGCCGTGAGCCCATTTTCCTCAATGATGAAGACAGGCAGCAGTTTTTGCATCTGCTGGGCCTGGAGGTGCGGCAGCAGGGGTGGCAACTCTATGCCTACTGTCTGATGACCAATCATTTTCACTTGTTAGTCGAAACGCCTGAGCCGAATCTGGGGCGCGGCATGCGGCGGCTCAACGGTGTCTATACCCAGGCGTTCAATCGCCGCCATGGCTTGGTGGGGCATCTATTTCAGGGCCGTTACAAGGCCATTGTTGTGGATCGTGACGCCTATTTGTCCGAGTTGTGTCGCTATGTGGTGTTGAACCCGGTACGGGCCGGGATGGTGGCGCAGCCAGACCTGTGGGCGTGGAGCAGTTATGCGGCCACAGCCGGGCTGGCAGTAGCTCCAGGCTGGCTTGCGGTGGATGTGGTGCGGAATCTCTTTCACTCGCCGGCGGCGTATGCGCGTTTCGTCGCCGATGGCATAGGGCTGGCGGCGCCTTGGGCGAACCTGGCGGGCCAGATATATCTTGGTGACGATGCCTTCCTTGCGCGGATGGAAAAGTTTGCAGCGGAGCAGCCGGCGGAAGATGTTCCTTCCGTGCAGCGCAGGCCGCTACGCCCGAGTCATGATGTCATTGTGGATGCGGTAGCGAAAGTTTATGGTCTTGAGCCGGCAGCGCTGTTCAGTCGTGTGAATCAGCAGGCATTTCAGGTCATGGTTTACCTGTTGCGGCGGGTTGCCAATTTGAGCCTCAAGGAGGTGGCGCAGCTGGCTTTGATTTCGCCGCCGCGAGTGTCGCAGATTCAGGCACAGATTGAGGCAAATCCGCCGACGGGACCGTTGGCGTCCATATTGGAAGCTATAAAGTAAAGAACTGACCCCGCTTGGCTGTGATATCGCTGTTTCTTTTGCTAGTATTCATACCAGGTATTACTTCTGGGTTGTGGGAGGTGTGTATGGATACTACTTCGGTTACGAGTAAAGGACAGGTCACTATACCCAAGGCGCTAAGGCAAAAGCTGGGTATCCGGCAGGGTAGCAAGGTTGCCTTTGTTCTGAAAAACGATCATGTCGAGATACGGGTTGTCAGTTCTCCAGCCGAGATACCAACTAGCGGTTTCGGCATGCTCAAGAGCAAGCGTGCTGCTGTGCCTGCCGATTTCGATCCGGCCAGTTTGCTGAAGCCATGATTGGACTCGATACCAACGTCCTGGCGCGCTACTACGTCCAGGATGAAAGTGATGCGCAGGCAGCCAGTCAGCACCAGGCTGCTCGCGATCTGATTGAATCGGGTCAACCGCTGATGGTGGGCAAAACCGTGTTGCTCGAGTTGGAATGGGTGATGCGCGGCTATTACGGTTTTACGTCGCACCAAATCGCGGCAGCCATGAATCATCTCCTTGCGCTGCCACACGTCACAGTCGAGGAGCGTGAAGCTGTCACACAGGCGCTTTCCCACACTGACGCGGGTCTGGATTTTGCAGACGCCTTGCATCTTACTTGTTATCGTGAATGTGAGAGCGTGGCATCGTTTGACGACCGCAAGTTCGCGCGCAGAGTCAAGCGGCTTGGTCTCAAGCCGCGGGTGATCGTTCCTTGATTTGGTATGGGGTAATGGGTGACTCCCCAATTAGGGAAGCTCCGAACTTATTCAGAGCTTCCTTGGAAATTAGAGGAGTGTGGCGGTGAGCGACGAGCAGCAACGACGGCACGACCCGGAGCATCACACCGATTTTTCCATCGAGCACCGTGACCCGCTCATTGACGGATTGCACAAGGTCATCCGCCAGGCAGTGCGGGCGTTGGCGGTGCTGATGGTGCTGGTTATTCTGTGGGGCATCGGCGATGTGGTGTGGGTGTTGTATCAGCGCCTGATGGCGCCGCCGTTCATGCTGCTGGCCATCAACGATATCCTTGCCACCTTCGGCGCCTTCCTCGCCGTGTTGATCGCCATCGAGATCTTCGTCAATATCACCATGTACCTGCGTGACGACATCATTCACGTCAAGCTGGTCATCGCCACCGCCCTGATGGCCATCGCGCGCAAGGTCATCGTGTTCGACTTCAATGCGGTCGGCCCGGAGTATGTGTGGGCCACCGCCGCCGTGGTACTGGCGCTGGGCGTCACCTATTGGCTGGTGTCGGGGCGCGCGCGCACCTGAGCATGGCTTTCAAGGATCACTTCTCCGGCCACGCCGCCGACTACACCCGCTATCGTCCCGGCTATCCACACGCGTTGTTCGCCTGGCTGGCGCAGCAGGCACCGGCGCGCGAGCGGGTGTGGGACTGTGCCACCGGCAATGGGCAGGCCGCTGTGGGGCTGGCGGAGTTTTTCGATCATGTCATTGCCACCGATGCCAGCGCCCAACAGATCGCGGCAGCGAAGGCGCATCCGCGGGTGCGTTATACGGTGGCGCCGGCAGAGGACTCCGGCGTCGCGGCACACAGTGTCGATCTGATCAGTGTCGGCCAGGCCCTACACTGGTTTCATTTCCCTGCCTTCTATGCCGAGGCCGCGCGGGTGTTGAAACCTGGCGGCGTGCTGGCGGCGTGGAGTTACGGCCTGATGCAGGTGAACCCTGCGGTCGATGCGTCGGTGTGGCGGCTGTACGAGCCGATCACCGGGCCGTACTGGCCGCCGGAGCGGCGTTACGTGGAGGAGCGGTATCGTACGCTGCCGTTTCCCCTCGACGAGATCGCGGCGCCGCCGTTCGCCATGGAGGCGGAGTGGACGCTGGAGCAACTGATAGGATACCTCGGTACCTGGTCGGCGGTGCAGCGCTATCGCCAGGAGCGTGGCGTTGATCCGTTGTCATTGATTGCAGAAGAGCTGACGGCGGCGTGGGGCGAGGTCGCGGCGCCGCAGCGTGTGGTATGGCCGTTGTTTATGCGGGTGGGGCGTGTGTGAGGGGGCGGGGCGCGTTTAGCGCCCCCTCCCGGCCTCCCCCATGGTTATGGGGGAGGGGAGCAAACTCCCTCCCTGCTGGGCGGGGAGGGTTGGGGTGGGGGGGTTCGACAGGCGCCCCCTCCCGGCCTCCCCCACTGTCGTGGGGGAGGGGATAACCTCCCCCCGCTGGGGCGGGGAGGGTTGGTGAGGGGGGCTTCGAAAGGCGCTCCCTCCCGGCCTCCCCCACTGTCGTGGGGGAGGGGATAACCTCCCCCCGCTGGGGCGAGGAGGGTTGGTGAGGGGGGCTTCGAAAGGCGCTCCCTCCCGGCCTCCTCCATGGTCGTGGGGGAGGAGGGAAGCTCCCTCCCTGCTGGGCGGGGAGGGTTGGGGTGGGGGGGTTCGAAAGGCGCCCCCTCCCGGCCTCCCCCACTGTTGTGGGGGAGGGGATAACCTCCCTCCCTGCTGGGCGGGGAGGGTTGGGGTGGGGGGCTTCGACAGGCACCCCCTCCCGGCCTCCCCCACTGTCGTGGGGGAGGGGATAAGCCCGCCCGCTCGGCGGGGAGGGTTGGTGAGGGGGGCTTCGAAAGGCGCCCCCTCCCGGCCTCCCCCACTGTCGTGGGGGAGGGGATAAGCCCGCCCGCTCGGCGGGGAGGGTTGGTGAGGGGGGGGCTTCGAAAGGCGCCCCCTCCCGGCCTCCCCCGCTGTCGTGGGGGAGGGGATAAGCCCGCCCGCTCGGCGGGGAGGGTTGGTGAGGGGGGGCTTCGAAAGGCGCCCCCTCCCGGCCTCCCCCACTGTCGTGGGGGAGGGGATAACCCCCCCCCGCTGGGGCGAGGAGGGTTGGGGTGGGGGGCTTCAATAGGCGCCCCCTCCCGGCCTCCTCCATGGTCATGGGGGAGGAGAACTACCTTCACTGCAGCAGGATAAACAACGCCCCTTCGCGCCGTTGCACGTTGAGCAGCAGCGGTGATTTGGGGCGCACGACCTTGCGCAGGCCGGCGAGGTCGCTGATGTCCTGGCGGTTGGCCTGGACGATGACGTCACCCTTGCGCAGCCCGGCGCGCATGGCTGGGCTGCCCGGTTCCACTTCCAGTATCACCACGCCTTCGATGCGGCCGTATATCGGCATGCCTTCGATGATGTCGCCGATGACGGCGCCGGCGAGGCGCGGGTGCAGCTTGTCGCCGCCGACGGTGGTGGCGCGCGGTTGTTCCACCATGGCGCGCAGGGTGTGTGGCTTACCGTTGCGCATCACCTGCATTTCCACCTTCTGGCCGATGCGCAGCAGGCCGATGACGTTGCGCACGTCGGAGGCGTCGCGCACCGGGCGGCCGTTGAGGTGGGTGATGATGTCGCCGCTCTTGAGGCCGGCCTTGTCGGCGGGGGAACCGGCGGTGACTTGCGTGACCACGGCGCCGCGTTGCGCGCTGAGGCCGAAGGCCTGGGCCAGTTCCGGCGTGAGATCCTGCGCCTGTGCGCCGAGCACGCCGCGGCGCACTTCGCCGTGTTCGATCAGTTGCGCCATGATTTCCTTCGCCATGTTGATGGGGATGGCGAAGCCGATGCCGACGTTGCCACCGCTCTGCGACAGGATCGCAGTGTTGATGCCCACCAGTTCGCCGCGCAGGTTGACCAGCGCGCCGCCGGAGTTGCCGGGATTGATCGAGGCGTCGGTCTGGATGAAGTCTTCGTAGCCTTCGATGCCGAGGCCGGAGCGGCCCACGGCGCTGACGATGCCGGAGGTGACGGTCTGGCCCAGGCCGAAGGGATTGCCGATGGCGACGACGAAATCGCCCACGCGCAACTGATCCGAGTCGGCCAGTTGCAGGGCGCGGAGATTTTCCGCAGGCACCTTGATCACCGCCACATCGGTTTCCGGATCGCTGCCCACCAGCTCCGCCTGCAAGGTGCGGCCGTCGGCCAGATGCACGGCGATCTCCACCGCGCGATCGATGACGTGATGGTTGGTGACGATGTAGCCCTTGGCGGCGTCGAGCACCACACCGGAGCCGAGGCTTTGCGTGATGCGCTCGCGCGGCTGTTCCGGTGCATCGAAGAAGCGGCGGAAGAAGGGATCGGCCAGCAGCGGATTCTGCTGCACCGGCACGCGCGTGCGGGTGAAGATGTTCACCACCGCAGGGACAGTTTTTTCCAGCATTGGTGCCAGGGTCGGCAGCGGCTCGCCCTGGCTGTCGGCGACGGGCAGGGCGGCGTGTATGGGGGCGCTGGCTGCGAGGAGCAGCAGCAGGGCGAAGAGGTATTTGTGCATGAAGTGCCTCGATGTCAGTGAATGCAACGGCGCGCAGGCCGTGGTGTGGGATGCCGGTGGTCTGTTGTAACGTATGCTGCCATACGCGTTTGGTGAACTGCTGTGACGTACGGTAAGAGCCGAGTCTCTCGGCGAATGCTTGCCGAGGTTATGCGCCCTAGCGCCGAGAGACTCGGTTCCTACAAGGAATAGGTGATCAACCCTGTACCTGAATGCGACGCATGCCACCGCCGCTTACCTTGGGCAGAGTGATGCGCAGCACGCCGTTGCGGTAGCTGGCCTTGGCACGGCTGTCGTCCACCTCGGCAGGCAGGGCGACCGCGCGCTCGAAGCGGCCGTAGGCGCATTCCATGACATGATAGCGGCCGCGCTTTTCCTCGCGCTGCACGCGCTTCTCGCCGCGCACGCTGAGATAGCGGCCGTCGATCACGTTGATGTCGAACTGTTCCTTCTCCATCCCAGGTGCCTCCAGACGCACGACGACCTCGTCGTCGTTCTCCTGCACCTCGGCGGCGAGCAGGCCCCAGCGCGCACTGCTGGCGGCAATCTGATCTTCCGTGGTTTCCACGGTGCCGCCGTGACGCGTCGGGGTGTAGCGCGTCATCGCCTGCGCCGCTCGCTCGCGCAGTTGCTGCCAGCCTTCGGCCACCGAGTCCCAGGCGCGGGACAGGCCGTGACGAATCTGTTCCAGTGTGCTCATGCTCGTCTCCTTGTGAACAGCGTTATGAAAGACAGGGGGTATGGCGGCAAGTTCCGCGCGCCCCCTCCCGGCCTCCCCCATGTCATGAGGGAGGAGAGCAAGCTCCCTCCCCGCCCGGCGGGGAGGGTTGGGGAGGGGGGCTTAGATGGGCGCCCCCTCCCGGCCGCCCCCATGTCATGGGGGAGGAGAGCAAGCTCCCTCCCCGCTCGGCGGGGAGGGTTGGGGAGGGGGCTTTGACGGGCGCCCCCTCCCGGCCTCCCCCATGTCATGGGGGAGGAGAGCAAGCTCCCTCCCCGCCCGGTGGGGAGGGTTGGGGAGGGGGGCTTAGACGGGCGCCCCCTCCCGGCCTCCCCCATGTCATGGGGGAGGAGAGCAAGCTCCCTCCCCGCCCGGCGGGGAGGGTTGGGGAGGGGGCTTCGACGGGCGCCCCCTCCCGGCCTCCCCCATGTTCATGGGGGAGGAGGAATAAGTGGCCTCCCCCACGGTCATGGGGGAGGAGAATAAGTGGCCTCCCCCACGGTCATGGGGGGAGGAATCAAGTGGCCTCCCCCCGGTTGTGGGGGAGGGGATAAGCTCCCTCCCCGCTCGGCGGGGAGGGTTGGGGTGGGGGGCTTCGATGGCCGCCCCCTTCCGGCCTCCCCCATGGCCATGGGGAGGTGTCAACTCTCCAGATGCCGCCTTGGATTGAACGGCATGGCCTTGGCCATGTCCTCGTAAAATTTTTTCGCCTTGGCGTTATCTGCCGGCGGCGTGACGATCTGCAGCACGGCGTATTGATCGCCGGGCGGGTGACCGGGCAGGCCACGGCCCTTGAGGCGCAGTTTCTGGCCGCTGCGCGCGCCGGCGGGGATCTTCATCTCCACCGCGCCGCCCAGGGTGGGCACGGCGAGGCGGGCGCCGAGGGCGGCCTCCCACGGCGTGATGGGCAGGTCGAGATAGATGTCGCGTCCGTCGATGGTATAGAGCGCATGCGGCTCGAACTCGATTTCCAGGTACAGATCACCTGCCGGGCCACCGCCCTGTCCGGGCGAGCCCTTGCCGGCAAGACGAATCTGCTGACCGGCGCTGATGCCAGCGGGGAGGCGCACCTTGAGGGTATGCGGGCGCAGCGTGACGTGGCCGCCGGCATCCACCTGCGGGGTCTCCAGGCGGATGGCGCGCTCACCGCCGTGGAAGGCGTCTTCCAGGCGGATGCGGATCTTGGCGCGGCGGTCCTCGCCACGCAGGCGAAAGCCCCGTCCGCCGCGCCCTTGCTGGAAGGTGTCGCCGAAGGGACTGCCGTGGCCGAACAGGCTTTCGAAGAAATCGGAGAAGTCGCTGCCGCTGAAGCCGCTGCCGCCGCGGAATTCGAAGCCGGTGTCCCAGCCCGGTGGCGGGGTAAAGTCCTGGCCGGCCTTCCAGTTGGCACCGAGGCGATCGTAGGCGGCACGCTTTTCCGGATCCTGCAGCACCTCGTGCGCCTCGTTAACTTCCTTGAAGCGTTCCTCGGCGTCCGGTTCTTTGCTGACGTCGGGATGGTATTTGCGCGCCAGCCGGCGGTAGGCGCGTTTGATGTCGTCCTGGGTGGCAGAGCGCTCCACGCCGAGGATTTTGTAGTAGTCCTTGTATTGCATGCTGAGCGGGATGCCGTCTCAAAGCACCCTCCCCCATGCGCGGGGGAGGGTGAAGAGGGGATCAGCCTTCCACCGTGATTTTGCGCGGCTGTACCTTCTCATGTTTCGGCACGCGGATCTCCAGCACGCCGTTGTTGCTCTTGGCGCTGATCTTGTCGGTGTCGGCGGTGTCGGGCAGGCTGAAGCGGCGGAAGAAGCTGCCGTAGACGCGCTCCACCCGCTTATAGCCTTCCTTCTCCTCCTTCTTTTCCGACTCGCGTTCGCCCTTGATGGTCAGCATGCCGTTCTCGGCATGGACCTCGATGGCCTTGGGATCGACGCCGGGGACGTCGGCGCGGATCAGGAAGCAGTCGCCTTCCTCCTTGATGTCTACGGCGGGGACCCAGTCGGACGCGGTGCTGATGCCGCCTTCCTCGCGGCCCTCGTAGCTGCGGTCCATCTCACGGCGCAGCTGGTCCAACAGGCTCCAGGGATCGTAACGAACCAGGCTCATGATTAACCTCCTTATCTTGGGTTGAGGGGATAGCTGATCCCACATATGGGAATGGGCCGGCGGCAGTTCAAGGCCGCATCATGGGCAAGGAAATCGTAGTCCGGCGGCGGGCTGGTGGCATGTTGGTAAGAACTTACTTTCGTGAAAAAGGCTCCCGAAACTGCAATATAAGCAACACTATATATTGTGTTGTGTTGCACAATTGCGGTGCGTTTTCTATCTCTCTGAATCCACAAAGAAAACTTTTAACACGTTGTTTTGCAATAAATTTCTTTTTGTTGACAGTCCAGGGTGTCATCCCTAATCTATTGCGCCCATAACAACATATTGTGTTGAGCAGCATCAGGACCACAATGTGTCGTCAGGACGGCGGCGGCACCTGAGCAAGACAACAATAAAGGGAGAATTGATTAAGTGACCAAGAGCACGGCACACCTCAAGGCAGTTTCCACCACAGTTACCGAAATTCCGTTCCAACCCGCGTCCCTGGATATCTGGGACAAGAAATACCGCCTCAAGACCAAGTCCGGCGAGGTCATCGACCAGAGCATCGACGAGACCTACCAGCGCGTCGCCCGCGCCCTGGCCGACGTTGAGGAAACCCAGGACAAGCGTGAGGAGTGGTACGGCCGCTTCCTGTGGGCGCTGCGCCAGGGCGCCATCCCGGCCGGCCGCATCACCTCCAATGCTGGCGCGCTGGCCTACAAACCTGCCACCTCCACCATCAACTGCACGGTGTCCGGCACGGTGCGCGACTCCATGGACGATATCCTGAGCAAGGTGCACGAGGCGGGGCTGACCCTCAAGGCCGGCTGCGGCATCGGCTACGAGTTCTCCACCCTGCGCCCCAAGGGCGCCTTCGTCGCCGGCGCCGGTGCCTACACCTCCGGCCCGCTGTCCTTCATGGATATCTTCGACAAGATGTGTTTCACCGTCTCCTCCGCCGGCGGCCGCCGCGGTGCGCAGATGGCCACCTTCGATGTCGGCCACCCGGATGTGACGGATTTCATCCGCGCCAAGCGGGAGGACGGCCGCCTGCGCCAGTTCAACCTGTCGCTGCTGGTGACGCGCGACTTCATGGAAGCGGTCAAGGCCGACGCCGATTGGGAACTGGCCTTCCCGCTGTCCGAGAAGGAAGTGGAGATCGACAACATCGACCTGTCCGACCGCGCCAGCGTGGTGTGGCGTGAGTGGCCCACCAGCCAGGGCTACATCGCCAACGACGAAGGCCTGGTCGCCTGCAAGATCTACAAGACCATCCGCGCGCGTCGTCTGTGGGACATGATCATGGCCTCCACCTACGACTTCGCCGAACCGGGCTTCATCCTCATCGATCAGTACAACGAGATGAACAACAATTGGTTCTGCGAAAACATCCGCGCCACCAACCCCTGCGGTGAACAAGGTCTGCCGCCCTACGGCTCCTGCCTGCTCGGCTCCATCAACCTGACCAAGTTCGTGCTCGACCCGTTCACGGACAAGGCGCGCTTCGACTGGGACACCTTCCGCGAGGCGGTCGCCGTGTTCACCCGCATGCTGGACAACGTGGTGGAGATCAATGGCCTGCCGCTGGAGCAGCAGCGCATCGAGATCACCACCAAGCGCCGCCACGGCATGGGCTATCTCGGCCTCGGCTCCACCCTGACCATGCTGCGCATGAAGTACGGCGATGACGACTCGATCGCCTTCACCGAGCGCGTCACGCGCGAAATGGCCCTGGTGGGCTGGCGCGCCGGCCTCGACCTGGCGAAGGAGAAAGGTCCGGCCCCGATCATGGAGCAGGAGTTCACCGTCACCGGCGACATGCTGCGCAAGCGTCCGGAGATGAAGAAGGACGGCTACAAGGTCGGCCACAAGGTGAAGGGCAAGGTGCTGCACGCGCGCTACAGCCGTTACATGCAGCGCGTCGCTGAGGTCGATCCGGAGCTGGTCAACGCGCTGGCCGAGGTGGGCTGCCGCTTCACCCACCACAGCTCCATCGCCCCCACCGGCACCATCTCCCTGTCCCTGGCCAATAACGCCAGCAACGGCATCGAGCCATCTTTCGCGCACCACTACGCGCGCAACGTGATCCGCGAAGGCAAGAAGACCAAGGAGAAGGTGGACGTGTTTTCCTTCGAATTGCTCGCCTACCGCGAACTGGTCAACGCCCAGGCCATGCCCTACGCCGACAAGCCGGAGCAGAAGCTGCCCGACTACTTCATCTCCGCCGATGAAGTCACTCCCAAGCAGCACGTCGACATCCAGGCCGCGGCGCAGAAGTGGATCGACTCCTCCATCTCCAAGACGGCGAACGTCCCCACGGATTTCCCCTACGAGGACTTCAAGGACATCTACCTCTACGCCTACGAGCAGGACCTCAAGGGCTGCACCACCTTCCGCTTCAACCCCGAGGCCTTCCAGGGCGTCCTGGTCAAGGACAAGGACCTGGAGAACACCACCTACCGCTTCGAACTGGAAGACGGCCAGGTGCTGGAA
Organism: Sulfurivermis sp.; assembly: GCF_059410345.1. Taxonomy (NCBI): domain Bacteria; kingdom Pseudomonadati; phylum Pseudomonadota; class Gammaproteobacteria; order Thiohalomonadales; family Thiohalomonadaceae; genus Sulfurivermis; species Sulfurivermis sp. The sequence goes on along the minus strand of NZ_JBLJDO010000018.1, from coordinate 46,084 downwards.
GTGAAGGGCAACGAAGAGATCGAATACGACGGCGAGATGCATACCGCCGCCAACCTGTACGACGCCATCAAGGAAGGCTATTACGGCAAGTTCTAATCCGCCCGCCCCTTCTTTCTCCTCCCCCCACTTGTGGGGGAGGTCGGGAGGGGGGAAGTCCCCTCTCCCCCAGGGAGAGGGTTAGGGTGAGGGGATAGAAAAAAGGACACAACAACAGCGTTTTGCCAGGGGGAAAGCCACGGTGGGCACGGAGAACAACCAAACCAGCTCCGTGCCCACCGTTCTTAACCCCGGCTAAGGAGAAAACCACATGGCCATCAAGATCGAAAAGAAAATCGTCGGCTACGGTGTCGTCAAAGAGGACGACAAGAAGGAACAGGCACCCGCCGTCGCCGAGGTCAAGAAGGAAAGCAACGTCGTCCACCTGACCGAGACGCTGGAGCGCCCGGAGATGCTGCTCGGCTCCACCTACAAGGTGAAGACGCCGCTGTCCGAACACGCCCTCTACGTCACCATCAACGACGTGATCCTCAACGCCGGCACCCCGCACGAACTGCGCCGCCCCTTCGAGGTGTTCATCAACTCGAAGAACATGGACCACTTCCAGTGGATCGTCGCCCTCACCCGCATCATCTCCGCCGTGTTCCGCAAAGGTGGTGACGTCACCTTCCTGGTGGAAGAACTGCGCTCGGTGTTCGACCCGCGTGGCGGCTACTTCAAGAAGGGTGGCAAATACATGCCTTCCCTGGTGGCCGAGATCGGCGACGCCATCGAATGCCACCTGCGCATGATCGGCCTCATCAAGGACAACGACCTCGACGAACACCAGCGCAAGCTGATCGCCGAAAAGCGTGCCCAGTACGACGCCACCGTGAAGGACGCCGAGGCCAAGGAACCGAGCGAGTTTCCCGACAGCGCCCAGCTGTGCGGCAAGTGTCACACCAAGGCCGTGATCCAGATGGATGGGTGTATGACTTGTCTGAACTGTGGCGATTCCAAGTGCGGTTGATATAAGTCGCAGGCTCGCGGAGATATAACGCAACCGCCACAGGAGTGAAGTCGCCCTCAATATTGTGAAGCGACGATTTCAGGACGAGGAGGTAGGCATGCAGTGCGTATTTTGTAGATACGGCGCAACCCGGCCGGGCCATGTCACCGTTACCCTCGAGCGGGGCGGCAGCGTGGTGATCTTCAAGGATGTTCCGGCAGGGGTATGCGAGAACTGCGGCGAATACTATCTTTCCGGTGAAGTGACCGACCGGCTCATGAGCCGCGCGGAAGAGGCGATCCGCCAGGGCGCCGAAGTGGAGATTGTGCGCTACGCGGCGTAGCTCATGCTGCGCGAAGCGGACACCATTCCCATATGATGGGCACGAGGCCCGCAATTCAGCTAAGAAATGGAGTTAGACTAGAATTCACTCGAATCTACTCTCATTTGCTCCAGTGACGAAGGTCATGCCTCTGAAACTGTCGTGACGATCAACCCTTATCTTCCGCCACGCGCGGCACTGGAGCGCGGCGCGACAACGTGGCGCGCGAATCCCTATTGGCGATTTGGCAACTGGATGTATGGCATTGCCATGCTGGTTTTCGTGTTCTTCCTGTTCAGGGGCGGCTCCCTTGCACCGGACCCGCGCACGTTGCTTACCCTGATCTTATTTCTGGCGCCCATCGCCGGTTATTTTTTTGCAGTGTCTGCCGCCACGGCGGGGGGGCATAAGCTGTGGCGGATAGCGCACTTGCTCATCCTGGGTTTTATGTTGTGGTTGGTCATCGATGATGCGGTGCGCGGTCGGCCGACACCAGGTGTGGGCTGGTTTTTGATCGCCCTCAACGTGTTGTCATTCACGACCAATGAGATTTATCACCGGCACAAGCGTGGCCATCTGGGAACAACCGGAACAACCGGGGACAGACCACGGTTTCAGAGATGGTAGGTTGGGCTGAGGCACGAAGCCCAACGGAATCGCTGTATTGTTGAGCTTCCAGCGTCAGCGTCAACCTACGGCGACGGTTGAGCAACGAAGGTGACGAGCAGCAAAGGGCGGCAGATATACTTTTGCAGTCTGCTCCAGGTCGGTTCTTGCAGGCAAAGGGCGCGCAGTAGTGGATGCATGGGATGAGTTTCTGCTGTTCGTGTACGGGTTGCCGCCGGCTATCGTCGTCGGTTCTGCATTGCTCGCAAAATTGGTCGCCAGGCTTGTGGGCAAGCCCCTTGGATGGGGCAAGGCATTTGTCATAGGCGCGGTAGCATTTGTGATCGGATTTGCCGGCATGCTGGTTTATTGGCTGTTGAAAGGGTGAGCATGTCGATCTATTTGCTTATCTTGATTGGCGCGGGGTTCCTTGCCCTGTGGTACACGGCCCACCGCGTGATGCAGCGTGACGGCGATGCGGAGCGGCCTGCCGATGCATTCTCCTCGCTCAGGAAACTGACGCTCGCTTTATTGTTGCTATTCGCGTTCGTGGCAATGCAATTGCTGGTTGGTGCAGCCGTTTGGTTTGCCATTGGATTCTTCTTTCCCGACGTGTCGGACGAATGGCGCAGGCAGATTGCTGTCGCGGCCGCGATGATGGTTTGGGTACTGGTGTTCGCCGCGCCCGGGAGAGCATTGTCGAAATAGGTAGAGAACGCAGTGCGGTTGGGTTGAAATACATTGTAAAAGCGGACACAGAGATTAAGAGGCAGGGCGGCAGGGGCTAGGCTTGCGTTGTTGGTGTCCTGCGGACGCCGATCGTTGGGCTTCCGGCGTCAGCGCCAACCTACGATGATGCCCCGCTCGGGGCATTACAGAATAATCTGGAGAAGATAACGGTTTTCTGCCTCGGCTGGGCAGTATATTGAGTCCGGTTAATCATGATTGAATCGTAGGGAGAGGAATTAAATTGACTAGAAAAATCGGTTTCCTCGTGCTGGCCATCTGGCTCGTGTTGAATGGCCTGATTCCACTGCTGCACCTCAGCTTTTCCGGTATCGGTGTGGTTATGGCTGGACTGTCGATTGCTGCCGGTGTGCTGATCGCGGTGGCGCGTTAGCTGGTTCAGGGATGTTCTCGCGCTTTGAGGCGCGGGTAACGTGCGTTGCCCTTGGTGGGGGCCGGGAGTGTTGGGCTTTCTGCGTCAGCGCCAACCATACCGTGATGGATGGCGTGTTGGCGCTATAGGATAGGTGCGGCGCTGCGTAGCACGTCAACGAAAAATAGGGCTGGTCTCGTTGTCGCTCCAGCCACTCTACGGTTTGACTCAGAGTTCGAGTTCCATGCGCTCGATGGTGATGATGCGGCCGGTGGACGGGCTGTAGCTGAAGGTGCCGACCACACGCACGGTGCGGCCCACCAGCGGGGGCAGCTGGTCTTCCGGCTGCAGGGCGACGCGGTTCAACCTGTCGTCCTCGATCCAGTAGTGGCGCGGATGGTCGAAGGTGCGCAGCACGCCACGGGTGGCGACGCGCTCGCCGTTGTACTCGCTTTGCATCTCCACCAGCGTCTCCAGGGTGACGCTGCCGGAGTTGGTGCCGCAGGCGGTCAGGAGCAGGGCACACACGGCGGCGGCAAACAGCGGTTTCATCAGGATATTCATCATGTTATCGGTCACAACGGTATGCCAAGGCGTGTACTGGATGGGTGGGGCGCAGGGTACCCCATCAATATGGGCAGGTAAATAGTATCTGGATGCCATGGGCGGTTGGCAGCCGGCGTTGAACAGACAATAATCTGCACCAGGCCGGCGGGCAGGACGGCTTGCTGCATTCATGTCAGTCAGCGGATGACCTTGCTGCGGTGCGTAGAACCATGACAACCGGCGATCAGCCGCTGTATGACAAGTCCGCGTTTGCCGAACGCTCCGCGGTTCTGGATATCGTGCTCGACCATGTGCCGCAGGGCATCGTGGTGGTGGGGCACGACTATCGCCTGCTGGCGTTCAACAAGCCCATCGAGCCGATCTTCAAGCTACCGCCAGGCACCTTCGTCGTTGGGGCCGATTTCCGCGACATCATCAATAGTTGGGCGCGGGCGACCGGGCAGGACGAAGCGATGCGGCAACGGGCGCTGGTCGAGCTGGATATGCGCGAGCCGTTTACCTTCGAGCTGGAGCAGCTGATCCAGGGCGAGCCGCGTTGGATGGTGTTGACCCATGACCCATTGCCGGATGGCGGCTTCGTCCGCACCTTCACCGATATCACCGCCCACAAGCGGTTGACGGCTCAGTTGCTGGAGCTGGCGCGCATCGACGCGCTGACCGGGTTGCTCAACCGGCGTACGTTCTTTGAGGCATTGGCGGAGGAGGTGGGACGCGCCGAGCGCTATCACCGGCCGCTGGCCCTGATGACCCTCGACCTCGATCACTTCAAGCGGATCAATGATAGTTATGGCCACCCGACGGGCGACCGCACATTGCAGTCGTTTGCGCGGGCGCTGACGGCGTGCATGCGGCAGCATGACGTGGTCGGTCGCATCGGTGGCGAGGAATTCGCGGTGGTGCTGCCGGAGCTTGACCGGGAGCACGGGGCGGAGGCGGCGCGGCGCGTGCTGGAGATGGTGCGCGGGCTGACGGTGGCCGGCCCGAGCGGTGAGGCGACGGCGTTTACGGTGAGTATTGGTGTGGCCGAACTGGCGCCGGGTCAGACCGTGGATCAACTGTTATCGCGCGCCGACGCGGCCTTGTACCAGGCCAAACGCGGCGGTCGCAATTGCTGTCGGCTGGCGGATGTAAATTGAACCGCGCAGTACGCCGATATTCAGGAAGAAATTAAGGAAGGTCTGAATAAGTCCATCCTGGACTTCTCAACCCACGCAAATCGAAAAGTGTGGTTTCCGGTTCGCTTCATGTTCCAACGAGTTATGGTTGTTAAAACATGGCGGCACCTCCCTGTGCCGCGGAAGCTCTGAACTTATTCAGAGCTTCCTTGGCGCGCGCCGCTGTGTTGTGCGTATTGGCGAAAGGCGTCGCGTATGGCGTGTAGCAGTTCGGCGTCGTCCCAGGGTTTGGTGAAGAAGCGGTAGATCTCGCCGCGGTTGATGGCGTCGGTCAGGCTGTCCAGCGCGGTATGGCCGGACAGCACCATGCGCACGGTGCGGGGATGGATGGTGCGCACGCGGGCGAGCAGTTCGGTTCCGCCCATGCCGGGCATGCGCTGATCGACGATGAGGACGCCAACATCGTGTTGTGCCAGCAGGCTAAGGGCCTCCTCGCTATTGCCGGCGGTGAGGATGTGGTAGCTCTCGCGGCGCAGCAGGCGCTTGAGTGAGGCGAGGACATTGGCGTCGTCGTCCACCAGCAGCAGGGTCGGCGTGGTTTGCTGTTCATCGGCCATGACGGGCGGCTGATAGTCGGTCATGAAGGTGGCGGCCTCGTCGGCCGGCATCGGACGGCTGATCAGATAGCCCTGCGCCACGTCGCATTGCAGGGAGCGCAGATAACGCGCCTGCCCCAATTCCTCGACGCCCTCGGCGATGACCTCCAGGCCGAGGCTGTGGCCGAGGACGATGATGGCCTTGACGATGGAGGCATTGCCGCTGTTGCTGGTCATGTCGCGTACGAAGGACATGTCGATCTTCAGCTTGTGCACTTCCAGTTGTTGCAGGTAGCTGAGCGAGGAGTAGCCGGTGCCGAAGTCGTCGATGGACAGGCGCACGCCGAGTGCCTTGAGTTCGCGCAGCGACTGGAAGGACTTTTCGCGGTCCAGCATCAGGAAGCTTTCGGTGATCTCCAGTTCCAGTTGCGCCGCGGGCATGCCGCTCGCAGCGAGCGCCATGCGTACCGATTGAACCAGATGACCGTGGCTGAGCTGCACGGCGGAGACGTTCACCGCCATCAGCCGCGGCGCCAGTCCCGCGGTGGACCAGGCCTGGAATTGGCGGCAGGCCTCGCCCAGCACCCAGTCGCCGAGCGGAACCACCAGGCCGCTGTCCTCCGCCAGCGGAATGAAGCTGTCCGGCGGTACCATGCCGCGTTCCGGATGGTGCCAGCGCACCAGCGCCTCGAAGCCGACAATCTCGCCGTTGAGTAGATCCACCTGCGGCTGGTAGTGCAGTAACAGCTGCTGCCGCTCCAGGGCGTGGCGCAGTTCGGCCTCCAGCGTCACGCGCTCCAGGGCGCGGACGCTCATTTCCGGCGAGAAGAAACGCAGCACGCCGCGGCCCTGCATCTTGGCGCGATGCAGCGCGGCGTCGGCGTTGCTCTGCAGGGTCTGGGTGTCGCGGCCATCGGCGGGGTACATGGCGATGCCGATGCTGGCACCGACGTAGATGCGCCGTCCGCCGAGCAGGAATGGCTCTGCCATCGCTTCGATCATGCGCTGGGCAAGCAGGTCGACGGCGACGTCGTCGTTGAGCATGACGATGATGTTGAATTCGTCGCTGCCGATGCGGGCGATCGAGTCGCGCTCCGGCAGCAGTTCCTGCAGGCGGCGGCCGGCCTCGATGAGCACCTGATCGCCCAGGTTGTGGCCCAGGCTTTCGTTGATGGTGGCGAAGCGATCGAGGTCAACAAACAGCAGGGCGAATTCGATGTTGTTGCGTTCGGCGTAAGTCAGGGCATGGCCGAGCATCTCGGTGAACAGTACGCGGTTGGGCAGGTTGGTGAGGGGGTCGCGGTAGGTGAGGATGCGGTATTTTTCCTCGCTCACCTGCAGCATGGCGGTGCGCTGGGCGACCAGGTCTTCCAGGAAGTGGCGCAGGCGGGCCAGCTCCAAGTGGGTGCGGATGCGTGCGTGCACCTCGTCGATGTCGAAGGGTTTGGTGATGTAGTCGGCGGCGCCGAGTTCGAAGCCGCGCACCTTGTTCTCGGTGGTGTCCACCACGGTGACGAAGATCACAGGGATGCGGTTGCCAGCTGGGGTGGCCTTGATACGCCGACATACCTCGTAACCGTCCATTTCCGGCATGACGATGTCGAGCAGCACCAGGTCGGGTGGGTTCTCACCCTGCACGATCTCCAGCGCCCGGGCGCCGTTATTGGCGACCATGATCCGGTACACGTCCTTCAGCGCGGTGATGAGTTCGTGGATGTTTTCCGGGACGTCATCCACCACCAGCAGCGCCGGCTTGTAATTGGGGTCGCTGTGCGCCGCGATGTCGAACGTGATTGGGTGACGGCGGTGGCGGCGCAGTTCGAGCTGATTGCGGATGCGCGTCTTGAGCAGATCGGGGTTGACCGGTTTGGTGATGTAGTCGGCCACGCCGAGGGCGAGGCCGCGCGCCTCGTCCGCGGCCTCGGCCAGCGCAGTGACGAAGATCACCGGGATTTCGGCGGTGGTGGGATCAATCTTCAGGGCCGACAGCACGGAGTAGCCGTCCATGCCGGGCATCTTGATGTCGAGCAGGATCAGGTCGGGCCGTGGTTCGCGCCGTGCCAGCTCGAGGGCCTTGTCGCCGCTGGTGGCGGCGAGGATGGCGTATTCGTCGCGCAGCACGTTCATCAGTGCATGTACGTTCTCGTGCACGTCATCGACGATGAGTATGCGTGGGCGTACGCCCTCGGTGCCGTGGATTGCGTTGCTCATGACGTTTCCCTCGTCAGTTCGGCTTCTATTTTCTCCAGGCGAGCCAGCGCATCGTCGATATCGAAGACGTCGATCCGCGTCGCCATGGTGGCAACATCCTGCTCCAGCCTACTGCCAGTGATGCCGGCACGCAGCTCAAGCAGTAGTGGCTCCGCGGCGCCGAGGTCGTATTCCAGCGCGTGGCGCAGACGTTGCACCAGGTGACGCAGCCCGGCGGCGTCCAGCGGCGCGGCGGCCGGCTGCGGTTCGGCGGCGCCGAGGCTATCGATATCGCACAGCACCTGTGCGAGCAGTGTGTCCGCCGTGGTGAGAGTGTCTGCGTCCGGTTCGCGGCTCTGCTTCAGGATGTCGTCGATGGCGGAAACCTGCGCGTACAGCGCCTGCGCGCCGAGATTGCCGCTGACGCCCTTGAGGGAGTGGCAGTATTCCTCGGCCTGGCGCGTACCCTGTTCGTGCAACAGGCGGCGCAGTTCGTTAATGGCATCACCGTAGTGGTCGCGGAAGCGCCGCAACTGGCGGCGGTAGGCGTCTACCTTGCCACCGATGCGGCGTAGGCCTTCCTGGGCATCAATGCCGGTGAGCGCGCGCAGGTCACTGGGCAGTGTGTCACTGCGTGCGGTATCCGCCGTCAATGACGTCTGCATAGCGCGCTCCGCCGGCGGGCGCACCCAGCGCACCAGCGCGGCGAGCAGTTGTTCCGGATCGACGGGCTTGGTGACGTGGTCGTTCATGCCGGCGGCCGCGCTGCGTTCGGCATCCTGCGCCATGGCGAGGGCGGTCATGGCGATGACCGGCAGGTCGCGGTAATGTTCCCCGCCCGGTTCGGCGCCCAGCGCGCGAATACGACGTGTCGCCTCCAGGCCGTCCATCACCGGCATCTGGATGTCCATCAGCACAGCATCGTAGCTTTGCCGCCGCACCTGCTCGACCGCCTCCTGGCCGTTCATCGCCTCGTCGACCGTGATGCCCACGCTGCGCAGCAGTTCGGTGGCGAATTCGCGGTTGATTTCATTGTCCTCCACCAACAACAGACGTGCACCGGCCAGTCGGGCGGTGTCGGCGGCGTGGGCTTTGCCGTTGCGGCGCGGTGCGTGTTCGCCGAGCAGACGGCCGCGACCGAGCACCGGCAGGATGGTGTCCAGCAGTGTGGAGGGCGACACCGGCTTGATTAGGAAGCCGTCGACACCGGCCTGTTCCGCCAGACGGATGACCTCCTCGCGGCCGTAGGCGGTGATCATCACCACCTTGGGTTTGTGAACGATATTCTTGTCGCTGTGGATACGTTGGGTGACCTCATCGCCGTTCATGCCCGGCATGCGCCAGTCCATCAGCACCAGATCGTAGGGCCTGGTGTTGCTGGATTGCAGCGTGGCGAGCGCGGCATGACCGCCGGTAGCGGTGCTGACATCGAGATGGAAGTAGCGCAGCAGTTCGACCAGGATGTCGCGCGATACCTCGTTGTCGTCCACCACCAGCACGCGCACCCCTTTGAGCAGTGGTCCCGCCTGCTCGACGAGCTCGCGGGCATGGGCCTGGGCCTGCTGGGCAATGGGCAGGCGCACGGTGAAGCAGAAGGTGGAGCCCTTGCCCGGCTGCGAGTCTTCCAGCCATAGCCGGCCGCCCATCAAGTCCACCAGGTTCTTGCTGATGGCGAGTCCCAGGCCGGTACCGCCGAAGCGGCGGGTGGTGGTCTGGTCGGCCTGGGTGAATTTCTCGAACAGCTTTTGTTGCGCTTCCGCTGTCATGCCGATGCCGGAGTCGCGCACGCATATCTGCATGGTGATATCGGTTTCGCTGGCATTGAGACTGCGGAATGCCAGTTCGACCTCGCCCTGATCGGTGAACTTGATGGCGTTGCTGCATAGGTTGAGCAGGATCTGGCCCAGACGCAACGGGTCGCCGATCAGGTGGCGCGGGATGGTGGGGTCGTAGCGGATGAGGAACTCGATACCCTTTTGGTCGGCGAGATAGCTGACGGCATTGGTTAGCTGTTCGAGCACTGCGTCGAGGCCGAACTCCACCTGTTCGATGGTGAGTTTGCCGGCCTCGATCTTGGAGAAGTCGAGGATGTCGTTGATGATGCCGAGCAGCGAGTGGGCCGCGCTCTGCGCCTTGCTCAGGTGATTACGCAGTTGCGGCGCAAGGTCAGACTTGAGGGCCAGGTAGAGCATGCCGAGGATGGCGTTCATCGGCGTGCGGATCTCGTGGCTCATGTTGGCGAGGAATTCGCTCTTGACCTGTGTCAGCCGCTCGGCCTCCTCTTTGGCGGCGCGCAGTTCCGCTGTGCGTGCCGCCACCTCGCGCTCCAGATTGGCGCGTTGCAGCTCCAGTTCGCGGGTAGTCTGCACCAGGGCGCGGGTGCGCTGCGCCACCTGCCAGCGCAGTAGCAGGCTGAGCAGCAACAGCAGGAGCAGGCCGCCGCCCAGGGCCGACAAGGACCAGCGTACCCAGTGCGGCACCAGCACCTCGGGCCGCGCCGCCATGGCACGGTGCAGGGCGGTGAAATAGATCGACTCCGGATCGGTGCGCCAGGCGCTGAGGTGGGCGTCGATGCGTTGCAGCAGGTCGGTGTTGTGGCCTTTGGCCGTCACGTAATAGAGATTGCTCGGCAGAAAGACGATGGGGGTTTCCTGCAACTGGTATTTGGCGCCGTTGCGCGCGGCGAAGAAGCTGTTGGTCACCACCGCGTCGGCCTCGCCTGCCACCACGGCAGTGTATGCTTGTTCCAGTGATGTCACCAATACCGGTTGATAGGGATAATCGGACGCTGCCATGAGTTGGGCGAAGAAGGCCATCTGGATGCCACCCTGCAGCATGGCGATGCGCTTGCCCGCCAGATCGGCCAGGGAGAACACCTTGCTGTGGGGGGTGACGTAGATCTGCGACCAGCTACTGGCGACGGAGGCGGTATGAAAGTCGTATTGCCGGCTGCGCTCCACGGAGAAGGCCACATCGGGCATGAGATCGATGTGGCCCTGCTGCAGCATATCCAGGCACTGTGACCAGTCGCAGGGGACATAGCGCAGCTGCCAGCCCTCGTCGCGCGCCATCTGATTGAGCAGCTCGACAAACAGGCCGGCCGGGCGGCCATTGGCCGCGGTATAGAGCTTCGGTTCGTTCTCGTAGAGGCCGACCCGGATCTCCCGCGCCGCGCCGCCGTTGGTGCCGCGCAGCGACAGCGCGGCGGCGAAGAGCAGTGCGCCAATGATGGCGGCGGTGGCCAGTAGCGAGAGTAGTCGGGAGCGTTCCATGGCTGACGGCATTTGTTATTTCCTATATACCGTCAATATAGCGCCATTTATGGCCCGTCGTGTGATCCGGCTGGAGATAATGTCGGCGCCTGCCGCGTGGCGAGCACCTGATCGACGCGGTTGCGATCCACATCCACCACCTCGAAGTCCCAGCCTTCCCAGGAAAAGCGCTCGGCCTTGCGCGGGATGCGGCCCAGAGCGGCGAGCACGAAGCCACCGACGGTGTGGAAGTTGCCTAGCTCTTCGTGCGGCACGCTGTCGATCTCCAGCTTGTCCTTCATTTCATCGATGGCGAGCAGGCCGTCGAGTAGCCAGGAGCCATCGGGGCGGCGCACGGCGAGCGTTTCTTCCGGACTGTCGGCCATGGGCATCATGTCGCCCACCAGCGACAGCATCAGATCGTCGACGGTGACGATGCCTTCGGTATGGCCGAACTCGCTGACCACCAGGGCGATGGTGGTCTTCTGCTGGCGGAAGGTGCGCAGCAGATCGAACAGGGTGAGTGTGGCCGGCACATACAGCGGTTGGGCCAGCGGAATCTCTGCGAAGTTGATGTCGCCGGCGATGGCGGCCTGCAGGATGTCATGGCTCTCGGCGATGCCGATGACTTGCTGTATGTCCCCCTTGCATACGGGTAGCTGCGAGTGCGGCGCCTCACGCAGCACACGCAGGTTGTCTTCGCGCGGGGCGGTCAGATTGAGCCAGGCGACATCGGCGATGGGTGTCATGATGGCAGCCAGGCGGCGATCGTCCAGCCGCAGCACGTTGCCGACCAGCAGGCTTTCTTCCGGCGCGATGGTGCCGGAGCGCTCACCCTCGTCGATATAGGCGAGGATATCTTCCACGCTGGTGACGGCGGGTGCGGAGCGTATCGGCAGCAGGGCCAGGATGCGATCCGCTGACCAGGACAGGAAGTGGATGGCGGGCGAGAGCAGGCGGATGAACAGCGCCATGGCCGGGGCACAGGCGGCGGCCACTTTTTCGGGATGGGCGATGGCGATGCGCTTGGGCACGATTTCGCCCAGCACGATGGAAACGGCAGTGACGATGATGATGGTGATGGTAAAGGAGATGCCTGTACTCCAGCCCGCCAGCAGCGGCAGGGTGGCGGCAATGGCCTGCTCGATGGAGGCGGAGAGGGCCGATTCGCCGTAGATGCCCATCAGCAGCGCGGCGGCGGTGATGCCGGTCTGGGTAGCGGCCAGCAGGCGGCTGGGCTGATCCTTGATGGCAATGGCGGCGCCGGCGCCAGTATCGCCTTCTTCCGCCATTTGCGTGAGGCGCGAGCGGCGGGCGGAGGCGAGGGCCATTTCGGCCAGGGAAAAACAACCGGACAAGACGATGAGGAAGGCGAGGATCCAAAGGGCGCTCATGGCGACACCTCCGTTGGGGTGGGCGACGCTATTCTACGTGTTATCTCCGGTTTGTTGTTATGTTCGCCGCCGGGGTGGTGGAAGCCGACCCGGCGGCAGCCGGAGCAGGTAGAATGGCGCCATGACCATCCTTCCCTTTTGGCAACGCCCTCTCGATCAGCTGACCGCTGCGGAGTGGGAGCAGTTGTGCGACGGCTGCGGCCGTTGTTGTCTGCACAAGCTGGAGGACGAGGACACCGGCGAGGTGTATTACACCCGCATCGCCTGTGCCCGCCTCGATCTCGAGTCCTGCCGCTGCACCGCCTATGCCGAGCGGGCGCAGGTGGAGCCGGAATGCGCGGTGATCACGCCGGCCAATATTGCTGCGCTGGATTATCTGCCGGAGAGTTGTGCCTATCGGTTGCGCCGCGCCGGCCTGCCGCTGCCATCATGGCATCCCTTGCTGAGTGGTGATCCTGAGAGTGTCCATCGGGCCGGAGTGTCGGTGCGGAGTTATGCGCTGCCGCTGGCGGCGGTGCCCGACCCGGACGATCTGGAAGACTACATCATCGACCCGCCGTGACGGCCATGCCTGAGCACGAGTGGAAGCAATGTCCCCGCTGCGGGGCGGAATTCGAATGCAAGAGCGGAACGGTGTTGCTGTGCCAGTGCCAGGACGTGATCTTGACGCCGGTGCAACGGGACTACATCGCCGCGCGGTATGACGATTGCCTGTGCCAGGTGTGTCTGGCGGCCCTGGGCGCGGAGTGCGACGCCTAGGTGACTGGTATGTAGGCGCAATAGCCCGGGCGCGGCCCGATGCGCGGGTGGTTGCGGCAGGTATCGGGGCGGCGGTCGTAGATGGTGCAGCGGCGGGTGACGGCATCGAGGTGGATGCAGTCGCCGCTGGCGCGGCGCGCTAGGGTGAACAGTCCGCTCTTGAAGTTGAAGTGCTCGATGAGGCCGGCCTTCTCCAGGCGCCGCGCTATCGGTTTGAGCGGTTCCTCCGCCTCGAAGGCATCCACCACCCCCATGCGCACCAGGTCGGCGATCTGCGCCTCGGCCGGCAGCGTGCAGCAGGTGGCGCGGCAGTCGTTGCACAGGCCGTTGCGGTATTTGTGCCAGGTGGCGAGCCGTTCGGGGTCGGCGCCGGGAAGGGGTTTGCTCATGGGTCAGGCAGGGCGGCGGAAAGGGGCGGGATTATAGCGCAGGAGCGCGGAAATTAGCCGTGACGGCGGCCTTCCCGTATACTTCCCGTCATTACACCATATGCGTGTCGTGCCTGCCCGGGACTGGCAGGTCACCAGCGCAAGCGTTCCACCAGGAAACCCCATCCACTATGAGTTACCCCCTCCGCATTCTGGCGGCCGGTTTGTGCACCCTCGCCGTTTGGGTGCTGAGTGCCTGCCATGCCGGCGACGGGCCGGAGTACGCCCCTACTTTTTCTCCGGTTGCCACCTCGACCGAGGCCGTGTACGTGTTCGGCGTGCACCCCTTGCACAATCCGCAACGGCTGCATGAGGTGTTCGGCCCGTTGATGGCCTATTTGAGCCAGAACATAGCTGGCGCCCGCTTCCGCCTGGAGGCCTCGCGCAACTATGCCGCCTACGACGAAAAGCTCTATGCCCGCCAGTTCCATTTCGCCCTGCCCAACCCCTATCAGACCATCAATGCCGTGAAGCAGGGTTATCGCGTGTTCGGCAAGATGGGGGATGACGAAAATTTCCGCGGCATCATCCTGGTGCGCAAGGACAGCGGTATCCAGAAGGTGTCCGACCTGCGCGGCAAGGCGGTGAGCTATCCGGCCCCCACCGCACTGGCCGCCACCATGTTGCCGCAGTATTACCTGCACAGCCACGGCCTCGATGTGATGCGTGACGTCGACAACCGTTATGTAGGCTCGCAGGAGTCGTCCATCATGAACGTGTATCTGGGCGATGTCGCCGCCGGCGCCACCTGGCCGCCGCCGTGGAAGGCGCTTAGCCGTGAGCGGCCCGAGCTGCTGGAGGCGCTGGAGATCAAATGGCAGACCGAGTCGCTGCCCAACAATGGGCTGGTGGTGCTGCCCGAGGTGCCGGCGGAAGTCGTGGCGCAGGTGGGCCGCGTGTTGTTCACGCTGCACCAGACGGAGGATGGCCGCGCCATCCTGGCGCGCATCGGCCTGTCCCGCTTCGAGCCGGCCGACGATGCCACCTATCAGCCGGTGCAGGAGTTCATCGCCCGCTTCAGCGCCGAAGTCAGGCCGGTCGAGTAGGACCATGTTGCGATATCTGCACCGAATATTTACTGCCTCCATCACGCGCCAGCTGATGCTGGGTATCGCGTTGGTGCATGCGGTATTGATGACGGTATTCGTGTTCGATCTGGTGGGACGCGAGCGGGCCTTTCTCAGTACCCAGAGCGAGAAGCAGGCGCTCAGTTTGGCGACCACGCTGGCGGCGAACGGCACCTCCTGGGTGCTGGCCAATGACGTCGTCGGCATGGAAGAACTGATCGCGGCGCAATACAGCTACCCGGGTGTGCGCTATGCGATGTTCGTGGACCTCGACAACCGGGTGCTGGCCTATACCGATCGCAGCGTGGTGGGCCAGTATCTGTCCGATGCGGTGAGCCAGACCCTGCTGGAGGCTGTGCCGGCACCGCACCTGCTCATCAATCGCGTGGATTTCAGCGACGCGGCAGCCCCCATTTTCAGTAACGATATCCATATCGGTTGGGCGCGCGTCGGCCTGAGCCGCGGCGAGATCGCCAAGAACCTGACACAGGTCACCTATGATGGCCTGATTTATACCCTGGTGGCGATCCTCATCGGTTCAGCGTTTGCCTGGTTCATGGCGCGTGGCCTGACCGGCGGCGTGCGCGCCCTGAGCGCCCAGGCCGAGCGGGTGCGCCGGGGCGAACGTAATGTGGACTTCACCCTCGATCGCGTCGACGAGCTGGGGCGTCTGGCCAATGTGTTTGGCCGCATGGTGACGACCCTGAATACACGCGAAACGGAGGTGGCCAACAGCAATGCCCTGCTGCGCTCCATTCTTGACACCTCGCCCGATCTGATCTTTTTCAAGGACAGCAACGGCGTCTATCTTGGCTGCAACAACGCCTTCGCCGAGTTTGTCGGCCGGACCGATAAGGAGATTGTCGGCAAAACCGACTTCGAGCTGTTCGACGCCGAGGTGGCGGAGTTCTTCCGCAACAATGACCGCAAGATGCTGGAGTCGGGGCAGCGCCGTAGCAACGAGGAGTGGATCACCTACCCCGATGGCCGGCGCGTGCTGGTGGATACGCTGAAGACACCCTACGGCTCGCACGACACCGCCATGGGCGTGCTCGGCATCAGTCGCGATATCACCGCGCGCTATCAGGCGGATGAGCAGTTGCGGCGCAGCCAGCAGATGCTGGAGGACGCGCAGCGTATCGCCCGCATCGGCTCGTGGGATCTGGACCTGATTGCCAATCGGTTGACCTGGACGCGGGAGGTCTATCGCATCTTCGAGATTGACCCCGACGATGTCACCCCCAGTTACGACGGCTTTCTTGCCGCCATCCATCCGGAAGACCGTGAGATGGTCGATCAAGCCTACCGCGACTCGCTGCGCACGCGGCGGCCCTACAAGCTGGAACATCGCCTGCTGATGCGGGATGGCCGCATCAAGTATGTGGAGGAGCAGTGTGAGACCACCTTCGATACCTTCGGCAAGGCGCTGCACTCCTTTGGCACGGTGCAGGATGTCACCGAGCGCCACCTGACCCATGTCGAGCTGGAGCAGAAACAGCAGCATCTGGATCGCCTGGCCCACTACGATTCGCTCACCGGGCTGCCCAATCGCGTGCTGTTCCGTGATCGTCTGGAGCAGTCGCTACTCAAGGCGCGGCGGCGGCGCGAGCAGTTGGCGGTGTTGTTTGTCGACCTGGATGAGTTCAAACAGATCAACGACAGCCTCGGCCATGCTGTAGGTGACCTGGTGCTGCAACAGGTGGCGCGGCGCTTTCTCTCAGTGGTGCGCGAAGAGGATTCGGTGGCGCGTCTTGGCGGTGACGAGTTCACCGTCATTCTGGAGGCCGTCCAGTCGGTAGAAAACGTGTCGCAGATCGCGCAGAAGCTGATCCATGTGACGCAGGAGCCGCTGCATATCGATATGCGCGAGCTGTATGTCACCACCAGTATCGGCATCAGCCTGTATCCCAGCGACGGCCAGGATGCCGAGACCCTGCTGCGCAACGCCGACACGGCGATGTTCAAGGCCAAGGAGCAGGGGCGCAACGCCTTCCACTTCTACACCGAGGACATGACCGAAAAGGCCTACGACCGCATCTTGATGGAGACCAATCTGCGCAACGCCCTGCGCAACGATGAGTTCGTGCTGTATTACCAGCCGCAGTTCGACCTGCGCAGCGGTGCCGTGCTGGGCCTGGAGGCGTTGATCCGCTGGAAGCTGCCCGAGGGGGGGATGATTGCGCCGGGCCGTTTCATTCCGGTGGCGGAGGAGTCCGGCCTGATCATTCCCCTCGGTGTCTGGGTGTTGCGCGAGGCTTTCAGCCAGGCGCGCACCTGGCACGAACAGGGGCTGCTCAATGGCCGCATCGCGGTGAATCTATCCGGCAAGCAGTTGTACCAGCGCGACCTATTGGAGGTGATCCGCGGCGTCCTGAAGGAGTCCGGCTGCGATCCGGCCTGGATCGAGCTGGAGGTCACGGAAGGTTTCGTGATGAAGAACCCGGAACAATCGATCCAGTTGCTCGGTGAATTGCGTGCCATGGGCTTCGAACTGTCCATCGACGACTTCGGCACCGGTTATTCATCGCTGGCCTATCTCAAGCAGTTGCCCATTTCCAAGCTGAAGATCGACCAGTCCTTTGTGCGCGGCATCCCCGCAGACGCGGACGACGTGGCCATCGCACGTGCTGTCATCGCCCTCGGCCGCAGCCTGGAACTGACCACCATCGCCGAAGGCATCGAGACCGAGGAGCAGCGCGCCTTCATGCTGGCCGAGGGCTGCGACGAGGCGCAGGGCTATCTGTTCAGCCATCCCCTGCCCATGGAGCGCGCCACCCAGTTCATGCGGGAGCGCAGGCGATGAATCCAGCCCGCCACCGGCTGGAGCTGCTGGCCCCGGCCAAGAACGCCGAGTTTGGTTGTGAGGCGATCAATCACGGCGCCGATGCGGTGTATATCGGCGGGCCGTCCTTCGGCGCACGTGCCGCGGCGGGAAATGCCATCGCAGACATCGAACAGCTGGCGGCCTATGCGCACCGTTACTCGGCCCAGGTATTCGTCGCCCTCAATACCATTTTGCAGGATGATGAGCTGGAGCCGGCGCGGCAGATCGCCTGGCAGGTGTACGAGGCCGGCACCGATGCCCTGATCATCCAGGACATGGGCCTGCTGGAGCTGGATCTGCCTCCCATCGCCCTGCACGCCAGTACCCAGGCCGACAACCGCACCGCCGCCAAGGCGCACTTCCTGGAGCAGGTGGGCTTCACCCGTGTGGTGCTGGCGCGCGAGCTGTCGCTGCCGCAGATCCGCGAGATTGCGCAGGCCACCACGGCAGAGCTGGAGTTCTTCGTGCATGGCGCGCTGTGCGTCAGCTACAGCGGCCAATGTTACGTCAGTCATGCCCAGACCGGACGCAGCGCCAACCGCGGCGAATGTTCGCAGATGTGCCGTCTGCCGTTTACCGTGGCCGACAGTTCCGGTGCGATCGTGGTGCGCGACCGCCATGTGCTGTCGCCCAAGGACAATAACCAGAGCGCCAACCTGCGCGCCCTGGCCGAGGCCGGCATCAGCTCGTTCAAGATCGAGGGCCGCCTCAAGGACCTGTCCTACGTCAAGAACATAACCGCCCACTACCGCACCCTGCTGGACGAGATCATCGACGAGGTGCCGCACTATCGCGCTGCCTCGGCCGGGCGCTGCACCTTCTTCTTCCAGCCGCAGCCGGAGAAGAGCTTCAACCGCGGCTTCACCGATTACTTCGCGCAGGAGCGGCACCAGGACCTGTTGGCGCTGGACAGCCCCAAATTCGCCGGCGAACCCATCGGCACCGCCACGCGCGTCGGCGCGGACTGGTTCGAGGTGGAGAGCGAGGTGGCGCTGCATAATGGCGATGGCCTCACCTGGTACGACGCCAAGCATGAACTGGTGGGCGTGCGCATCAATCGCGTCGAGGGCCGCCGCCTGTTTCCGGCGGAAAAAGAGCGCCTGCCCGCGGTGGGCGATACGTTGTGCCGCAACCGGGACCAGGCGTTCGAGCGGCAGCTGGAGAAAAAGTCCGCCGAGCGCCGCATTCGCGTACAGATGCGCCTCGCCGAGACAGCCGGCGGCTTTGCCCTGAGCCTGATCGACGAGGAGGGTATCACGGCCAGCGTGGAACTGGCCCAGCCGCATGAACCGGCGCAGAACGCCGCGCGCGCCGAAGCCAGCCTGCGCGAGCAGCTGGGCAAGCTGGGCAACACGATCTTTACGGCGGAGGACATCGCGCTGGACCTCTCGGCGCCATGGTTCATTCCGGTGGGCGCCCTCAATGCGGTGCGCCGCGATGCAGTGGAGCAACTGGAGGCGGCGCGCCGCGCCGCCTATCGGCGCCCGGCACGTGCTGCCGCGGTGGAGCCGCCGCCGGCCTATCCGCAGACCGAATTGAGCTACCTGGGCAACGTCTACAACCAGCGCGCCCGCGACTTCTACGCCCGCCACGGCGTCAGCCTCATCGCCGATGCCTACGAGGCCAACCAGGAGCGCGGCGAGGTGTCGCTGATGATCACCAAGCACTGCGTGCGCTACAGCTTCAACCTCTGCCCCAAGCAGGTGAAGGGCATCCGGCCCGAGCCAATGACCCTGATCAGCGCCGGCGAGAATCTGCGCCTGGAGTTCGACTGCAAGCGCTGCGAGATGCATGTGATGGGGCGGCTGAAGCCGCAGAAGGTGGTGTTGGGGAGTTTGAAGAGGGGATAGCGCACAGCGCTGTTTTACGCTGTTGTTAAGGTGCGCTGCGCGCGGATTGATTGGGTGCGGGGAGCCGCCCCGCGCGCGGGTTACTTTTCTTTGAACGGCCAAAGAAAAGTAACCAAAAGAAAGGCCGCCCCGATGTCTCGCCGCTATCGCGGTTCCCTGCGCTACTCGCCCGGAGCGGGTTCCTCCGACAGCACATCCCTATGCTGGCGGAGGAATGCGCGCCATCCATGGCGCGCCCCCTGCGGGCTGTTCCGCTCCGGACTGCGTTGCTCGGCGAGACAAAGGGGATTTAAAACAGGCTCGCCTGACGGCATCGCGCTGCGGGGTGTGCGCACAGCGCACACCTGTTTTTTGGTTTTGACTTCCCCCCCGTCTGCCGCGCCGAGCATCGCAGCCCGAATCGGATTAAGCCCGCAGGGGACAGGCCAGGGATGGCCTGTCCTCGCCTTCGCGCCAGGAAGGCGCGTAGGCGAGCGCCGATTCGGGCGAGAAGCGCAGGGAACCGCGATAGCGGCGCGGGAGTCGGGTCGCCTTTTCTTTCGTTAGTTTCTTTTGGCGAGACAAAAGAAAGTAACACGTCGTACGGGGGCGGAACTCCGACCCAATTAAATCGCGCGCCAGCGCAACAAACCCCATCACTCCAACCCATCCAAACAAGCGCCATTGGTGAGCTCACCCCCACAATGCGCTATCCTCCCTGAAATCCCCGCATCCACGAGGCCACCCCATGCCCCGACTGCTCGCCGTTCTGTCCCTGGCCCTGCTGACCGGGTGTGGTTCCCTGCATCCGCCGGCGCAACCGGCGGCACAACGGGCACCCGAGCCGGCGGCCATGCCGCGGGCGGTGGCCGTGGCGCAGCAGATGGTGGGCAAGCCCTATCGCTACGGCGGCAATACCCCGCGCGGTTTCGATTGCAGCGGGCTGGTGCAGTATTCCTATGGCCAGGCCGGGCGCACGGTGCCGCGCAGTACCGAGGGGCAGTACGCGGCGACGCGTGCCGTACCGGCGGCGCAGCGGGCACCGGGCGATCTGCTGTTCTTCCACATCGACGGCAAGCCGTCCCACGTCGGCATCTATCTGGGCAACAGTCGCTTCGTCCATGCCCCCTCCGGCGGCAAGCAGGTGGAGTACGCTTCCTTGTCCAACGACTACTGGAGCAAACGCCTGGTCAAGGTCGGGCGGTTCTGAGATTGGGCGTATTTGCCGGGCCACACTGAGTGACCGCATGGCGGTCAGGGTTACGGTGACGGTTCATCGGCGGATACCCCCCATGCTACACTTCGCCCTTGCCTGAGCTTACCCACGGCCGGTCCCGATGAGCAGCGATACCCCCGCCCGCATACGCGAAATTCCCTACAACTACACCTCCTTCTCCGACCGCGAGATCATCATTCGCTTCCTCGGCGAGGAGATGTGGCAGGTGTTGAACCGCCTGCGCGCCGAGCGCGTCACCGGCCGTTCCGCCCGCATGCTGTTCGAGGTGTTGGGCGATATGTGGGTCATCACCCGCAATCCCTTCATCCAGGATGATCTGATCGAAAACAGCAAGCGCTGGGATTCCCTGGCCCATGCCCTGCACCACCGTCTGGATCAGATCGTCGCCCGTGCCGGCGGCAACGAGCTGGCACTGCAACTGGCCGAGGCCGCGCGCGCCGCAGTGCGCGAATTCGAAAGCTGGCTGTCCAATCAGGCCGAGCGCCGCCGCCAGGTGCAGCGCCGCCTCGCCCGCGTGACGCGCAAGGACAACATCCAGTTCGACGGCCTGGCGCGCGTGTCCCACGTCACTGACGCCTCCGACTGGCGCGTGGAGTATCCCTTCGTGGTGATCACGCCGGATAGCGAGCGCGAAGTGGCCGGTATCGTCAAGACCTGCATCGAGCTGGGGCTCACCGTGATCCCCCGCGGTGGCGGCACCGGCTATACCGGCGGCGCCGTGCCGCTACATGCCGACTCGGCGGTAATCAACACCGAGAAGCTGCTGCGCATGGACGAGGTGGAGCTGACCGGGCTGCCTGGCGTGGCGCACCAGGTGCCGACCCTGTTCGTCGAGGCCGGCGTGGTGACGCGGCGCGTGGCGGAGCGGGCAGAGGCGGCCGGCTATGTGTTCGCCGTCGATCCCACCTCGCAGGATGCCTCCTGCATCGGCGGCAACATCGCCATGAACGCCGGCGGCAAGAAGGCGGTGCTGTGGGGCACGACCCTGGACAACCTGGCCTGGTGGCGCATGGTCACCCCCGATGCGGACTGGATCGAGGTGGAACGCCTCAATCACAACCTGGGCAAGATCCACGAGCAGGACTACGCCGAGTTCCGCGTGCGCCGTTTCGAGCCGGACGGCACGACGCCGGTGGGTGAGGCGCAGACCCTGCGCATCCCCGGCGCCGAGCTGCGTAAATCGGGCCTGGGCAAGGACGTCACCAATAAGTTCCTCGGCGGCCTGCCCGGCGTGCAGAAGGAGGGCTGCGACGGCCTGATCACTTCGGCGCGCTTCGTGGTACACCGCATGCCGGCGCACATCCGCACCGTGTGCCTGGAATTCTTCGGCGCCGACCTGCGCCAGGCGGTGCCGGCCATCGTCGAGACCAAGGATTATCTGGACGCCCTGCCCAATGTGGTGCTGGCCGGCCTGGAGCACCTGGACGAGCGTTATGTGCGCGCCGTGAAGTACAGCACCAAGGCGCCGCGCAAGGAGCTGCCCAAGATGGTGTTGCTGGCGGACATTGCCGGCGACGACGAGAACGCCGTGGCCGAGGCGGCCTCCATGGTGGTGCGCATGGCCAACGCGCGCGAGGCCGAGGGCTTCATTGCGGTGAGTCCGGAGGCGCGCCACCGCTTCTGGCAGGATCGCGCCCGCACCGCCGCCATCGCCGCCCACACCAACGCCTTCAAGATCAACGAGGACGTGGTGATCCCGCTGGAGAAGCTGGGCGAATACAGTGAGGGCATCGAGCGCATCAACATCGAGCAGTCGACGCAGAACAAGCTGCGCATGATCGACGCCGTGCTGGACTACCTGGCCGGCGAGTGGCCGGAGCTGGAGACGGCACCGGACTATGAGGCCAGCGCCGAGAACGACGCCATCGTTGCCGGCAAGAAACAGGCAGCGCGCGAGCTGCTGCTGGCGGTACAGGGGCGCTGGCAGGCGACCCTGGCCAACCTCGACGCGCCGGCGCTGGAACATCCCGCCCTGGTGGGTAGCGAGCTGCTGCCGCGGGTGGCCGAGGGCGACAGCCTGTTCAACCTGATGCAGCGGCGTGAGCTGCGCATCTCCTACCGCCGCGAGGTGGAACGGCCGCTGAAGGAGATCTTCACCGGCCGCGACATGGCGCCAGTGCGCGAGCGGCTCGATGCCATCCACGGCCGCATCCGCGCCAGCCGCCTGTTCGTCGCCACCCACATGCATGCGGGCGATGGCAACGTGCACACCAACATCCCGGTGCACTCCAACGACTACGCCATGTTGCAGGAGGCGGAGCGGGTGGTGGAACGCATCATGGCCCTGGCCGAGTCCCTCGGCGGCGTCATCTCCGGTGAACACGGCATCGGCATCACCAAGTTCCAGTTCCTGCACCAGGATACCGTCGATGCCTTTGCCGGCTACAAGCAGGCGGTGGACCCGGACGGCCGTTTCAACCGCGGCAAGCTGCTGGCCGGCGCCGGCCTCGACAACGCCTACACCCCGTCGCTGCGCCTGCTGCAGCAGGAGGCGCTGATCCTGGAGGCGAGCGAGCTGGATCAGCTCAACACCATGGTCAAGGACTGCCTGCGCTGCGGCAAGTGCAAGCCGGTGTGCAACACCCACGTGCCGCGCGCCAATCTGCTGTACTCGCCGCGTAACAAGATCCTCGCCACCGGTCTCATCATCGAGGCCTTTCTCTACGAGGAGCAGACCCGGCGCGGTATTTCGGTGCGCCACTTCGACGAAATGAACGACGTGGCCGACCATTGCACCGTGTGCCACAAGTGCGCCAATCCCTGTCCGGTCAACATCGACTTCGGCGACGTGTCGATCCTGATGCGCAACATCCTGCGCGCCCGCGGCCAGAAGCGCCGCAGTGTCGGCACCGCCTTGTCCATGGCCTTTCTCAACGTCACCGACCCCAGCACCATCAAGCTGATGCGCAAGGGGCTGATCGAGTGGGGCTATGCCGCGCAGCGCCTCGGCTACCGCCTGTTCAAGCGTTTCGGCCTGCTCGGCCGCGGCCGCCCGCAGGGCACCACCGGACCGATGACGGTGCGCGCCCAGGTGGTGAACTTCGTCAAGAAGCCGATGCCGGCCAGCGTGCCGGCGCAGCCGATGCGTGCCCTGCTCGGGGTGGAGGACGCCAAGACGGTGCCGATCCTGCGCGATCCGGTACGAGTGAGCGAAGACTCCGATGCGGTGTTCTATTTCCCCGGTTGCGGCTCCGAGCGTCTGTTCTCGGAGGTCGGACTCGCAACCCTGGCCATGCTCTATCACAGCGGCGCCCAGGTGGTGCTGCCGCCGGGCTATCTGTGCTGCGGCTACCCGCAGACCTCGGCGGGCGACGCGGCGCGCGGCAAGCGCATCTCCACCGACAACCAGGTGCTGTTCCATCGCGTCGCCAACACCCTCAACTACATGGACATCAAGACGGTGATCGTCTCCTGCGGCACCTGCATGGATCAGCTGCAGACCTACCGTTTCAGCGAGATATTCCCCGGCTGCCGCCTGCTCGACATCCATGAGTACCTGATGGAGAAGGGGGTGAAGCTGGATGGCGTGCCGGGCAGGCAGTTCCTCTATCACGATCCCTGCCATACGCCGATGAAGCGCCACAACCCGCTGAAGGTGGCCTCAACGCTGCTGGGTCAGGAGGTGCTGCTGTCCGACCGCTGCTGCGGTGAGGCCGGCACCTTCGCCATCAGCCGGCCCGACATCGCCAGCCAGGTGCGCTTCCGCAAGCAGGAGGAACTGCTCAAGGGGGTGCGCCAGCTCACCGGCAAGGACGGCGCGAGCGGTGAGGTGAAGATCCTTACCTCCTGCCCGGCCTGCCAGCAGGGGCTGTCACGCTACCGCGACGACACCGGCGCCGAGGCGGGCTATATCGTGGTGGAGCTGGTGCGGCAGCTGCACGGCGAAGACTGGCAACGCCGCTTCATCGACCAGGCCCAGAACGGTGGTATCGAGCGTGTGCTCCTGTAACGACAGAAGGAATACGG
Source organism: Sulfurivermis sp. (assembly GCF_059410345.1). Taxonomy (NCBI): domain Bacteria; kingdom Pseudomonadati; phylum Pseudomonadota; class Gammaproteobacteria; order Thiohalomonadales; family Thiohalomonadaceae; genus Sulfurivermis; species Sulfurivermis sp. The sequence continues at coordinate 21,849 of NZ_JBLJDO010000018.1, read as the reverse complement.
CACGAACCCGTTGTATCTTGTATCTTGTAACTTGAATCTGCCTTTAATAACGAGGAGGAGTCCATGAACAAGAACAAGCTGTGCGGCATTACCCTGGCGAGCGTCCTGGCGGTGGGCGTTGCCGCTCCTGCTGCGGCCGAGGAGCCGGTGGTCAACATCAAGCGTCTGTCCATGGAGATGGCGCTCAAGCTGGCCCAGGCCGCCATCGCCCAGTGCCGCAAGGAAGGTGTACAGATCGGTGTAACGGTAATGGATCGCGGCGGTCACCCCCAGGTGGTGCTGCGCGACGTGCTGGCGCCGGACCTGACCCTGGTGATCAGTCGGCAAAAGGCCTACACCGCCATGTCTTTCAACAGCCCCACTTCGGCGATGGAAGACCGCTTTACCAAGCCCTTCTCGGTGGGTAAGGTGGAAGGGCTGGTATTCAGCGCCGGTGGGCTGCCCATCACGGCAGGCGGCATGATCCTCGGCGGTGTCGGCGTCAGCGGTGCGCCCACCGGCGAGCAGGACGAGCGCTGTGCCCGTATCGGCCTGGAGAGCATCACCGCCGATCTGGAGATGGGGGCGTTCTGACGCCGCGCTTCGTAGGTGCCGAGTCCTCTCGGCGAATGCGCCGTATCAGGTGCCCCTTTGTCCATGCAGTGGGTGCCTGCGGTTTCGGCGATATCGATCCGACAGCGGCAGGTGCCGCACAACGAAAGGAGCAGCCATGTACCTGAAGCATGCAGCCAGCGGCGATTTGGTGGAGGTTCTGGATATGAAGTCCCTCGCCGATCCTTACCGCAAGCAGGTGGCGGGACGGTTCCATGCCGGTGAAGAGCTGCAGGATCCGGCCAATTTTGCCAAGGCGGAGCTGCTGTTCCCGTCCGGCGAGGCCTTGCCCCGCTGCTGGGTCGATCCCAACTACCGCTGAGCCACCGCTGTATCGTTTCCCTACCGGGGGGCCGGTTGTGCCGGCCCCCGGCTTCCAGTTTCTCCTCTTGCAGGCCCCCCGGCGAACATGGCCGAACAGGCGCCCCTCTCCCCGGTCTTCGCGGCATAAGCTCCCCTGTCCAAGCGCCGCTCCCGGCCATCCCTGAAAAAAAAACGGCCACCCGAGGGTGGCCGTTTCTTTAGCGGCTGCCGGAAGAAGGATTATTTCTTCTTGGCGGCCTTCTTCTTGGCGGCTGCCTTCTTCTTCGGAGCAGCCTTCTTCTTGGCGGCTACCTTCTTCTTCGGGGCGGCCTTCTTCTTGGCGGCTGCCTTCTTCTTCGGAGCGGCCTTCTTCTTGGCGGCTACCTTCTTCTTCGGAGCGGCCTTCTTCTTGGCGGCTGCCTTCTTCTTCGGAGCAGCCTTCTTCTTGGCGGCTACCTTCTTCTTCGGAGCAGCCTTTTTCTTGGCTACGGCCTTCTTCACTGCCTTCTTCTTGGCGGCTACCTTCTTCTTCGGAGCAGCCTTCTTCTTGGCGGCTGCCTTCTTCTTCGGAGCAGCCTTCTTAGCCGCGGCCTTCTTGGCAGCAGCCTTCTTCTTGGGGGCGGCCTTCTTTGCTGCTTTCTTACGGGCCGCGGGTTTCTTGGTGGCGGCCTCGGCGGCTGCCGGTTTATTGGCCTCGTTCTGCTCTGCTTCCATGGTTTTTTCCCCCTTGTGCTTGGTTGAGGTTTTCAAGGTTCCGATAATCGCATCGAAGATCTCGTTGATCTCGCCGATGCCGTTGATTGTATGGAGTTTCCCTTGCCGACGGAAGTACTCAATCAGCGGTGCCGTCTGCGCTTCGTAAACACGCAGGCGATTGCCGATGGTTTCCTCGTTGTCGTCGGCGCGGTGGCGCAGGTTGCCGCCGCACTTGTCGCAGCGATCCTCCAGACGGGGTGGCGTGGTGTAGATGTTGTACATCTGGCCGCAGGATTCACAGGTGCGGCGGCCGGTCAGACGCTGCAGCAGGATGTCGAAATCGACATCGATGAGCAGTGCGGACTCGATGGGCATCCCCAGCTTGGACAGCATGCTGTCCAGGGACTCGGCCTGGGGGATGTTGCGCGGGAAGCCATCGAGGATGAAGCCCCGCTTGGCGTCCGGCTGCGACAGGCGTTCCTCGATGATGCCGAGGACGATGTCGTCCGATACCAGCTGACCTGCTTCCATCGCCGCCTTGGCGCGTTGGCCGAGGGGGGAGTTGGCGGCTACCGCCGCACGCAGCAGATCACCGGTGGAAATTTGTGGAACGTGATATTTGTCGACCAGCAGTTTGGCCTGTGTACCCTTGCCCGATCCGGGCGCCCCCAACAATACGATTCTCATGTATCCCTCTCTGTCAGGTGACTCTTAAGCGGCAGTTATATACGATTATTAAGTTTTTTCCATGCCCACATACACAAATTGCATTACCTTTACAAGTAGCATGCGATTAAGCTAATCGCACTTAATACTCAAGTCAATGTATCCGAGTGAAATTGATACAAAAAATGCGTTGCGGCGGCGTTGGTGATCGATGAATTCCATTCCTGATTTTACCGAGTCCGAATTGTGGACCGTGCGCGACACGCTCAGGCAGCGTTACGGCCATGACGTGGAGACCGAAATCGGTGATGCCGAACTGCGACTCGATCCTCATTCCAGCACCCTGACCCCGTGCCCGGTTCTGTTCTGGCGCGACGGCAGCGGCACCAACTTCGTTATCTTCAAGGTGGGCGACCGCCGCTACCGCAGCCAGTTCTTTTACCGGGTACACCAGCAATTCGGCACCGGCATAGACGAGTTCGACAATCTGGCCGAGTGCACGGTCACCCTGCTGCAGGTGCAGGCGGACCACGACGCGAAGCAAACGGCACAACAAGACCGCTAATTCACTATCGAACGGGAGCAACCAAGCACCATGGCAAAGAAAAAGAATGCCTTCTATGCCCAGTCCGGCGGCGTGACCGCCGTCATCAACGCCTCGGCTTGTGGCGTCATCGAGACCGCCCGCAAGCACAAGGACAAGATCGGCAAGGTCTACGCCGGCCGTAACGGCATCATCGGCGCCCTCACCGAGGACCTCATCGACACCTCCAAGGAGTCAGCCAAGGCCATCGCCGCCCTGCGTCATACTCCGTCCGGCGCCTTCGGCTCCTGCCGCTTCAAGCTGAAGAGCCTGGAGCAGAACAAGGCCGAGTACGAGCGCCTGATCGAGGTGTTCAAGGCCCATAACATTGGCTACTTCTTCTACAACGGCGGCGGCGACTCGGCCGACACCTGCTACAAGGTATCCCAGCTGTCCGAGGCCATGGGTTACCCGGTGCAGGCCATCCACGTGCCCAAGACCGTGGACAACGACCTGCCGATCACCGACAACTGCCCCGGCTTCGGCTCGGTGGCCAAGTACATCGCCGTCTCCACCCTGGAGGCGACCTTCGACGTGCGCTCCATGTGCGCCACCTCCACCAAGGTGTTCGTGCTGGAGGTGATGGGCCGTCATGCCGGCTGGATCGCTGCCGCCGGCGCCATGGCCTCCACCAAGGACTGCGAGCTGCCCATCGTGGTGCTGTTCCCCGAGGTACTGTTCGACAAGGACAAGTTCCTGGCCAAGGTCGACAGCCTGGTGAAGAAGTTCGGCTATTGCACCGTGGTGGTGTCCGAGGGCTGCCACTGGCCAGACGGCAAGTTCCTGGCCGAGCAGGGTACCCGCGATGCCTTCGGCCATGCCCAGTTGGGTGGTGCCGCCCCGGTGGTCGCCAACATGATCAAGGAGGCCCTGGGCCACAAGTTCCACTGGGGTGTGGCCGACTACCTGCAGCGCGCCGCCCGCCACATCGCCTCCAAGAGCGACGTGGAGCAGGCCTATGCCATGGGCAAGGCAGCGGTGGAGTTCGCCCTCAAGGGCCACAACTCCGTGATGCCGACCATCGACCGCGTCTCCAGCAGCCCCTATAAGTGGAAGGTGGGCATGGCCCCGCTGTCCAAGGTGGCCAACGTCGAGAAGATGATGCCGAAGAACTTCATTACCAAGGATGGCTTTGGCATTACCGACAAATGCCGCGAGTACCTGTCGCCGCTGATCAAGGGCGAGGATTACCCGCCGTACAAGAACGGCCTGCCACAGTACGTGACGCTAAAGAACGTCGCGGTGGCGAAAAAGCTGAAAACAACCTACGAGTTGAAGAAGTGAGGTGACAAAGGGGAGCGTAAGCTCCCCTTTGTGTTTATTGGGGCGCAATTGCGATAAATCAGTTTCCGGTTAAGAACAACAGTCATCAAAACAGGAGGAAGCGAGCATGAGTAGTGGTTTGATATTTGCGTTGGCCTGTGCCGTGGCGGCACTGCTATATGGCATCTTCTCGGTGCAATGGATCCTGGGCAAGGCGGAGGGCAACGAGCGCATGCGCGAGATTGCCCAGGCGGTACAGGAAGGTGCATCGGCCTATCTCAACCGCCAGTACACCACCATCGGTATCGTCGGTGTGGTGCTGTTCCTGCTGGTGGGAGTGTTCATCGGCTGGGGCAGTGCCGTCGGTTTCGCCATCGGCGCGCTGTTCTCCGGTGTGGCGGGCTATATCGGCATGAACATCTCTGTGCGTGCCAATGTGCGTACCGCCGAGGCCGCCAAGGGCGGTCTGGATGCCGCCATGCAGGTGGCCTTCCGCGGCGGTGCCATCACCGGCCTGCTGGTGGTCGGTCTGGGCCTGCTCGGTGTGGCCGGCTACTACGCCATCCTGCTCGCCATGGGCGTGGAAGACCCGCTGCATCCGCTGGTTGGTCTGGCCTTCGGCGGTTCGCTGATCTCCATCTTCGCCCGTCTGGGCGGCGGCATCTTCACCAAGGGCGCTGACGTCGGTGCCGACCTGGTGGGCAAGGTCGAGGCGGGTATCCCCGAGGATGACCCGCGCAACCCGGCGGTCATCGCCGACAACGTGGGCGATAACGTGGGCGACTGTGCCGGTATGGCCGCCGACCTGTTCGAGACCTACGCGGTGACCGTGATTGCCACCATGCTGCTTGGTGCCCTGCTGCTCAAGGATGCCGGCGATATCGCCGCCATCTACCCGCTGGTGCTGGGCGGCGTGTCCATCATCGCCTCCATCATCGGTACCTTCTTCGTGCACGTGCGCGAAGGCGGCAAGATCATGAACGCCCTGTACCGCGGTGTGATCGTGTCCGGTGTGCTGGCGGCCATCGCCTTCTACCCCATCACCACCTGGCTGCTGGGCGACGGCGTCGATATCGGCGGCGGCGAAATCCTCAGTGCCATGAACCTGTATCTGAGTGCGCTGATCGGCCTGGCGCTGACCGCGGCGATGGTGTGGATCACCGAATACTACACCGCCACCGAGTTCAGCCCGGTGCGTCACATCGCGCAGGCCTCCACCACCGGCCACGGCACCAACGTCATCGCCGGTCTGGGTGTGTCGATGAAGTCCACGGCGGCGCCGGTACTGGCCGTGTGCCTGTCCATCTGGGGTGCCTACGAACTGGCCGGCCTGTACGGCATTGCCATCGCGGCCACCTCCATGCTGTCCATGACCGGCATCATCGTGGCCCTGGACGCCTACGGTCCCATCACCGACAACGCCGGTGGTATCGCCGAGATGGCGGAGCTGGACGACTCCATCCGCAACATCACCGACCCGCTGGATGCGGTGGGCAACACCACTAAGGCCGTGACCAAGGGCTATGCCATCGGCTCTGCCGGTCTGGCGGCACTGGTACTGTTCGCCGACTACACCCACGGCCTGGAGGCGGTGGGCAAGCTGGTTGAGTTCAGCCTGTCTGATCACCGCGTGATCATCGGCCTGTTCATCGGCGGCATGATCCCCTACCTGTTCGGTGCCATGGCGATGGAGGCGGTCGGTCGTGCGGCGGGCGGCATCGTGGTCGAGGTGCGCCGCCAGTTCAAGGAAATGCCGGGCATCATGGCGCGCACGCAGAAGCCCGATTACTCCAAGGCGGTGGACATGCTCACCAAGTCCGCCATCCGCGAGATGATCGTGCCCTCGCTGCTGCCGGTGGCGGTGCCGGTCATCGTCGGCCTGACCCTGGGTGCCGAGGCCCTGGGCGGCGTGCTGCTGGGCTGTATCGTCACCGGCATCTTCGTGGCCATCTCCATGACCACCGGCGGCGGCGCCTGGGACAACGCCAAGAAGTACATCGAGGAAGGCAACCACGGCGGCAAGGGTTCCGACGCCCACAAGGCGGCGGTCACCGGCGACACCGTGGGTGATCCCTACAAGGACACCGCCGGCCCGGCCATCAACCCGCTGATCAAGATCATCAACATCGTGGCCCTGCTCATCGTGCCGCTGCTGTAACAACACTGGGAAAGGTACAGGGGACGTCCCTGTACCTTTTCCCTTGTATCTTTTATCCGCTTATAAGGCCGGTATATAATGCCGGCCTTTTCTTTTTGCCATTCCGCAGAGGTTTTTTCCATGAATTTGGACCGCGTCACTTCCGGCAAGGACGTTCCCAACGACATCAACGTCATCATCGAGATCCCGGCCCATTCCGACCCGGTGAAGTATGAAGTGGACAAGGATACCGGTGCCATGTTCGTGGACCGCTTCATGAACACCGCGATGCACTATCCCTGCAACTACGGCTATGTACCCCACACCCTGTCCAACGACGGTGACCCGGTGGACGTGCTGGTAGTGACCCCGGTGCCGCTGATCCCCGGATCGGTGATCCGCTGCCGTCCGGTGGGTGTGCTGAAGATGACCGACGAGTCCGGTGACGATGCCAAGGTGCTGGCGGTGCCCGTCGACAAGTTGTGCCGCATCTTCCGCAAGGTGCAGGACATCGGCGACGTGTCCCCGGCGCTGCTGGAGCAGATCGCCCACTTCTTTGAGCACTACAAGGACCTGGACGAGGGCAAGTGGGTGCGCGTGCAGGGTTGGGAGGGTGTCGAGGCCGCCAAGGCCGAGATCCTGGCCAGTGTGCAGATGTACAAGGACGCGCCGGTCAAGCCAAACTTCTAAGGAAAGTCTGAATAAGGCCATCCTGGACTTCTCAGCCCACGCGAATCGAAAAATGTGATTTTCGATTCGCCTCATGTTCCAACGACTTATGGTCGTTGGAACATGGCGGCACATCCCTGTGCCGCGGTAGCGCTGAACTTATTCAGAGCTTCCCTAACCGCAGGGGCTCGAAAGGCATTTTCCTGCCCTAGCCCTTCTCTTTCTTCTGCCGCAGCCGCGCCGACTGCAACTCCAGGGTGTGCCGGACCAGGGCGTCGCGGGCGATTTCCGCGATGTGGGTGAACTCGACACCGATGCGGTAGGGGTGGGGGGTAGTACTGCGGCCGGTGAGGCAGTGCACCACCCGGCCGAGGGTGTTGATTATCGTGTTGCCAGGGAACAGCATCAGGCGCAGTTCCAGCTTGCTGTCGCGCGGCAGTGTCTCCGCACTTAAAAAGGCAATGCCATTGCCGCTCAGGTTGACATGGGTATTCGGGCCACTGATGTTGCCCAGCTGGCTGCCGAGCAGGGCGCGGCTGAGCAGCTCCAGTTTGCGGTCGATGATCGCCAGGTACTGGCCCACATCCGGATCGCGTTTGCGGATCTGCGACAGGATGTTGCTCGACTGGGTGGTCAGACTGTGCAGCTGTAGGGCCATACTGGAACTGTCGTGGCGCGCTCCGGCCGGCTGCTTGAGGCGTTGTTGATACTCATCTTCTTCCAGCCGGCGGTATTCCAGATAGATGTCATCATCGATGCGGAAAAACTTGCGCCGCTCGGGGCGGCCGGTTGGCGTGCTCATGGCGTGTTGCTCCGATCCTTGATACGTATCTCCACGCGGCGGTTACGGGCGCGGTTGGTGTCGTTGTCGTTGGGCAGCAAGGGGCGCGTTTCACCGTAGCCTTCGGCGATGAGGCGGGCGCCCTCGACAGTGTGCATTTCCAGCAGACGATGTACCACCGAGACGGCACGTGCGCTGGACAGATCCCAATTGGAGCGGAAACGCGGCGTGCTGATCGGGCGGTCGTCGGTGTGCCCGGCGACGATCACGGCGCCCTCGGTGGTGGCGATGAGCCGGCCGATGCGGTCGATTACCGGGCGGAACTGGGGCAGCAGGACCTCACTGCCTGACTCAAAGGCCGCCTCGTGGCGGAAACTGATCAGCAGCTCGCCTTCACTGTTGCGGCTCAGCTCCAGCCGTTCCTGTTGGATATCCTGCAGCAGTCCGTCGCGGAAGCGTTGCAGATTACTATCCACCTGCGGCTGCGCCAAATCTTCAGGTAACGGCGGCGGCTGCACTACCACAGCCTCGATCGGAGCCTCCGGTTTGCCCTCCATCAGCACTTCACGTCCTGGTGACTCGCTGCGCTGAGCCAGCCACTGGATGCCGAAGGCACGTTCCAGCGAGCCGGCGATCTGGCGGTAGCGCTGGGCGTCGATTTGGGACACCGACAGCAGCAGCACAAAGAAAGTGGTGAGCAGGGCCATCAGATCGGCGAAGGTCACCATCCAGACCGGGGCGCCGCGGCGGCCTTGTTTGCCGGACATGGGCGTGGGCGGCTAGGCGCCGCCGCTCTCCTGTTCACTGCGGCTCTTGTCGGTCTGCAACAGTGCCGCCAGCCGCTCGCGTTCGTGATGCGGGAGATAGGCCTCCAGCACCTCATCCATCAGGCGTGGGTTCTGTCCCTGCTGGATGGCGGTCATGCTCTCGATCATCAGCAGCTTGTTCACCCGTTCCTGCATGCCGCGCAGCTCCAGCTTGTCGGCAATGGGCAGGGCGACGAGGTTGGCGATGAGGGCGCCATACAGGGTGGTGAGCAGGGCGACCGCCATGGCCGGGCCGATGCTGGACGGGTCCTGCAGGTTGGCCAGCATCTGTACCAGGCCGACCAGGGTGCCGATCATGCCGAAGGCCGGGGCCGACTCGCCGATGGCGCGGAAGATGCGCTGGCCGATTTCATGGCGCTCCATGGACTGCTGCATGTCCTCGTGCAGCGCCTTGCGCACGAACTCCGGCGGCAGACCGTCCACCGCCAGCTGGATGCCCTTGGCGAGGAATTCATTGGAAACCGCGTGGCCATCCAGGGCCAGTACACCGCTTTTGCGCGCCACGGCGGCCAGTTCATTGGCCTGACGGATCAGGTCGAGAGGGGCATCGATTTCATTGCGAAAGGCCTTGAACGCCACGCGCACGGCACTGAAGCAATGGGTGAGGGGAAACTTGATCAGAGTGGCGGCGACCGTTCCGCCGACGACGATCATCAGACCGGGCAGGTTGATGAAAATGGTCAGATCGGAGCCGGTGATGATGGCGGCAAAGATGATGGCGATGCCGCCAATGAGACCCAACAGGGTTGCTATGTCCACGCCTGCTCCCTTGCTGCCGCCGCGCCGTCGAGTGTAGCGTCAAATACTTATCGCCCGCACTACCAGGACATATAACACTGGCCGCAGAGACGCGGAGGTCAGTCTCCGCACTCTGCGGCCAAGGGGTTGCTATAGCGTTCTGACCCCGTCGGGGGTGCCGACCAGTACCACGTCGGCGGGACGCAGGGCGAACAGGCCGTTGGTGACCACGCCGACGATGTTGTTGAGGCGGGCCTCGAACTCGGTGGGTTCCTTGATCTGCAGGCCGTGCACATCGAGGATCACGTTGCCGTTGTCGGTGACGAAGCCGTCGCGGTAGACCGGACTGCCCCCCAGCTTGACCAGTTCGCGCGCCACATAGCTGCGCGCCATGGGGATCACCTCCACCGGCAGCGGGAACTTGCCCAGCACGTCGACCACCTTGGTTTCGTCGACGATGCAGACGAATTTTTTGCTTGCCGCCGCCACGATCTTTTCGCGTGTCAGCGCGCCGCCGCCACCCTTGACCAGGTGCATGCGGCGGTTGGTTTCGTCGGCGCCATCCACGTAGACGGAGATTTCGCCCACATCGTTCAGGTCCAGTACCGGGATGCCATGTTTCTTCAGGCGCTCGGCGCTGGCCACCGAACTGGCCACGGTGCCGGTGATGGAGGATTTGATCTCCGCCAGGAAGTCGATGAAGTGGTTGGCAGTGGAGCCGGTGCCGATGCCGATGATGGTGTCGGGCACCACGTGTTGCAGGGCGGCCTTGGCGACCGCCTTCTTCATTTCGTCTTGCGTCATTGTGCTCTCCGAGACATTTGTTTGTGCTTATTCATCCGCCGCACAGACCTAAAACCCGGGTCGCAGCGGCGCGGCGAAATTTATTGATGGCCCCGATTATACGCCAAGCGGGCGCGCTGACACCGGGGCGGGATAACTGGTATCGTAGCCGGATGCTCGAACATTACGCCAAAAAGATATTGCAGGCCCGGGTTTACGACGTCGCCCGTGAAACCCCGCTGGAGGCTGCCCCCGGCCTGTCGCGCCGTCTGGGCAACAAGGTGTTGCTCAAGCGTGAGGATCTGCAGCCGGTGTTTTCCTTCAAGCTGCGCGGCGCCTACAACAAAATTGCCTCGCTGTCGCCCGAGGCCCGCGCCCGCGGTGTCATCGCCGCCTCCGCCGGCAATCATGCCCAGGGCGTGGCCCTGGCGGCGCAGAAACTGGGGCTGGACGCGCTCATCGTGATGCCGCGCACCACCCCGGAGATCAAGGTACAGGCGGTGCGCCGTCGCGGCGCCCGCATCGAACTGCACGGTAATGCCTACGACGAGGCCTATGCCCATGCCCGCCAACTGGCGGACGAGCAGGGCCGTACCTTCATCCACCCCTACGACGACGAGGACGTCATCGCCGGCCAGGGCACGGTGGCAATGGAGATCCTGCGCCAGTATTCGGCGCCTGACCTGCATGCCGTATTCGTCCCGGTGGGGGGCGGCGGCCTCATCGCCGGCGTCGCCGCTTACATCAAATACCTGCGGCCGGATGTGCGGGTGATCGGGGTGGAACCTGATGATGCAGCGTCCATGCACGATGCCCTCCAGGCCGGGGAGCGGGTGGTGCTGGAGCAGGTGGGGATATTTGTCGACGGTGTGGCGGTGCGTCAGGCCGGGGCCGAACCGTTCCGTGTGGCGCGGCAATGGGTGGACGAGGTGATCCTGGTGTCCACCGACGAGGTGTGCGCGGCCATCAAGGATATCTTCGAGGATACCCGCGCCATCGTCGAGCCGGCCGGCGCCCTGGCGGTGGCGGGCATGAAGCGCTATGTGCAGCGCGAGGGCGTGCGCGATCAGGCGTTGGTGGCCATCAACTCCGGCGCCAACATGAATTTCGACCGTCTGCGTCATGTGGCCGAGCGCGCCGAACTGGGCGAACAGCGCGAGGCCCTGTTCGCCGTCACTATCCCCGAGCGGCCGGGCAGCTTCCGCCAGTTCTGCGAAACGCTGGGTCAGCGTGCCATCACCGAGTTCAACTACCGCTACGCCGATGCCGCCGAGGCGCACATCTTCGTCGGCGTGGAGATGCGCGACGGTGCCCGCGACAAGGAAGAGCTGGTGGCCTTGCTAAAGAGCCAGGGCTACCCGCTGCTGGACATGACCGACAATGAAATCGCCAAGTTGCACGTGCGCTATATGGTCGGCGGTCACACCGGCGGCCTGGCCGATGAGCGCCTGCTGCGCTTCGAGTTTCCCGAGCGCCCCGGCGCCCTGTTGCGCTTCCTGAACCACATGGGCCAGCACTGGAACATCAGCCTGTTCCACTACCGCAACCACGGCGCCGACTATGGCCGCATCCTGTGCGGCATCCAGGTGCCCGCCGCCGACGAGGCCAAATTCCAGGATTTCCTCGCTCAGATCGGCTATCCGTACTGGGACGAAAGCGGCAATCCGGCTTACGAGTTGTTTTTGCGCTAGGGCGCAAAAACGGTTTCGAGTTGCGAGTTTCGGGTTTCGCAGAAGGCAGGAACCGCTTTTCGAAACTCGAAACTTTATTCCAACGCCAGGATCGCTTCCCATTCCTGCGCACTGACCGGCATCACCGACAGCCGGTTGCCGCGCCGTACCAGCGGCATCTCTGTCAGTTCCGGTCGCTGCTTGAGTTCCTCCAGGGTGATGGTGCGCTTCAGTTTGCGCACCAGGCGTACGTCCACCATGTACCAGATGGGCTTGTCCGCGGTGCTTTTCGGATCGTAATACTTGCCCTCGGGATCCCGCGCGGTGTGGTCGGGATACCCGGCGCGGACGATCTCGGCGATACCGACGATGCCAGGCACCTTGCAGTTGGAGTGGTAGAAGAACACCTGGTCGCCCACCTGCATCTGGTCGCGCAGCATGTTGCGCGCCTGGTAATTGCGCACACCGTCCCAGTATTCGGTCTGTTGGGGACGGCTCGCCAAGTGGTCGATGCCGAAGACATCGGGCTCGGATTTCATCAGCCAATAGTTCATGGGGAATGCTCTCCAAAGGGTGAGTGGGCGATATGGTAACGAAAAGGGGCAAATAGAAGCCCAAAACGCGCTTTTTGTGACCCAGGCCTCTTGTCAGACAAAAGACCTTGCGCTATATAGGTCAATCGCAGTGACGCGGAATTTGCCACGGAGGGGTGGGAGAGGTAACGGAGGTCAGGATGAGACGACGCAAACCCGACTTGCTCGTGGTGCTTGCAGCCCTGATAGCGATGGGGGTCCTCTTTACCGGTATAACGCAGGCGATGATGTAAGGTACGCCGGCGCCTACGGTGGCCGAGGCCAACAAGAAATAATCAAGCCACGAGAGCCCAAGAGAACAAAACCCGCCGCAAGGCGGGTTTTTTATTGTCCGCAGCGGTACAGCCCTCGTTCAGTGACGATGCCGTCCAATGGCACATCCCAGGCGGCGTGGGGCAGTTGCTCCAACCGCTGGAATTCGTAGGCGGTGCCGATGAGGGCCGGTTTGCGCCAGTGTTCGCGGTGCAGCAGGTAGGCCAGGGTGCGGTCATAGAAACCGCCGCCCATGCCCAGGCGGTTGCCGCGGCCGTCGAAGGCGACCAGCGGCGTGAGCATCAGATCGATGCAACTGGCCGCACGTGCATCGTCCCAACGCAGGGCCGGTTCCGGGATGCGAAAACGATTGGGTGTCAGTGGCGTGTCGGGGCGGTAGCGGGCGAACCAGAGCCGGTTGTGGAAGGCCGGGCTCAGCACCGGCAGGTAACAGTGCTTGCCCATGGCCCAGGCGCGGCGAATGAGCGGCGCCAGATCCATCTCGCCGTCGTTGGCGAGGTAAAAGGCGATGTGCTCGCTGCGTAGAAACAGGGTGGAGTTGCCTAGCTGCCGCGCCAAGTACCGCGCCGCCTGGTTTCTTTCCGCCCGGGACAGGGCGCGGCGCCGACAGCGCATCGCACGCCGGATGGCGTTACGGTCGGGAGAGGCGGCGAGAGAGGACTCGGTAAGGATAGTTGTCATGACTATCTCGCGATCCCCCGCCTTCGCGACCTCACGTGAATTAAGGAGGGTGCCCTCCGCTTGGGCCGTCGTCACCGTTGCTCCTTGAACCCAATGGCTCAAGTGGGACTGCCGGTCGGCATATCAGGCTTTCCGCAGCGCGGACATGCACACAATACCGTCGCAAGCAGCCCCGGGGGTGTGATTATCGGCTCAAGAAATCCCCAGCGACTAACGTACCCTGCAGGGGGCACCCATAGGTGAACTTGTAATGCTGAATCTATAGCTTGAGTTGCCGGTCTTCGCTTTCCAGGGCGCCTTCGATGCGCTCCTGCAGGCGGCGCAGACGTCGGCCGAGGTCACCAGTATAGCTGCTTCCGTGCTGGCGTTGTTGCAGTAATTCGTGAGTGATGTTGAGCGCTGCAAGAACGGCGATACGCTCGCTGCCGATGACCTTGCCGCTGCTGCGGATATCGCGCATCTTGTCGTTGAGGATGCGCGCCGACTCGACCAGGCCGTCACGCTCCTCCGCCGGGCAGGCGATGGTGTACTCCTTGTCCAGAATGCGCACCGGCACCTGCACGATATCGTTGGCGGCCATTTCAGCCTTGCTCCATTGCCTTGATGCGGTGAATCATCGCTTCCACGCGGGTGCGCGCCAACTCGGTCTTTTCCAGCAGTTTGGCACGTTCCGTCAGCAGCGAGGCGTGCTGTTCGCGCAGGGACAGGTTTTCGTCGCGCAGCCGATCCACGGTGCGGATGAGCTCATCCACACGGCGTTCCAGGATGTTGATGTCCAGTTCGTCCTTCATGGTCGACAGGCGGCGTAGTGTCCGTAATGAAATAGGCGCGGCGGTGGCCGCAAAAAGCGAATCCACTATAGAGCGGTGGCGATAAGCGGTCAATGTCATGCCCGCCGTGGGGTGTTGTCGCTGTGATGGCGATGCTACGATCATCTCACTTTGCGCGGCCAGCCGGCTGCCCTTCTGGAGAATCCATGAGCGAAACCCCCAATGATGCCACCGCCCTGGTCGATGCCGCCCTGCGCCGTCTCGATGCGGAGATGAGTGTGGCCGAGTGCCACGGCATCCTCACCGGCTGGCTGTGCGCGGCACGTGGCCTTACGCGCGAGCAGTGGCTGGGCCATGTGGTGCCGGACCTGGCCGCCGGCGATGTGCTGGCGCAGGAGGCGGCGGATACCCTGGAGGGGCTGCGCCAGGCGGTGGTGGCCCAGCTCAACGATGCCCTGCTGGATTTTCAGCCCCTGCTGCCGGCCGACGATCAACCGCTGGCGGAGCGGGTGGAGGCCCTGGGGGAGTGGTGCCAGGGCTATCTCCTTGGCATGAGCCTGGGCGGACTGAAGGACGTGGCCAAAATGCCCGGCGACAGCGGCGAAGTGCTACGCGATCTGGTACAGCTGTCGCGTGCCGGCAGCTACGACGTGGGCGAGGAGGAGGAGGACGAGGAGGCCTACACCGAACTGCTCGAATACGTGCGCACCGCCGTATTGCTGGTGAACGAAGAGCTTAACCCCACCCGCGCCGCGCCGCAGGTGGACCCCACGCTGCACTGAGCCCGGCCGATCATGAACCGTAGCGAATTTGCCAAGCGGCGCAAGCGCCTGATGCAGTACATGGGCGCCGATGCCATCGCCATCCTGCCCACTGCCCCCGAGCGCGTGCGCAGCCGCGACACCGAGTACCACTACCGTGCCGACAGCGACTTCTACTATCTCACCGGCTTTCCCGAGCCGGAGGCGGTGGCGGTGCTGATCCCGGGGCGTGCTCACGGCGAGTTTCTGCTGTTCTGCCGTGAGAAGGATGCCGAGATGGAAACCTGGCACGGCCGCCGCGCCGGGCTGGAGGGCGCCATGGAACAGTACGGCGCCGACGACGCCTTCCCCATCACCGACATCGACGAGATCCTGCCGGGCCTGCTGGAGAACAAAGAGCGCGTGTATTACACCATGGGCGCGCACAGTGACTTCGACCGTCAGGTGATGGACTGGATCAACACCCTGCGCAAGAAGTCGCGCGCCGGTGTGCATACCCCGGGCGAATTTGTCTCCCTGGACCACCTGCTGCACGACATGCGCCTGTACAAGAGCGCGGCCGAGGTGGCGACCATGCGCAAGGCGGCGAAGATCACCGCCCAGGCCCACCTGCGCGCCATGCGTGCCAGCCGGCCCGGCATGCATGAGTACCAGCTGGAGGCGGAGATCCTGCACGAGTTCATGACGCACGGCGCACGTTTTGCCTCCTACAACTCCATCGTTGGCGGCGGCGCCAACGGCTGCATCCTGCACTACACGGAAAACAGCGACGAGCTGCGGGACGGCGACCTGGTGCTCATCGATGCCGGTTGCGAGTACGACTACTATGCCGCGGACATCACGCGCACCTTTCCGGTCAATGGTCGTTTCTCGCCGGAACAGCGGGCGCTGTACGACCTGGTGCTGGAGGCCAACTATGCAGCCATCGAACAGGTGCAGCCGGGCAACCACTGGAACCAGCCGCACGAGGCCGCGGTGAAGGTGCTGACCCAGGGGCTGGTCAAGCTGGGCCTGCTCAAGGGGCGCGTGCCGCAACTCATCAAGGATCAGGCCTACCGTCAGTTCTATATGCACCGTACTGGCCACTGGCTCGGCATGGATGTGCACGACGTGGGCGAATACAAGGTGGGTGAGGAGTGGCGCGTGCTGGAGCCGGGCATGGTACTGACCATCGAGCCGGGTCTGTACGTCAGCCCTGCCAAGGGCGTGGCGAAGAAGTGGCACAACACCGGCATCCGCATCGAGGACGATGTGTTGGTTACCAAGACCGGCCATGAGGTGTTGACCAGGGAGGCGATCAAGGATGCGGACGAGATCGAAGCGTGGATGAGTCGGCGATGAACGTTTCGCATTTCGTGTTTCGTGTGGCGAAAACCTCGGTTAGCGGGGAGGTGTGAGACATGGGTACGCCATCTGCACCTCGAACCTCGAACCGCGAATCTTCTGTTTATGACGTCGCCATCATCGGCGGTGGTATGGCCGGTGCCAGTCTGGCGTTGGCGCTGAAAGATCTGCCCGTGTCCATCGCGTTGGTGGAGGCGGTGCCATATTACTCTGCCGCACAGCCCGCCTTCGATGCGCGCGCCATCGCCTTGGCCGCCGGTTCGCAGCGCATCCTGCACAGCATGGGCGTGTGGGATGGTCTGGCGGCGCACGGCGTCACCGCCATCGAACATATTCACGTCTCCGAACGCGGCGGATTCGGCACGGCGCGGCTGGAGGCGGCGGAAGAACGGGTCAATGCGCTGGGTTATGTGGTGGAGGGGCGCGTCATTGGCGCGGCGCTCACCGATGCGCTGGCGCAGTGCAGCAACGTCGAGCTGCTGTGCCCGGCCGAACTCACCGCGGCGCAGGTGGAGGACGACGGGGTTGCCGTGCAGTTGCAGCATGACGGTGCGCCGCGTCACCTGCGTGCGCGTCTGCTGGTGGCTGCTGACGGCGGCCGCTCCACCGTGCGTGAACAGATCGGCGCGCGCACCTGGGAACTGGGCTACGGCCAGACCGCGGTGATTGCCACCGTCGCCACCGAACGGCCGCACGGCAACATCGCCTATGAGCGCTTCACCGACACCGGACCGCTGGCCCTGCTGCCCTGTGACCCGCCAGGCGACGGCGATGCGGCGTTGCGCGGCCGGCGCTGGTCTCTGGTGTGGACGGCGCGTGACGAGCAGGTGGACGCGTTGCTGGCCCTCAGCGATGCGGAATTCCTGCAACACTTGCAACAGCGTTTCGGCTATCGCGCCGGCCGCTTTGTGCGCACCTCGGGGCGCCATGCCTATCCGCTGGTGCTGCGTTTCGTGCGCGAGGCGGCGAGCGCGCGCGTCGCCTTCATCGGCAATGCCGCCCATGCCATCCATCCGGTGGCCGGGCAGGGCTTCAATCTTGGTCTGCGCGACGTGGCGGCGCTGGCACAGGTGATCGCCGGTGCGGTGGCGGACGGTGCGGACATCGGCAGCATGTCGGTGCTAAAGGATTACGCTTCCTGGCGGCGCCCCGACTACCTGCGCACCGCCGCCTTCACCGACGGTCTGGTGCGCACCTATTCCAACACGTTGTCGCCGCTGAAACTCGCGCGCAATCTCGGTTTGCTGGCACTGGATACCCTGCCGCCGGCCAGGCACTTGCTGGCGCGGCAGGCGATGGGGTTGGTCGGCCATTTGCCGCGACTGGCCTGCGGCCTGCCATTAAGGCAAGGCGCCCGCAAATGAACGCGAATATCCCGCAGCCCGGGTAAGAAAACATTGGCATCCATTCGCGGACCCTATCTTTGGGCAGAAACGCTATGAAACTGGATTACGACATCGCGATTATCGGCGGCGGCATGGTGGGTGCGTCGCTGGCCTGCGCCCTGGGCGGTTCTAAGCTGCGCGTGGCGGTGGTGGAGCCGGTGGTGGCGCCGCGCCATTTTCCCGCCGACGATTTCGATATCCGCGTCAGCGCCATCACCCGCGCCACACAGAATGTGTTCGCCGCCGTGGGCGCCTGGGGCGGCATGGTGGCGCGGCGCGTGCAGCCCTACGAGGCGATGCACGTGTGGGACGCCTGCGGCAGCGGTGCCATTCATTTCGACTGCACCGAGCTGGGTGAGCCGGACCTGGGCCACATCGTCGAAAATCGCGTGATCCTCGCCGCCTTGCTCGATCGCCTGGGTGAGTTCGACAACATCGACCTGCTCTGCCCGGCCCATGCCACCGGCCTGCAACTGGGCGCAGATGCGGCGCAACTATTCCTCGCCGATGGCCGCACCCTCACGGCCCGGCTGTTGGTCGGCACCGACGGCACTACCTCCTGGGTGCGCGAGCAGGCAGGCATCGACAGCACCGGCTGGGCCTACGACCAGAGCGCGCTGGTGGCCACGGTGCAGACCTCCAAGCATCACCAGAACGCTGCCTGGCAGCGCTTCCTGCCCAGCGGCCCGCTGGCCTTCCTGCCGCTGCCCGCAGGCTACAGTTCCATCGTCTGGTCCACCAGTCATGCACAGGCCGAGGTATTGCGTACCCTGCCGGCCGGTGAATTCCTCGACCAGTTGCAACAGGCCTTTGGCGATGGCCTCGGGCGCATGGAGTCGGTGGGGCCGCGCGGCGTGTTCCCGCTGCGCCTGCAACACGCCGACCGCTATGTGCTGCCGCGTCTGGCCCTGGCCGGCAACGCCGCTCACGCCCTGCATCCCCTGGCCGGCCAGGGACTCAACATCGGCATGCTGGACGTGGCCGCATTGGCCGATGTGCTGCTCAAGGCCGGGCGCAAGGATGTCGGCAGCCTGAGCCTGCTGCGGCGCTACGAGCGCTGGCGCAAGGGCGACAACATCGCCATGGTGGGCGCGATGGATGTGTTCAAGCGCCTGTTCAGTAACGATAAAGTGCCGTTGGTGCAGCTGCGCAACGTTGGCCTGAGTCTGGCCGACCGCCTGCACCCCATGAAGAACTTCTTCATGCGCCGCGGTATGGGGCTATCCGGCGACCTGCCGCCGCTGGCAAGGGGCACCCCTCCCAGGTTATAGTGCCGCACCGACCCTGGAACCGTGGGAGAGAGCAGGTCAGCCCTGCCGCCGAAGGCGCAAATCGCCCGGATACTCGCTCAGGCAAAAGGACCGCGTCACTCCGGTCGGCTCTGGAGAGAGGCTGCTGATCAGCCCACCGAAGGGGTTAAGCTCTCAGGTGCAAAGGACAGAGGGGCGACGCAAGGCTTGGGCCTTGCGTCGCCCCTTTTTTGTTTCCGGGTTAACAACAGACATCTGTTGCAGAGACGCGGAGTGAATCAATTCACCGTTCCGCATCTTCCGCGGCGGGTGTTGGAAGCTTCATCGGTAAGTTACAGACTCATGAATCGAAGCACCACAGCCATCCCTGTCTTCGACCACTCGGTGCAGCCCAATATCGGGCGCATGCCGGCGTGGGTGCGCCAGTCGCTGGCGGCGGGAGACTACGCCGCCACGGCGCAGCGGGTGCACGGCCATGGCCTGCACACCGTATGCGAGGAGGCGCGCTGCCCCAATCGCGGCGAATGCTGGAGCCGCGGTACCGCCAGCATCATGCTGCTGGGTGATACCTGCACCCGCGCCTGCGGCTTCTGTGCGGTGAAGACCGGCCGTCCCGGCACGCTGGACCTGGACGAGCCGCGCCGGGTGGCGGAGGCGGTGGCGCAGATGAATCTGGATTACGTGGTGCTCACCTCGGTGAACCGCGACGAGCTGTCCGATGGCGGCGCCGGTATCTTTGCCGCCACCCTGCGCGAGTTGCGCGCGCGTCGTCCGGCCATCGGCCTGGAAGTGCTCACGCCGGACTTCCGCGGCTGCCAGGAACCGGCCGTCGCGGCGCTGTGCGCCGCCGCAGCGGACTTCGTCTGGGGTCACAACGTGGAGACCGTGCCGTCGCTGTACCGCACGGTGCGCAAGGGTGCCAAGTACGAGCGATCCCTGCGCCTGCTGGAACTGGCCGCGGCACAGCCCGGGGTGGCGGCCAAGTCGGCGCTGATGCTGGGGTTGGGCGAGACCTTCGACGAGGTGGTGGCGGTGATGCGTGACCTGCGCGGCATCGGTGTGAGCCGTCTGGCCCTGGGCCAGTACCTGCGCCCGACCCGGCAGCACCTGCCGGTGAAGGAATATGTCCATCCCGACACTTTCGCCGCTTACGCCCGTGAGGCGGAGGCCCTGGGCTTCGCGTGGGTCAAGGCCGGGCCGATGGTGCGCAGCTCGTATCACGCGGAAGAGTAAGGTAGGTTGAACCACGGAGAGTCACGGAGAACACGGCGCCGGCATCAATGCCGCGTAGAGGTTCTCCGTGTCTTCCGTGTGCTCCGTGGTTAATGGCTTTGGGGGAGAACGCTGGTGGGAAACAGAACACCGTTGTATGAAGCGCATGTGGCGCTGGGGGCGAAGATGGTGGATTTCGCCGGCTGGGACATGCCGATCCACTATGGTTCGCAGATCGAGGAGCATCATCAGGTGCGCCGTGACGCGGGCATGTTCGACGTGTCGCACATGTGTGTAGTGGACCTGCGCGGGGCACGGGTGACCGACTTCCTGCGCTACCTGCTGGCCAACGACGTGGCCCGCCTGACGGTGCCCGGCAAGGCCATCTACAGCTGCATGCTCAACGAGCGCGGCGGGGTGATCGACGACCTGATCGTTTACTATATGACTCCGGTGTGGTTCCGCATGGTGGTCAATGCCGGCACCCGCCACAAGGACATCGCTTGGCTGCGTCGTCATGCCCCGTCCTTCGACGTGGAGGTGGACGTGCAAGATGGGCTGGCGATGATCGCCGTGCAGGGCCCCAATGCCCGTGCCAAGGCGCAGGCCGCGCTGGGCGCGCGCATCGGCGCGGCGCCGCAGTTGCCGCGTTTCGCTGCGGTGGAAGCCGGCAACCTGTTCATCGCCCGTACCGGCTATACCGGCGAGGACGGCTACGAGATCATGGTGCCGACGGAGCAGGCGGAAGAATTGTGGAACGAGTTGTATGCCCAGGAGGTGAAGCCCTGCGGCCTGGGTGCGCGCGATACGTTGCGCCTGGAGGCGGGCATGAACCTGTACGGCCAGGACATGGACGAGGACACCACACCGCTGGTTTCCGGGCTGGGCTGGACCGTGGCCTGGGAACCGCAGGAGCGTGACTTCATCGGCCGTCCGGTGTTGGAGGCGCAGCGCAGCGCCGGTGTGCCGCAGCAGCTGATCGGGCTGGTGCTGGAGGATAAGGGCGTGCTGCGCAGCCACCAGCAGGTATTTACCGCGCAGGGCGCCGGCGAGATCACCTCGGGCACCTTTGCGCCGAGCCTGGGCCGCGCCGTGGCGCTGGCCCGGGTGCCGGCCGGTGAGGTGCGCGAGTGTGAGGTAGACATCCGCGGCAAGCGCCTCAAGGCGCGCGTGGTCAAGCCGCCCTTCGTGCGCAACGGCCAGCCCTGCATCGATTGAACCGAACAACCCACGTATTGAGACCGAGGAGACAACCATGAGCAACGTACCGGCCGAACTGAAGTACACCAAGACTCACGAATGGGTGCGCGCAGAGAGCGACGGCACCGTTACCATCGGCATCACCGAGCACGCCCAGGAACTGCTGGGCGACATGGTGTTCGTCGAGCTGCCCGAGGTGGGCCGCACACTGAAGAGTGATCAGGACTGCGCGGTAGTGGAGTCGGTGAAGGCCGCCTCCGACGTGTACGCCCCCATCGCCGGTGAAGTGATCGGTGCCAACGATAAGCTGTCCGACAATCCGGAGCTGGTAAACAAAGACTCCTACGGCGACGGCTGGCTGTTCAAGATGAAGCCGGCCAATGCCGCTGACCTCGCCGGTCTGCTCGATGCCGCCGGCTACGCCGCGGTGGTGGCGGAAGAAAGTCACTGAACGAGTTTTGACCACGGAGGGCACGGAGATTGCGCAAGCCGTCGCTGATCCTTCTACGCCCTCCGTGTCTTCCGTGCCCGCCGTGGTTTGATTTCTTGGCTCTTCCCCGGATCGAGTGGGTAGCTTAGCCTGTTGAACCATGAGAGACATAGACCTGTACGCCCAGATTCTTGGATTGCGGTCGCCGTGGAAGGTGGCCGATGTGCAATTGTTGCGTGATGC